>NZ_JPIM01000133.1 GCF_000735195.1 Chloroflexus sp. MS-G
GGTGTCCTGGGTGCGCGGGCCGCTGGCCCGCGTCTTGCGGTACGTGGCTGGAAACCATCGTTTGACGCATCAGCATACTGGTTGCCCCCCAGTTTCAGGCCACCGGTGTTGATGAATAGAGCAATGGCAACCAGACTCGCACTTCAGTGCCATCGCCAGGACGTGAAATGATAGTTACATGACCATCGAGAGCCGCAGCCCGTTCCCGCATCTGACGCAAACCCAGGTGACCGGCTGGCAGTTCTTCGCCCGGATTAAACCCAATTCCGTCATCACGTACATGAATGATCAGTCCCTGGTCACGCACTCCTAGCTTGACCCAAACCCGACGAGCCTGCGCGTGTTTGGCAACATTGTTCAGCGCTTCCTGAACAAAGCGAAAGGCGGCTAGTTCCAATACTGGCGGTATATCAGGGGGCAACTCGGCGAAATCGATGGCAACATTCCAGTCATGTTGTTCGGCAAACTCCTGAACGAAGCGCCGGAGCGCACCGGCAAAGCCGAGCTGTCCGATTTCAATCGGGCGCAGGGCAAAAATTGCCCGTCGTAACTCTTCAATCTGGCGCCGCAGGTTCCTCTTGAAATCGGCAAACTCGGCGCGTAGACGTTCTGGCTCTTGTTGTAGCCAGTCTTCCCACAAATCGATCCGCATCCGCATAAATGCCAACGATTGGGCAACACCGTCGTGGAGGTCACGAGCAATGCGAGTACGCTCGGCGCTGATAGCGCGTTCAACAGCAGCTATGCTGGCAATAACCCGGTCACGGCGCCGACAGTTGATGATTGCTTCGGTCAGTTCAGCGGCTACAGTTGCTAACAATGGCTGTCGGCTTTCTGTCGCGGCTGCCTTGTCTTCTTTCAAAAATGCTTCAATCCAGCCAATTGGTTGTACTGCTCGTTCAACCAACGGTAAAATCAGACATGCTGTCCAGGCACATGGCTGTTGTGGTTGGAGTATAACCGGTTGACTCGGAGGGATGCTCATCGAAAGCTGATGGAAAGCAGTTCTGGTGCGTTCGAGGGAGGCGGCATCTATCCCGGTCACTCGTGCGGTATACGGCTGTCCTCGTTCATCGATAAGAACGATCGTGGCAGCAGCCGCATGGACTAATCTGGCCGGCAGAGTAATGGCGTAATCGAGGACTTCATCGAGAGTCGCACTCGATGCCACGCGCTGATTTATTTCGTAGAGCAATTCCAGCCGTTCGTTACTTTCGCGCAGTGCCTCAAGCATCCGCGCTTCATTCGACCTACGGATCTGCTCTTGACGAATGGCCCAACTGAACACCACCCAGATAGCACCAAAGGCGAGAATACCCCAGACAATCGGATCAATGGTTCGACCAGTTGGCGTTTCCATCGCCGCGTCGAAGAAGATGCCTTCTACCATCCGGGTTAGTGCAAATAGCAATCCTACAACTGCGGCGAGCGGCCAGCGCAAGCGGATCAGCAATTCAATTGTATTGGATGGCGGTGATTTCATGAGTCTTTCTTGATAATTTGTTCAAAAGCCCGATAGTGTAATGGGAGAGCCTGTTCGAGATGACGATCAGCTACCGCCCAGGTATGCGCACCATCAGGAAGAGCAGCTTGTGGGGTGGCATTGGCGATACCCAGCGTAGCTAGTGCCCGTAGTAGGTACTCACCCCGATAAAAATTTGAACCCCATGGTTCAATGTGCTCTGGCCCATATTGGATCATCCAGCTAATTCGACGCAGTGCAGTTCTATCGGCCTGCATAAGCAGGCAAATCGGATTGTGATCGCGCAATTGTTGCCAGTTGCGTGGACGACCCAGTGCCGGATCAAACATCGGTGCCGTAAAGAGCGTATCGTAACGACGCGGTCTGCGACCACAATCACTGGCGTATGGGAAGGAGCCATCGTAGGCGCTGACGCTTACGAACAGCTCCGGGCGCATGGCAACAGCTTTGATCGCCATATAACCACCAAGTGAAAATCCGGTAATCGCTCTGGCACGCGGATGAGCGTTGAATTGGTGTTCAACAAGAGGCAGTACCTCATCGAAAAAGAACGTAGCGAAGCGACCATGCCCAATGCCCGGCGCATCGGTCAATTGTGGCGCAATGAAATCGGCCAGTAAACCGGGAATGCGGTTGTCAGTACTGGCTAAACCGGGCATAACTAACAACATCGGGCCAATCTCACCCCGTGCGCGTACTCGCTCGTAAACATCAATGGCGCTTCCAATCCGGCTATCATCTTCACGTCGATTAACCCACTCGCGTTCGTGACCGCGCAAGAGATAGACAACCGGTAAAGCCGGTCCATCAGGATCATACTCTGGCGGCGTATAGATATACATTCGTCCGTTGACCCCCAGGCTGGTGCTGGGCCATTCAATCAATTGAGCACGTGGATCGATCTCCATATCACTTCTCTGGCGGTGTTTTCAATAACCGGTCAAGCAAGTCAGTCGCGGGAATTGTGCTCTCGTGTTGCAGTGGCATTGGCAGGTCATCGGGCGAAGACACCTGCCGGGATGCTGGTGTTGACGGATCGGTGATAGCTGTTCTCAGCCACGGTAACGGTGGCGGCAAATCGGTGATAACCGGTCTCTGCCACTGTAATGGTGGGGGCAGATCGGTAGGTGCTGGTGGCGATGTGGGCAGCGACTGAGCCGGCATGTCATAGCGACCACGTAAGCGCTGCCGCCAGACATAGCCAATAGCAGCGATAAGTGATGGCAAGAGGGCCAGGCCCGCTACCACTTGAAACACCAACCCTCGTGGCGTATTGGGATTGAGGAGGGCGATAATGGCTGCCGTTGCCGCCAATATCAGGCCACCTACCCATAGACGACGAAACCAGCCCGCATCACGCCAGAAGAGGGTCAGCCCGGCAACCATCGTAAGCAGGGTGATGAGTGTTACGATGGTTCCGACAGTGGCCAGTGGCCAGGTTGCCAGACTACCTCCTCCTAGGATAAACACTAGGCAACCGAACGCACGCACTGGACTCCGAAAAAGCACTCTCAACAAGCGACCGATTCCTCGCATATGTGCTCCGACGGTTTTATTCCTTGCAGCATACCATGTTCATTGTGCGCGAAGGTTCGCTTGCAGGCAAATGGGTTCTGCATATTCTTGAAAAAGGGGCGATGGTAGATGTCGGGAATTTCTCTCTCCGGTGGCCGAAATAGAGAAGGAAGCGGTCCCTGACCCTTGTGGGAACGGAAGGGGGGCTGGAGGGGAAGGTGAGGGACGCCAATGGTACAGCAAGTGAAGGCTGCAACAGAAGCACTTTTCCGACTCGTTTCTAAAATACTGGTGCTACGTAAAACAGATCGCGGCGAAACATGGTACCATACCGTTAACGAGAAAGGATTATCGGTTGCATCACAACGAGTAGTGCCTGGCAATTTTGGTACAGGATGAAAGGCCCTCTCGGAACGGTGCCTCGTCGGAGATAGTGCTATGCCACGAGTCCTGATTTTACACGCATCGGTAGGAACCGGCCACAAGCGTGCGGCTGAGGCGCTGGCTGCGGCGTTTAGCCGTCGTCAGCCAGGTGAAGTACGAGTCGAGGATGTCCTCGACCACACCTCACGGCTCTTTCGCCTCGCATATGCCCGGTCGTACCTTGAATTGACCGACCGGGCGCCGCTGGTATGGGGGTATTTTTACACGCAGACCAATGCTGATCCGAATCTGGCCGAAATCACCAACAATATTCGCAAACTAGTTGAGAGCATCGGTACCAACGGTCTTAAAGAGGTGTTACGCGCATTTCAGCCAGACGTGATTATCTGCACCCACTTTCTACCGATGGAGCTACTGGTTGGGTATAAGCGGAGTGCCCGTCTGACTGAGCCGATTTATTGTGTCATCACCGATTACGCAGCTCATACATTCTGGACCTACACCGAGATTGATGGCTATTTTGTTGGTGATGAACAGACGCGCAATCAATTGATCGAGCGTGGGGTAAGTCCACAACAAATTGTTGTGAGTGGTATTCCAATAGATCCCTGTTTTGCCGAGCCAAACGATTGCTTGTCGGCACGTCGGCGTCGCGATCTGCCCATGGAAGGAACGGTCGTTACCCTCTTCGGTGGCGGAATTGACGATGAACACGTGCGGCTGATGGTGAGTGGTTTAATGCAGAGTCCACTAAAGGCCACACTGATCGTGGTTGCCGGTCGCAATACGACATTAGTCGAATCGCTGAGTGACTTTATCTCCACACCCAATATTGAATTGCGGGTACTGGGATTTATCGATTACGTCGATGATCTGATTACGGCCAGCGATTTGGTCATTACCAAAGCTGGTGGTTTGATTGTAAGTGAAGTCATGGCACGTGGCACACCGATGATTATCGTCGATCCAATCCTTGGTCAGGAGGAATGGAATGCTGACTACGTGGTGAGCACCGGTAGCGGCATCCAGTTGCGAATGTGTGATTCGGCGCCACGAGCTGTCTTGACGCTGTTGAACCACCCAACGATGTTGGCCGAAATGCGGCGTTGTGCCCAAGCTGCGGCCCATCCACGTGCTGCACTCGATATTGCTGAAAAGGTGATTGCCGATCTTGCCCATCATGTTCACGATTGAGTTATGACGAACCGACAACCAATTGATGTCTTGTTTGCCATTTCTGATACTGGAGGTGGTCACCGCAGTGCTGCGGTGGCGATCAGTGCTGCGCTCGAACTAATGTCAGGGAAGAGTATTACCTGGGCTATCGAAGACCTCTTACAGGCAACGAATGTGCCCGGTATTCGTAGTGCCCCTGGTATCTACGATCAGTTATCAACCCGCTGGCTCAAGCTGTACAATTTCTCGTTTCGCCTGACCGACTCTCAATCGACCGTGAGTTTTCTGTCGCGGATTGTCTATCTTATCGCTCGCCAGAATCTAGATCGCCTCCTCAGTGAACGACAGCCGCGCTTAGTCGTCGTCACCCACCCGCTTGTTCATCGGCTGGTCTGTGCCGCTCGTCGCCGCCGTCGGCATGCATTTCGTGTGCTGACCGTCGTCACCGATCTGGTTTCGTTGCACGCTTCTTGGAGCTACCCTGGTGTCGATCTGGCGCTCACGCCAACCGATGAAGCCTACCGATTGATGCACAAACGTGGCATGAAACCCAGCCAGCTTCAGCGTTGTGGCTTTCCGGTACATCCGAAGTTCGCTGCCGAGAATCGCGATGCACCAACAGCCCGTCGCGATCTAGGGTTTGATCCGGATCGGTTTACCGTGCTCTTGACTGCCGGTGGGGTTGGTTCCGGTCGACTCGGTGAACTGGTGCAAATGCTCGAGCAACAGATGCCCGACAAACAGTTTCTGGTTGTCACCGGCAAGAATCGTGCGCTCTACGAAGAGTTGCGGAACGGGCCACGGTTGCCCTATACCCATCTGTTTGGTTTTGTTCACAACATGGAAGAGTTAATGGCGGCCAGTGATGTTGTGGTGACCAAAGCCGGTCCAGGAACATTGATGGAAGCTCTGGTGATGCGCAAACCAGTGATCGTTACCGAAGCGGTCGGTTTACAGGAACACGGAAATATAGATTTTGTTCTCAATTACGAGTTGGGGTTCTTCTGCCCAACGAATGAACGAATTGTAGCAGCTATTGCCAGTCTTGAAGACCCAGAGCGCTATGCAGCAACGGTAGAACGGCTTAAGCATGCCGTGCCACGTGATGGCGCTATCCAGATTGCCCGTATTATTCATCAACAGTTAAACCTGCAATCGGTGATACGTCAGGTGTAGAGGTGCTTTCGTACTCTGGAACATCGTATCGGTGACTCGATTGCACCACAGCAGGTATAAAATAGTTTCGTGCGATCAATCTCATGGCGATTACCTGAGAGCAGCAATCGGTTCAACAACACTTGACTACGCAATTGCTGACGCCAGAATCCAGGAATACCCGTAAGTCATAACGAATACCGGTACTACCGTCTGCGTAGCAGTCGGTAGTACCGGTATCGTATTTGTTTGCGACGCACGATCTACACATAACCAGTACGCTAAGCAGTTGCCCGGCGCGCCGAATGTAGCGTACCGATCACATCTCCCTTTCCCTCACTAGGTGTCGGACTTGTCTGTTGCAAGCTCCATCCGCGCCTGATTAGGTGTCCTACGCAGACAATTGCCAGCAGTGTTCCAGGCTTCTCGATAACCGTCTACCACTGCCGGCGTGCAAGAGGACGAGTGGTAACACTCGCAGCAACGCACCGTTACCGTAGTCCCATTTTTTTGCAGTTGGTTGCCAACACCGAACACCATCCCATCTGGCGTATGTACCCCTCGTTCATGCCAGGCACGGATTCGCAGAGCCTGATCAAAAACCCGGATTTCTTATTGGGAACGTACTGTGCCCGCACAACCATTGCGTGAGGGATTGCCAACATGCTTTCGCGCTAGCCACGCTCTGTCCATCCTTCCGCTTCCACACGGTGCGAGGAAGGGGAGCCAGTTGCCTGTCAACGTTCCCCTCACCATTTAAGCCTTTAATTTGCTCGAGCGAAGGAGAAACATCGCTATTGTTCCCAACTGACATCTCCAACCCTGCCAAATTTGCCCCCATCTGAGCATCTCTTATGAAAAGAAGACCCCTCAAGCAAACATTAATTGCTGTTCGTCGACTGACACTATCGTGGAGGAACACCTTTATGCTACGCTATCGTCTGTTTGTTCTTATGACCGGTATCCTCGTTATTATCGGCTCGTTGTCAATTGCTCAAGCCGAAACAAAACCAAACCTTCCTAAATATCGAGGTACGCTTGAGCAAGCGGTGCAGACAGCAATTCGCGATCAGGCAACAATACCGACTAACGCCACGCTGTTTGTCAACCGAATTTCCGAATACGAGCAGTGGTCCTTTGGTTCGGTCAGTGTCTTTCCCGAATCAGATGCGGCTCCAGACATCGTTCTCTTCCTGGCAAAACAGCAGAGCGATACCTGGGCAGTGGCTATTGAACATACCACGCATTTTGCAACTGCCTTGCGTACTATTCCGCGCCTATTACTCACGCCTGAGCAGTGGGCTACCCTCACGTCAGACCAACCGATTACGCTCGCAGCCGATGAAGCGGTAACATTGCAAGATGACCGTGGGTTGGCTATGGGGTTACCCTGGCCGGTCGGCGAGAGTCGGTATCTAACCCAGGGTCCCCATGCGCCAGGCGGATCGATACTGGCAGCACTCGACTTCGCCGGTTCGCCTGGAGCGCTGGTTCACGCCGCACGTGGTGGGGTCGTCTACCACGCATGTCCTGGTGCAGCAGATACTTACGTGCGGATCGATCACGGCGGTGGCGTGGAGAGCCATTACTATCATCTGGACTCAATCTCTGTTCCGAATGGTCAGTGGGTGAGTCGTTGGGCGCCGATTGGGGTGCAGGGCACGAAGGTACGCTGTGGGGGGTGGGTGACCGGTGCTCACTTTCAGTTCTGGATCAAAGTGAATGGACAAAACCTGGCAATTGACGGAATTGATATTGGTGGCTGGCGGGTATCCGGGAATTGTATGGTGCGCATTCGCGATGGGTTGAGCCGCTGTGTCAACAGTCTGATTGTGAACGAAGGTGCTATTGGTACAGGGTACACCATTGGTCAACCTAGTGATCGGGTGGAGGTGTTTGAGCAGGCTTACAACCGCAATGGTGGAGCGGCGAAGGTTGGTTATCCTGTTGGGCCAGTTCGTTGGCATGGTAACACGAACCGAGTGCTGCTGCAGGAGTTCGACGGTGGCGAGCTTGGTGCACTGTTTATCGTGCTTGACCGCCCGAGCGATGAGCAGGTTCGTGGGACACCAGCTTATATCATTCGTGGGGGAATTTGGCATCACTACAGACACGTCTTAGGGGCGTGGGATTCGTGGCTTGGTCCACCTACGAGCGATGAATACATTAATACCGATGGTAAACCGCAACAGAACTTTCGTAACGGTATTCTTATTTATCACTCATCGGAAAATGTTGAAGCACGTCCGTGGCCGACACCCGTGGACGGGCAGTGGCGCATCGAGTATCGCAATTATCTTTCCAATCCCTCGAACGTTCAGATGGGACCGACCTGGGTCAGGAATGGAGCCCTTTATCCCGTAAATAGCCTGTGCTGGGGTAATGGCTCTCCTCTTGATGGTAAGTGGGGTGTTTGGGCAGATTATTTCACGGTACGGATGAGTGGACGGTTTTACTTCGAGGAGGGCGTGTATCGCTTCCGCGCTCGGGCTGATGATGTCATCAACCTCTATATTAACCAGAACCCGGTGATTCTCGATGAGGATGCCAGTCAGGTGAATGAAGAATACGTAGTTGATCGCTACATCAGTGCAGGCTACCATAATGTATTGGCCGAGTTCACTGAATTAACAGGTCATGCCTGCCTTGAGTTCTCATGGACGAAATTGCCTGTCCCTGAACCTCCTAGCAATTTACGCCAGATCGGACGAACCATTACCAGCATTACGCTCACCTGGCAAGATAACTCCACGGATGAGACCGGCTTCTACATCTACGTTCAGAATGGCAATACTTGGAACCGGATTGCCACATTGGGCGCGAATGCAACCACGCACACTATCACCGATTTGCAGTGCGGGCAGTCGTATACGTATCGGGTTAGCGCCTACAGCAATGACGGGGAATCGGCACCGAGCAATACGGTAACGGCAACGACGGCGGATTGTACACTCTTCCTCTTTATGCTCTATCTCAACGGTGATAATGACCTTTATCGCTATATAGCCCGCGCTCTTCAGTCCCTCGAACGGGCAACGGCGAACCCTAATGTCAAGATCGTGGTCTTGGTCGATGGCGATCAAAACGGTGATACGCAGCGTCTGGTGTTTGAGGCAACAAGTATACAGCGAGAGCTGCTAGGTGAACTGAATATGGGGAACCCCCAGACCCTCCAGGAGTTTGTCCGGTGGGCACGGGATACCTACCCGGCGCGATATTCCTACCTGGCCCTGGCCGGACATGGCAATGGATTGTTAGGTATTGGACCGGATCAGAATAGTGGGAACGATGTTTTGGAGCCATGGGAAATCAGCCAGGCTCTACGAGCGGCGACGAACAATGGGCAGCGCAAGATAGATATTGTGCATTACGATGCCTGTTCGATGGCGCTTCTCGAGCATGCCTACGAGCTGCGGAACTATGCCGGGTATCTGATTGCGTCACAGTATCTGGCCTGGTCGGTCTTTGCGTATCAAAATTATGCGGAACAGGTCACTCTCCAGGGTGTGCCAATGTTGGAGAGTCTCAACGAGGCGATTGCAGAGGTAAGCGCCGCAAGTACGCCCCGCAGCCTGGCAACGCAGATTGCCGAACGCTATTTCGGGCATGCAGCCCTGATCGGCTCCCCACGCACTATCTCCGTGCTCGATCTAGGGCATGTCGAGTCGGTTATGCAGGCGCTCGATCAACTGCTAACCCTATTACAAAATAACCTGCAAAGCGTCAAGACCGATCTCCAACGAGCGCGTCAGAACGTGCAGAAGTTCGACTCCCGCGAGCCGTTGTACAAGATTACCCAGGAGGATGAGTATATCGATCTCGTGCACTGGGCGAGTCTGGTACAGTCGATCCCCAATTCGTCCATCAATGCTGCCGCGCAGCAGGTGCTGGATCGGGTACGCAATCAGTTGGTCGTCGTTTCGCGTCGAGAGAGTGGTAATATTGACAATCTCTCTATCAATCTTGATAACGCCAATGGGGTCAGTATCTATTTCCCACTCTCGTCAGGCGGCAATGCTTTCCAAAGCTATAGCTCTCACCGACTGTTCCAATTCACTGCCAACAGCCAGTGGGACGATTTCCTGAACCATTACTTTACCGTGACCACTTTACCGATTATTGATCTGGGACCAGCAGGTCTCTTACCATTACTTCGCCCGAAAGATATAGTGTACGTGCCGTTGGTGGTACGGTAGCGGTACGTTGGCAGAAACCCTCTTCAAATCTGACTCCCATCACGTGCCTCCCTCAACTGGGAGGGAGGCTTCCTCTCCTTACCTCGTCATAGCAGGGGCGAGTGCAGATCCGCCCCTGCATTCTCTTTGCTAGACTATGAGCTTTTACGATCCCCTACAACGATAGCACATACCTCTTATTCGTGTCTTCGCTGCCAAAAAAAGACTTCTTCCACACTCTCTCACAATAGCAGAGCACATGCTCACCAGTAGGTGAATGGAGCAGCGTATGACGCGACTGATGTTTCAGTGCTTGCTCATTGTCACGTTGTGTAGTTCCTGGTTTACTATTACTCCCACTGTTGGCGCGACTCAACTACTCGGCTGGCAGCCAGATGTTCCACCAGCTCGTCAGTATCATGCTATGACCGCCAGTGCGGATACTGTCTTCCTCTTTGGTGGCATAGCGGCCAATGGCAACCGATTGCTTAACGACCTCTGGGTCTGGCGCAACGAACGCTGGCAGTGGATTGGTAATGACGGTCCCACACCACGTCGTGATACTGCGCTCGCATACGATGCCCGTCGGCAGGAATTAGTGCTGTTTGGCGGATGGGATGGGCTTTCGTTCCTGAGTGATACGTGGGTATGGCGAGACGGGACATGGCAGCAACTCCAGCCAGCCCAATCACCATCGCCGCGCCGATCTCATGCGATGGTCTACGACACCCAGCGGCGGCAAATTGTGCTCTTCGGAGGCAGTAACGGTCAATCGCTCAACGACACCTGGGTTTGGAATGGGACGATCTGGATCAAGCTGGAACCGGAAACCCAACCTCTACCCCGCCAGTCCTATGCAATGACCTACGATACAACGACCGATCGCGTCGTGTTGTTTGGCGGAAAGATCGTATTGGGTCTCAATACCAGGTTCCTGAACGATGTTTGGGTTTGGGACGGTGCCAACTGGACGCGAGAAACGTCTGATCCGACCCCTCCGGCGCGAAGCGATCACATTCTGGTAACAACGTCGAATGGGGTCTTGCTCTTCGGTGGTGAGAATGAAGACGACATCCTTGCCGATACCTGGTTGTGGAACGGTGGTACATGGCAGCGATTGACCCCGGCAGTGTCACCGACTGCTCGCAGCGGGGCTGCCGCGGCATTCTCGGCCACACATCAGCACATATTCCTGTTTGGTGGGAGTGGTCTGTTCAACACCTATGCTGATACCTGGGTCTGGAATGGGAGCAACTGGCGACTCTTCCCCGATCCTACTGCACCTTCATCTCGTATG
>NZ_JPIM01000134.1 GCF_000735195.1 Chloroflexus sp. MS-G
TGCACCGGTTATCAGCGATAATGATCACAAACAACGTTCAACCGAAAGGTAATGATCGCATGCACGTCACAACCTGTAAACTACCTTGCCCTGAAATTGCCGACCAGTTTCTGCTGCGGCGCGATATGACCTTTCTCAACCACGGTAGCTTCGGCGCGTGTCCTCGTCCAGTGTTCGCTATCTATCAACAATGGCAACGCACCCTTGAAGCACAACCGGTTGAGTTTCTTGGCCGATGCCTGTCTGAACGCCTGCGTCAGGCCCGCATGAGTCTGGCAACCTTCGTTGGGGCACCGGCAGATGATCTCGTCTTTGTGCCAAACGTGACTTACGCGCTGAATATTGTTGCCCGTTCGATACCTTTACAACCGGGTGATGAAGTCTTGGGTATTACTCACGAATACGGCGCAATTGAACGTACCTGGCGTTACGTCTGTCTCCAACACGGCGCGACGTATGTCAATCAGCCGGTGGAATTACCGGTAACGACACCCGAACAGCTTGTCGAACAGATCTGGCGTGGTGTCACTTCCCGCACACGAGTAATCTTGCTCAGCCACATCACATCGCCGACGGCCATTATTATGCCGGTGGCAGAAGTATGTCGGCGGGCACGTGCAGCCGGGATCATCAGTGTGATCGACGGTGCCCACGCACCTGGCCAGATCGATCTGAACCTACAAGCATTGGGAGCTGATTTCTACGCCGGGAATTGCCACAAATGGCTGTGCGCACCAAAAGGGGCCGGATTCCTATACGTGCGCCCTGAACACCAGGCCGCTCTCGAACCGCTTGTAGTGAGCTGGGGCTGGCAACCACCAACACCATTGTCAGGCAGCTTTCTGGCCTATCCAGAAGGACGCCCGTTACAAGCCTACTACGAGTGGATGGGAACCGATGATCCATCAGCATTTCTCAGCGTACCAGCGGCCATTGAGTTCCAGCACCGTCACCAGTGGGTCGATGTTCGACACGCATGTCACGAATTGCTGTACGCTGCATCACAACAGATACTGGCCTTGACAGGTACAGCACCGCTGACCCCCGATGACGAACACTGGTGGGTGCAGATGCGGTCATTACCGCTACCACCCTGTGATCCGGCACTGGTTCAGGCCCGGCTCTGGCATGAATGGCGTGTCGAAGTCCCATGCTTCACCTGGCAAGGGCAACCGTTGATTCGCATCTCAGTTCAGGGATACAATACTCCGACAGACATTGATCGTCTCCTAACCGGCTTGCAAGCAGTGTTGAGCACCTTATGATCGACATCAACCAAGTTAGCTACACGTATCCTGGCGCAACCAGGCCCATCCTCCACGATCTGAGTTTTCAGATCGAGCCAGGCGAGTTCCTGCTCGTTTGCGGGGCGAGTGGTGTCGGCAAGAGTACCCTGCTCCGCCTGTTGAACGGCCTGGTTCCCCATTTCTACGGCGGACATTTCCGTGGCCGGATAGAGGTCTGGGGACGTCATACGCTACACTACCAGCCCCGCGATCTGGCCGATCTGGTCGGATTTGTTGTGCAAGACCCGGAAAGCCAGTTTGTGGTTGAACGGGTTGAAGATGAAATTGTCTTTGCGATGGAGAATCTAGGCGTACCGGCAGCCATTATGCGGCGGCGCGTGGAAGAAGTCCTTGATCAACTGGCCATTGCCCATTTACGTCACCGCCATGTAGCAACGCTGAGCGGTGGCGAACAACAGCGGGTGGCAATTGCCGCGGCCCTGGCTGCTCAACCACGAGTGCTTGTCCTCGATGAACCGACCAGTCAACTCGATCCCCATGGCGCTGAAGAGGTCTTAACCGCTCTCCAAAAGCTCAATACCGATCTCGGTATTACCATCGTGCTTTGCGAGCATCGGTTAGAACGAGTAGTACAGTATGCCGACCGTATACTCTATCTGGCGCCAGATGGCACTATTGATCTTGGATCGCCGCGCGATGTATTAGCCCGGATTGATCTACGACCTCCACTCCAACATCTTGGGGCAGTATTGGGATGGCATCCGTTGCCGCTGACCATCAAAGAAGGACGGCGGTTTGTACCTTCTGATGTACCGGTACCATCACCAGTATTATCGCCACCACCCGCATCGTCTGTTCCCCTGGCACGTCTCCACAACGTAACTGTTCGGTACAATCAGCATGAAGCACTTTATCGGGTTAATCTGGAACTACCACGTGGTCAGCTCATTGCACTGATGGGACGTAACGGGAGCGGCAAGAGCACGCTCCTCAAAACTCTCATCGGCCTGGTCCGCCCGGTTGAAGGACGAGTCGAGTTAGCCGGGCAAGATATTGCGCCACTGGCGGTAGAAGAACTGGCTCAGCGTGTTGCCTATGTGCCTCAAGACCCGCGGAGCGTCCTGTTTCACGATACACTGGATGAAGAGATCGCCTTCAGTTTACGGGGACGAAAGCTCCGTCCTTCACCATCGGCAATTCGCGACGCGCTGTCCCGCTTCGACATTGCGCACTTGATCGAACACTACCCGCGCAATCTCAGTGGCGGCGAAGCACAGCGGGCGGCATTAGCAGCCAGCCTGGTCGGTGATCCCCAACTTATTCTCCTCGACGAGCCAACCCGTGGTCTTGATTACCAGGCCAAAAGCAGTCTGATCGCCATCCTGCGCCGGCTGTGCAGCGAAGGTCGTACCGTTTTGATGGCAACCCACGATGTTGAGTTAGCTGCCGCCTGCGCCGATTGGGTCGTCTTGCTGAGCGAAGGAGAGATCGTGGTAGAAGGGCCAACAACCGAATTGCTCGGCAACAGCCTGATCTTCTCATCACAGATCGCCAAGTTGTTCCCCGGTTATGGCTGGCTCACCGTCCCACAGGCCCTTGCCGGTTTGGGACGCATATCGGATTGAGTAGTCTCAGCCAGGGAGATTTATCGTAACAGCGCTGCCACGCCATCCTGAAGGGTAGCAAACGAGCGCAAGCCGTCCCAGCTTGAACCGGTATGAATCATCAACTCGGCTAGATCGGGACGAATGCCACATAGCGCTACCTGAGCACCCATCAGACGGGCACCGTTGCTGATCCGATGCAAGGTATGAGCTAACGTGTGTTCAAAAACGGTCAGGCCGGTCAAATCGAGTAACACAATCTGTACCTGACGGGCAGCAATTTCGGCGAGAATTGAACTGAACAGCAACTGACAGCGCTCAGCATCGAACGCGCCAATCAGCGGTGCCACCAATGTCTCTTGGCTTAGAGGAATAAGTGGCAAGGTTAAACGACGCAGCAGCTCATCACGTTGCTGAAGCTCTGCCAGTGAATGTTCGAGGGCAGCACTGCGCTCGGCTAGTGCCTTCTGTGATGCTACAAGCTCGGCTCGCTGCCGTTCGAGCAGCGTTATGTCGCGCAACAAAACAACACTAGCCCCACCGCGCTTGTCATGAATCACAACCTCCGAGACCAGCAACACCTGACCATTGCTTCGCGCAAACCGACGACTGCCAAGCTCACGATCAGTATCGGTTGTCTGTTCGTTGAAGCCAGCCTCAGCCAGAGCATCATCAAACGACCGTTCCGTATTCAATGCGAGAACTTGCTGCGCGGCTCGATTGGCAAACCGAATCTGCCGATCAACATCAAGCACCAGCACCCCATCGGGAAGGTGTTCGACAGCAGTTTGTAGAGCAACCTGCGAAGGTCGAAAGATACCGTAACGCAACGTGACCCAGCCAAACGAGAGATGCAACGGAAGAAGACTGGCATAGGCAAGGGCCACCAGGCCCATTTCACGCGAAATATAACCGGTCAGGAAGGTCAAAATAGCCCCTGCCGTCAACCAAACGGCAGGGAGACGTTCTCTCGGATGCTGAATTGCAATCGTAACCAGCATCGTTACTGGAACAAGGATACAACCAATGATGTAGAGCGCAAATACCGGCCAAAAGGCCGGCCCACGGACAAAATTAGTGATCCCACTCTCATCGCGAACCACATCAATGCCAACAAACCCGAAGCGTCCGTACCAGTCTATTGCTAAGCCGATGGTCATCAGAGCATAAGGCGCCAGCACGCTCCACCGTAGAAGTGATTGCTGGTGGCGATGCGGCATAAACAAGATCATAATCAACCAGATCAAAAACCCAAAGATTGCCGCTTGCAGAGACGTCAGTAACCCAGAAAGAAGCCACACTTCAACCGTATTTCGGCTGGCAAAACGTACTGCACCAGCACAGCTCAAGAGTAGCGAACCGGTCGTGAACGCGGCAAAGATACGATTCGGCAGGGCGCGATAGTCTTGCAACAAGACATATACGACGCTTGCGACCAAAACAACGATGGTGAACAGGATAATGAGTAGTTCCATATGAGCTTCTACGGTTCTGTGTGATCTGGCAATCAGGTAAAACGCAGGACGAAGATGAGGTCAACATGAATGGTCATCTTGACACTTTATTATCGGTTTTTTGACGAGGTTTGTCAAAGAATTTCTTATCATCACTGCCAGATAGAAAAATTGTTGCGCAGCCTTGAGATGCAACACCTTGCTGTGAAATTATGTAACCGTGGTATCATGGAAATGGGAAGGCCCCGATTATTGGTCGTATCGCACAGAGTGCAGTTGCAGAGATAGCAGGTGTTGTAGTGTCAAACGGAGAACGGCGGGTAACGACAGTCCTCTTAATCCGTCACGGAATGAATGATTGGGTGCATGGTCGGTTGGCTGGCTGGTTACCGGGGGTTCATCTGAGCGAAGAGGGTCGACGACAAGCGCTGGCGCTCAGTGAACGGCTCGGCGATCTACCGATCACGGCACTTTACACCAGCCCTCTTGACCGTTGTATCGAGACCGCACGGGCAATTGCCGAACCGCGCGGTTTGCCATTGCGCATTGTCGAACAGATCGGCGAAGTGCGTTATGGTGAATGGGAAGGGGCTGAGCTGAAAGAGTTGTACACCCACGAGCTATGGCCAGGGGTTCAGCACTATCCGAGTGGTACCCGCTTTCCCCGTGGCGAGACCCTCGGTGAAGCACAGATGCGTATGGTGAGCGCGATTGATCAATTACGCGCTCGCCATGTGGGGGAAATGATTGCAGTGGTGTCGCACGCCGATTTGATCCGGTTGGCATTAGCATACTATATTGGTGTGCACATTGATTTGTTTCAGCGGCTAGTTGTCAACCCGTGCTCCCTGAGTGCGATAGCGTTTGAGCCGATGGGGCCTCGTCTGTTGGCCTACAATGATACTGGGTCGCTTGAGCATCTTCGCCCTAAACCGTCATCGCCAACGCCTACACCGGAGGCAGCGTCCCTGTCATCAACGGAGGCAGAGTAGTACCATGGCAGAGTTTACGTTTGATCTCGAATCGGTGCATCGCATCACCGCCGGCGCAGTTGGGCCGCGAGGTCGGCGGGTCTTCTACTTACAGGCCCGACGTGGCAACCGTCTGGTAACCTTACTGGCGGAAAAAGAGCAAATTCGCGAACTGGCAAATGCCATTAATCGCTTGTTGGAAGCTATCGGCGAACGTAATCCACGTCTGGCAACTTCCGACGATCTGCTGGTTACTGATATGAGTCTCGAAGAGCCGCTTGAACCGAAGTTTCGTATTTACCAGATGGGGTTAGGGTACGATAGCGAGCGGGATCGGATTGTCTTGTTGGCCCAGGGGATGCCAGATGGAGAAAATGAAGAACCGTTGTCAGCGCGCTTTTCGGCCACACGTGAGCAGATGAAGGCCCTGAGCATTCATGCAGAGCAGGTAGTTGCTGCCGGTCGCCCAATCTGCGGTAACTGCGGTCGTCCCATTGATCCCAGCGGTCACTTCTGTCCCCATCGTAACGGTCATGGCCCAGTCTATAGTTAGCGAAGTGAAGTGGTTGTTGCACCGGCCTCTGCTTTCGTATTTGTCAGCATTCCAACTGCTTGTTTCCTTACCGCACAAGTTGGCAGAAGGTGGGATCAGGGGAAAGCCGGTGATAACACCCATCTTAGGATGTTCGTAACCCCCTACCTTGTCGTGAAAGGGATGGTATGGAAGGTGGTCACTCACACGAACTGAGCGTTGCGCGGGTGTTGACAGCACTGGCCCAGGGTACCATGAATATTGAGGCAGCGATGCCGTATAGCAGCAACTATACCCTGTTGACCAGCATTGTTCACGAAGACCTGCACCTGCTGGCGGTGTATAAACCACAGCGTGGTGAACGTCCGCTGTGGGATTTTCCGCGTGGAACGCTCTACCGTCGCGAAGCGGCAGCGTACATCGTGAGTGAGGCGCTCGGTTTTCATCTGGTGCCGCCAACCGTGGTGCGCGATGGACCGTATGGCATCGGGATGGTGCAGTTGTTCATTGATAACGATGAAGATATTCACCTGTTCACGATGCTGAAGCAAGGCGGGTACGAGCGCGAGATCAGGCAACTCTGTGCCTTCGATTGTCTGGTCAACAATGCCGACCGCAAGAGTGGCCACTGTTTGCAAGGACGAGACGGACGTTTGTGGGCTATTGACCACGGCATTTGTTTCCATGTTGAACCAAAGTTGCGGACGGTGCTCTGGGATTTTGTGGGAGAACCTTTTCCTGATGAGGTTATGACTGCGTTTACCAGTTTTCGTCAGCAGCTCGATCAGAACGAACACCTGACCCAAGCCCTGCATACATTACTCGACCGGGCAGAGGTGCGAGCGCTGCGGCGGCGGCTTAATAACTTGATCGAGAGTGGACGTTATCCACCGCCGGGGCCAGGGCCGCACGTACCATGGCCGCCAGTCTAAAGGGTATTTCCGAACGAGACCCTCTATGCTGAGAACCTATCCGCATATCTTATACCGTTACGTTCACGACGGATGAACCTGATAGTAGGGGCAAGGCGACATTTCACCTCTACAAGTTACCCTCATAGAAATGGGTAGTACCGGGTTCAGCGCCGGTGCTGAAGAGCACGCCTAGCGTCATCACCTTTCCTCCTAGCCCCCTTTTTACTACCACAAGGGGCGAGGAAGGGCGACCTCACACAATGATTGCGTGGATGCGGTACGTGCCCAATGAGAAATCTGGGTTTTTGATCAGGCTCTAAGCCGTTCAGATAAGTGCCAGAGTAACGCAAAACCTACCCTAATGCCGACGGCATTGTGTTTGTGGTCAGGATACTCATACCGGCACATCGCCGGTGTTTATCCGACGGGCGCCGGGGAAGTCAACGAAGCGATAACCGACACCGCGCTCGGTGAGAATATAGCGTGGATTCGCAGGGTCTTCTTCAATCTTTTGGCGCAGATAGGTAATGTACAACCGCAGGTAGTGACTCTCATCACGGTATTCCGGCCCCCATACCTTGCTCAGCAGCATTTCATGGGTCAGGACATACCCAGCATTTTGCACCAGGTGATACAGCAGCCGGTATTCGGTTGGCCGCAAATTGACTCGTTTCCCCTCAACTAACACTTCACGACGGGCAAAATCAATGCTCAGCCGATCATCAACTTTAACCAGCGTCTGGGGAATTGGCGGTTGCGTGTAGTGACGGCGCAATACGGCTCGAATACGACTGACCAGCTCGCGCTGGCTGAACGGTTTGCCAACGTAATCATCGGCGCCAAGCTCTAGCCCGCGTACCCGATCCTCTTCTTCATCTTTGGCGGTAAGAATGATGACCGGCACCTGCGAGAAGCTCCGAATCCGACGCAGTGCCTCAAATCCGTCCATGACCGGCATCATAACGTCGAGCAAGACAATATCGGGCATCTCCTCGCGCACCTTCTCGACCGCTTCACGGCCATTGGTGGCAGTTGTTACCCGCATACCTTCTAACTCGAGATTCATGCGCATGAAGGTTATCATGCGCGGCTCGTCATCAACGACGAGCACCAGTTTGTCTTTGAGTTCGCTCATATCGCCATTGTACCACACGCTGCCAGACTTGCCTAGCCGGAATGCGGGCGAACAGCAGGATTGCGAGTAGAGTTCCGGCAATGAGCGCCGGACGCGGATCTTTGCTCAGCCACAGATAGTGTATCACGGCCAGGATTGCGGCCGGGTAGACGAGCCGATGCAGACGGCGCCAGCTCTGCCTGAGCCGTCGCTGCCAGCCGGTCGTTGAGGTTATGGCCAGGGGTACTAACAGCATAAAGGCCAGCAGCCCAGCAATGATGTAACGCTTTTCAGTCATCACCTGGAGTATCAGACTCAGGTCAAGACCGTAGTCTATCCCGACAAACATGGCAACGTGCAGGCTGGCGTAGCCAAAACTGTAGAGACCGAGTGGCCGCCGCCAACGCATCACCTGCTTCCAACCCAACCAACGATTTAGCGGTGTGCAGGCGAGCGTCATCAGCAACAAGCTTAGTGCAAACCAGCCGGTGCGTTGTGTGAGGTATTGGATCGGATTCACCGTTAAACGTCCGCCAAAAGTATCGCCGATGATAAACCCCAGAGGGAGCAACCCGATCATGTGGGGAAACAAGTGGATGATGTACGCTGTACGGGTAGCAATCCATTGATAGTAGAAGCGAAGAGACATTCGAAATGCTCCAGGTTTTTTGTTCGTCAATCGTTCGTTCTGTCGCAACCGTTACCGATGAGTAGGTTCCGTATGCGCAATGCTCGCTAATAGACCCTGCACACCAATCGCAATCTAGCGCAACCGGTACTGCACAGATGTTTACAATGCCTGCTTTTTTTGTACCCAGAGCGACAGACGGTACCGTCAGAAGAACCGATGACCGACATCACCTGTGATCAGATCAATAGTTCTGGCGCAAATCCATACCGGCATAGAGCGCGGCCACCTGTTCGGCATAGCCATTAAACGGCAACGTCTTGCGCCGTCCTAACTCGCCGATCCGTCGTTCAGTTGCCTGCGACCAGCGCGGATGCGGAACGTCGGGATTGACATTAGCGTAGAAACCGTACTCATGCGGTGCGACCGCCATCCACAATGACACCGGCATCGTGTCGGTTAACTCAATTTTAACGATAGATTTGATACTCTTAAAGCCATACTTCCACGGCACAACCAACCGAAGTGGTGCTCCGTTTTGCGGTAGAAGAGTACGTCCGTAGAGACCAGTACTCAGTAACGTCAGATCGTGCATCGCTTCATCGAGACGTAAACCCTCAACGTAAGGCCAAGGAAAATAACGGTCGCGCTGGCCCGGCATCTGGTCAGGATCGTAGAGAGTTTCAAAACGAACATATTTGGCCTGTGCTGTTGGTTCAACAATGGCAAGCAGTTTGTGCAACGGAAACCCCTGCCATGGAATAACCATCGACCATCCTTCGACACAGCGCAAACGATAGATGCGCTCCTCCTGATCAAACATGGTTAGAATATCTTCGATGGCAAATATGCGTGGTTTGTGCACCAACCCTGTCACTTCGACCGTCCACGGCCGAGTAGCAAAATTCGCCGCCCGCCGGGCCACGTCTTCCTTGTTTGTACTGAATTCATAGAAGTTGTTGTAATTCGTAATCTGCTCAAAGCTGTTGGCCGGATCACCAAGTTCATCACGACGTTCATTTCCATCAACGATAGCCTGTTGGCGCTCCTGGCCGCCAGAAATGCCACATGCACTCAGCACCGCACCCACACCTAGCGTACCTAATCCGCGCAAGAACGCACGTCGGTTAAGATACACCGTTTCTGGGGTAATTTCGGAAGAGCGAATGGTTGGATCGCGATACATACAAATGTCCTTTGCCAAAATCAGGTTTGGATAAGCCGCAGCACTGCAAGCACGGAAATCTCCTTGTACTAGCAGAAAATGTTACTTTAAAAAGAATTCACTATTGATATTATACGTCTCCTTGTGAGGATTGGGAGATTTTCTTACTCATTCCTCATCTTTGCACGTACCTGACCATCAACGGGCAACGCTATCGCAATCATCGTTGCGTGGCTGAATGATCTCTGCTGTCACATGGAAGATTTGCCACCATACACTATCATAGGAGGGCGGTAATGCCTGGCCCGTATACCAATCCTGTCTGTGACAACCGTGTATCATCCTGCCAGCCTGGTATGGCATCTCGGTTCTGTCAAGAGAACTATGGATTAGCGAAGAAGTTGCAGCGTTTGCTCCGTTGGGGTGCCGATGTAACGACCGAGGGATACCGAAAACGCTCCCGTCTCTGCTGCTGATGACTCCTGCCACACACGGTTACTTGGGTGTGCGGGATACTCCCTACCTCCCCTCCGCTTGCGGGGGGAAGGGGTACTTATGGAGGCAGGGGGAGTGGGAGGAGCCAGCGGAGCGCACCATCGTTCGTCTACACAGTGGAGAATGCGAACTAGAGGCCTGCAAACCAGGATACACGGTTGTTGCGAACAGATTGGTATTAGATCACGTGGGGCGATCACCTCCGCCTGCCTATAAGCTGAGAATAGAACTCATTCATCAACCAACGCCAGTATCAAACGCCGTACCTGCCACAGACGTCGATCAGCACCTTCAGGCCTAACACCGAGATCATCTCGAATCTGGCTGATCTGGAGCCGAATAGCGTCGATGGGACCTTTTTGGGGTTCTGTACTCAGGTTGTAGGCCCGATCAAGCGCACGGCGTGCCATCATCAAGGCCCGGTCAGCTTCGGCGAAATCGTTACGCTGGAGCGCATTGAGTGCCTCATCAAGGGTGATTGCGGCGCGTAAGAGGTGGGTTATTGTGCGTAATTGGGCGTTTTCAGCCTGGAGATCGAGGATGGTCAGGCGCAGTAACCCTTCACTTGGTGGTGGAGATGGTGGGGTGGGTTGCGGGGTTGGGATTGGCGTGGGAGGGATGGTCGGAACAGGTGTAACGGTCGCGATCAACGGTGTGACTGGTGGCGATACTGCCCAAAACCAGCGGTGAAGGAGGGAGAACAGCAATAGGCTGATCGCGATCGTCAGGACATGCGGTATCACGAATCGGGCATACCGTCGCCAGCGTGCCGATTGCGCTACCGAGACAGATGAAGTTGGTTCAGAAGATGCCATGACGACAAGAATACCGTAACTGCCGCAATATACTATCGTGAGAGCAATTAATACGAGAACACAAAGCAGGACCTTAGAGCATGATCGAAAACCCGGATTTCTTGTTAGGAATATACCGTGCCTGTGCAACCACTGCGTTAGGGGGCTAACGTTCTGTTCTGCTATCCGCGCTGTGGG
>NZ_JPIM01000135.1 GCF_000735195.1 Chloroflexus sp. MS-G
AGGCGGAGGAACAGGCTCAGCGGGAAGCAGCAGCGCGGGTCGAGCTTGAAGTCCGTCTGCGTGAGTTAGAGGCCGAGTTGCGACGGTTGCAGGGGTTGGCGTAGGTACGTACCACAATCAGACATTGTGGCGATAAAGAGAGGGAACTTGACAAGGAGCCGAATAGCTAGAGATGCAGGAGATGCAGTACTGGCAAGAAAATATTCAAACTCATTCTCGATATTGTTTTCGAGAGACGAAAGAGATTAGGCAATACACGGTATGTAGCTCTGCCTGCTTCCTCTATTGCTTACCCCGATATTACAACGAGTCACGGGGGGCCTGTTATGACTTTCAGCGATGAGCTGTCTGACGTATGTATCGTAACGATAACGAGGTAAGACGGTCGTTCCACACTCAGGTGTGCTACATCTATTTTCTGGCGTAGCGATACATGGTATCTCAGGTTTCATCTGCTTGTTCGTAGTCGTTAGGGAGAACCGAGACATTGAGCGACAGTGTGCGAAGTGCGACTTGCATATCCTGAAGCTGTGCTTCAATCTGATCCAGAGCTTTGAGATCGCCAGCACGAGCCGCCGTGAGAGCGGCATTGATATGATCTTGAATCGCATTCAAGTGTTTGACACTACGTTTACGACGCACTTCGAGATCGGCAGCATAGATGGCAAGCGAAATATGGCAGGCAACCAGTTCAAGCAGATTGAGATGCGAGCTGTCGAAACGACGGCTACGGGTTGTAGTAACGGTGATAGCACCAAGTAAGCGCGATCCCCAGCGTAGCGGCGCAGCCATTGCACACCGCGTCGGTGCATCGATCTCGTGTGTACGTAATGATAGCCAGCGTCGATCAGCTTCAGTTTCATCGATGATCAGCGGTTGCCCTTCGCGCAATACCAGACCGGCAAACCCCTGATCGCGCACTTCGCGGGCACGCTCAGGGGTCGCTATGTGACCATTACTGAGGATCAGCAGCGGTGTTTCCTCGTTATCAAGCGGGATCAACAACAGTGATGCCCGTTCACCACCAACCATCGCAGGTACCTGCGTGGCGAGCTGTAGACCGAGATGGAGTGGATCGGCAGTAGCACTGATGACCAGACGACCAAAATGCAACAGTTGGTCGAGAGTATCAGCGTGCGCACGAGCCTGGTTGAGATACTGATCGAGCTGTCCTTGTAGCGATGATTGTTCAAGAACAGCACCGACAATTTGCCCAAGCGCGGTGAGCAGTTCGCGATCATCGCTATCAAACGGTGGGTTAGCGCGCGTCACTTCGATGCGACCGACAACACGGCGCCCGATAGTGATTGGGCCAACCAGCATGGTCGGCGAGTGCGAACGCAAGCTGCCGGTACCAGCAGGCACAACAATATCGACCTTATCGGCCAACAGCCATTCGCCACACAGATCGCGAAGCATTGGCAAAGGATCGGATTGGCGAGCAGTTGTGAAAAAAGCGCCTACCGTCATTAATGCGTTGCGCAGACGAGCGGCCCGGCGCTGAGCAGTAACGAGTTGAGTTGCAATATCAGATGTTGTCACGGCCACTCCTGATCTGAGAACAAACACCTGCTGCGTATCAATTACGATCATACCACGATGCCGGATAAATAAAGATGACAAACCCGGCATCGTAGATTACAGTTCACGCATCAAGTGGTTCAGCAGGGCGGGGTTCCTCGATGGTGAGGACACCACCGCGATGGAAGACAAGCTGGCCGTTCTCGACATCCACCTCAATCAGATCGCCTGGTCGGAAGTTCCCTTTCAGCAACTCACGCGAGATAGGGGTTTCGAGCAATCGCTGAATTGTGCGGCGGAGTGGTCGCGCACCAAAGACCGGGTTGTATCCTTCCTGAACCAGGTACTCTTTGGCAGCCTGGGTCAGGGTAAGGCCGATCTGTTGTTCGCGCAAACGCTCGACCAGTTCGGCAACCTGCAACTCAACGATCTTGGTCAGATCATCCATTGAGAGCGGATGGAAGAGAATAATCTCATCGATTCGGTTGAGAAATTCGGGCCGGAATGTCTGTCTAAGCGCCTCATCAACCTTCTTCCGCGCCTCGCGCATATCGAAGACTTTTGCGCCTCGGCTACCGACACTGAAGCCGATCCCGCCACCCTGCAAATGCTCAGTACCAGCGTTGCTGGTCATGATAATGATTGTATTGCGGAAATCGACCGTTCGCCCCTGACCGTCGGTCAGCCGACCATCTTCGAGCACCTGTAACAGTGCATTAAACACATCACGATGAGCTTTTTCGATCTCATCGAAGAGTACCACCTGATAGGGACGGCGACGGATGCTCTCGGTCAACTGACCACCTTCGTCATAACCGACATAACCAGGTGGGGCACCGATCAAGCGACTCACAGTGTGACGCTCTTGGTATTCGCTCATGTCGATGCGGGTCATTGCCTCTTCGCTATCGAACATAAATTCGGCGAGGGCTCGCGCTAACTCGGTCTTACCGACACCGGTAGGACCAACGAAGAGGAATGAACCAATGGGACGACGCGGGTCGCGCAGACCTGAACGTGCCCGACGGATCGCATCGCTGAGCGCAACAATAGCCTCATGTTGCCCGATAACCCGTTCGTGCAGCCGTTCCTCCATGTGGATCAGCTTCTCACGTTCGGTCTCGAGCATTCGACTTACCGGCACGCCCGTCCAACTCGAAACGATTTGGGCCACGTCCTCTTCATCAACAACCTCATCAAGATTGTTACGCGCCAGCCATTCACTACGTTCTGCTTCAAACTGGCTTTGCAGGGCGAGATAGCGAGCACGTAAGAGAGCGGCTCGCTCGTAGTCACGGCGAGCGCCAGCCTCTTCCTCTTCAGCCTGTAAGCGCTTCAGCTCTTCTTCCTTTGCTCTTAGTTCGGGCGGCATCGAGAAGATGTCGATGCGGAGCTTGGCGCTGGCTTCATCGATCAAATCGATAGCCTTATCGGGCAAGAAGCGATCATTAATATAACGATTCGATAGCTGCACCGCCGCTTTCAGCGCTTCATCGCTGATGGTCAACTGGTGATGCTCTTCATACCGCTTACGCAAACCGCGTAACATTTCGATGGTTGTCTCTGGATCCGGTTCTTCCACGAAGACCGGTGAGAAGCGCCGTTCAAGCGCAGCATCCTTCTCAACGTGTTTGCGGTACTCGTCGATAGTAGTAGCACCGATCACCTGAATTTCACCACGCGAGAGAGCCGGTTTTAGCATATTCGAGGCATCAATGCTGCCAGTGGCTGCACCAGCTCCGACGACGGTGTGCAGCTCATCGATGAAGAGAATGATGCGCCCCTTCGCATTGCGCACCTCGTCCATGACAGCCTTGAGACGTTCCTCGAACTCGCCGCGGAACTTAGAACCGGCCACCATTCCGGCCAGATCGAGCGCCAGTAGCTTACGGTCGCGTAGCGTTGGAGGCACATCACCACGTGCGATACGTTGTGCCAGGCCCTCAACAATCGCCGTCTTGCCAACACCGGTCTCACCGACCAGTACCGGATTATTCTTGGTACGACGCGACAAAATGCGGATGACCCGTGCGATCTCAGCTTCCCGGCCAATAACCGGATCGAGCTTGTCTTCACGAGCCAGCTCGGTCAAATCGACGCTATATTTCGTCAGTATCTCGTAGCGGTTCTCTGCTGACGGATCATCGCTGCGCTGATTACCACGAATATCCATCAACACCTGGTAAATCCGCTCCTGATCAATCTGATAACTCTGCAAAATCCTTGCCGATGGGCCATCGCGTTCGTTGGTTAGCGCAATCAGCAGATGGTCAAGGCCAACATACTGATCACCCAAGCGATTGGCCTCTTCCTCGGCTCGCTTTACCAACCGTTGGGTACGCGGTGTAATGTACACCTGCGTGCCCGTTCCATAAGGGCTAAGAATTTTAGGCAACTTTTCTAGCTCACGCTCGACACGACGGGCAACCTCTTGTGGATCGACGTTGAGTCGTGTCAAAGCTCGAACCGCCAGACCGTCGCGCTGACGGAGCATCGCCAGAAAAAGATGCTCGACATCGAGCTGCGAATGCTGATGCTCCTGCATAATCTCTTGCGCAATATGGAAGGCGTTTTGCGCTTTTTCGGTAAATCGCTCCAGTCTCATTGCAGTCCCTCTATGTTGTCCGCCGGATGGCGGGTGTGCAGATCACAACATTGATCTGCTTTGGTAGTATAGCACAGGAACAATGTCAAAACAGGGGAAGAGTGTATGATTTGTGTAAGAGGCACCAGGCCTGAACGGGTGGACATTGTCGCAGAGGCCACGCTCGTCTCTACGCCTTGGGTTGCATTTCAGGTATGCGTGGATGGTCTCCGCACGACTCATTGATATTCACTTTGGCGCTTATCGGGAACTACCACTATGGGAGCAATTATGAGACAGCGGCTTCGACACTTATCGCACGATGTTTGGTTCATCATTGGCGTGATGCTAGTGGGGATGGTTTGTGCTGGTCTGGCAGGCCTGATTTCTCCGGCAGGATTGATCGATATTGGGACAACGTATGCCCAACCGTACATCGAGGGTTTTCACGGGCTAGAACGGAATCAACGATTCTCATACTCGTTTACCAAGGATGAGGCTCGTGTCTCCTTCCCCGGTATTGGATCGAGTTGGACAACATTGATTATTCGTGCCAGCGGATACCGACCAGAAGGTGTGTCATCGGCTGAGTTGGTGATCGACACACAAGAGATTGAACCGATCAAGGTAAGCCTACGCAGTGATATTGCTCGTTACTACATTCTCTTGCCGCCCGGTGATGATGATCTGACCATCTATCTTACCAGTTCAACGTTTACCACTCCTAATGATCCCCGGCAATTAGGCGTGGTTATCGATTGGATCGCGGCGTATCAGTTGGAGTACGGCTGGCCATTCTGGCAAGCCATTCATCTGGCGCTGATTGGTGGTTTGGGATACTGGCTCTTACGACGCCTGGCTGTCGAGCGCGCACTGGCAAGTGTGATCGTGGTAACCGTCCTGATCACTCTGGGGGGGTTATTGGCCGCTTTCCGTATCTGGTGGGCTATCTTTACGCCAATGCTGTGGGGATTGTTGTTGGGATTCCACGTCTGTTTAGGTCCATTGCGGAGTTTCACCCGTTTTGCATTTGCCCGTGGTGGCGAAACATTGCCGCAGTGGCATGAAATGTGGCTCTGGCGCATTGTATTGCTGGCAGCGTTGATCAAGATTGGTGGTGTCATCTATCCCCAGACCATTGTCTACGATGAACGCTGGCATGTACCGCGCACGCAGTTAGTTCTTGACGGACGCTTCATGGAGCTTGTTGTACCGAGTAGAGTCACCTTGCTTGGCGAGACGGTCGGCTTCGAGGGTGGACATTTTCCCTACTCGCCGCTCTGGTACCTCATTACGGCCCCATTTGGCTTGATTGGCATCGATCTGGGTCTGGCGTCGAATGTGTTAAATACAGCACTCGACGTTTCACGCAGTCTGTTCATTGCGTACATCGCCCTCCGTCTGTTCGGACGACCGGGACTGGCGGTAGCAGCAGCCGGTTGCTATCATCTCTTGCTGATACCATATTTTCTGATTTCGTGGGGAAACTGGCCCACCCAACTGGGACTCTGGGGCACGCTGGTGCTGATTGCAGTTGTTCTAGCCTACGACGATCAGCCTGGTGAGCGACGAGCATTGTGGGGCGTTGCAGCCGCCGCAGCGCTGGCAATGCTTACATATACGGTAGTGGGAATCATGGCGTTTACAATGATGGGTATCTACGCTCTGTTTGAGCTGATCCGGCGTGAGACGAAAGCAATACAACGGGGTAAGCTGTTGCTGTTGGGTCTGGCTATCGCCGAGGGGATAGCATTTGTTACCTATCACGTGTGGTATGTACCGGTGATCGTCACCGAGACATTGCCGGCTATCAGCTCCGCCCTCAGTCAACGAGTGGTGCGCGCCGAAGCATCGCCGCTGCCCACACCGGCTATTGATGGGGCGTATATGCTTAACCATCTGACCTGGCCGGGTATTGTGCTGATTGTCGGTGGAGCAATTCTGGCATGGTCGGCTGCGCGCCGTGCGCATGGATTGCTCTTCGGCTGGTGGGCAGTGCTCGTGCTCTACTCGCTCGTGAGCTGGAACATTGCCGATATGATCCTCAAGCAGGTCTTCTTTATGCTGCCGCTAGCAGCGCTGTGTATGGCGCTGGCATTAGAGTGGCTTTGGAAGCAGTGGTGGATCGGTCGTACAGCAGTAGTTCTGACGCTGGTGTATCTCGCACTGCGGGTTGCCGACCGGTGGTACGAGTATATTATGGTGAAACGTCATATCGGATGATCCTCACCTTCCCCCAGCTTTTGTCCGCTCTCACACGGCGAAAGGGAGGGAAGGTGCCATTCTCTCACCTTCCCCCTCCTTCTTTTCCTGCACGGGGAACGCAAACCATTAACAGGTTTGAAACCCATCCTTTGGCGGAAGAGGAAATAATCACGCGCCGGCAATTGCATCACGCACCTGCATGAGCATCGTGATGACGGCCATCGCTCGTTCGTATTCATCGCCGACCAACGTTTGACACAGATCGATGAGTTGATCAATTGCCTGGCGACGTGCAAGCGGTGGCAATGCCATCAGAGACTCAATGGCCATCGAATCACCGCTTAATACGTTGCGTAACCGATCATCATCAATCGGTGCTGCTCCTAATACGCCACCACGCTCGCTCAGCGCAGCACCGAGTTGCGCCATTGCAGCACGCATAGTACTCTGAACATCAAATCTGAGCTGAGGCGCATCGACAGTAGTCGGCAACGTACAGGTGTAAAACAGATCGGCATCGCGTGCGATTTCACCCTCGATGGTCGTGATCGTTGGCGCGGTTGCCCCCGCTGCCCCCTCACCCCCCAGAATTGGTGGTTCACCGGCGCCAATCAGCATTGCCCCAACCGCAAAATGGCCCGAATCGGTGCCGTGCAAAACTAGTCGGTAATCACCGGCAGTCGGATGGTCAATGACAACGAGATTCAGTGCCTTTCCCGCATGACCATAATTTCGTCCCCGAATCCGTCGTCGGCGTCGTGCGGCTCGTGTCACGCTAGCCCCTAATACTCCAGCTGGGGGCAGCGGTGGCCCGGACGGAACTTCAACCTCTACCGTAATCGGTGATGCTGTCATGATTACCAGGCGGGGTGTGGGCGATGGCGGTGCGGCTGCTGGGACGGCGCCCAACACCGGAGGAGCTACGCCAACCTCGCTGAACACAAGCGCCAACGCCTGCGGACTATCGGGCAATGCGCCGTGACTCACCGGAATTGATGGGAGATTGTTCGCCTGCGGCACAATCGCCATCCGCTGGAGGACGGTTCCGTCACCCTGGCTATCATACTGGCGCGTGAGCGGTACACCATCCGCATAACGGAGGGGATGATCGGTTGGCGGTGGCCCAACGAGGATCGTGCTCAACGTATTAAAACCAACGCCGGTAATCGTTGTCACCGGTACTCGTTTGGTCAATGTTGCAACTGATGCCGGTTGATTAACCATCTCACCCCACAGATTCCGGCTTACCATACTGGTTACCGGTTTCAACTGCGGAGGATTTCCGGCTAACAGGTAGTCATCAATCGGTAGCAGATCACGTACCCCTGGGACCTGAGTGTGGATTGTCTTAACAGGATCAAGCTCAGTTTGCAGTGGGTGAGCATGACGCAAATACCACAGGTAGACGGCGAAGATGGTGCGCAGCGTCTCGTCTGCATGCGGTTCGGCGCCGGCCCAGGCAGTGTAGGCTTCCGCTGAACCACGATGGGGCGTGCCAAGCGTTATCAGTCTGTCAACATCGTTGCGATATGCGGACGACTGAATATAACTGCGTGCAACCAGGCCACCCATGCTGTGACCAATCAGGATCACCTTATCAGCTCCGGCAGCCTTCTTTGCGCGGTCGATCCAGGGAACAAGGTAGTTACGGGCACTTTCCTCGACCGGCTTCCGCCAGTCGTAAAAGGCGACAAAGAGATCGCGATTGCGACGATAGCCGGCTTGAGTGAACGTTTGCAGCAACGTTTTGCCGTAATCGACAAATGGCGGAAAATTCCACCCATTCAATGTTGGACCGCGCCAATCGAGCAAGACAGGGAGATTGAACGAACCGGTGAATCCGGGAATGAAGATCACGGGTAGGCGAGACATAGGCGCTCCTTGCTGATGCTACGATGCGCGGGTAGTATTGGATAATGGTAGCGCAATTTAAAGGTCGGGTATGCAGGCAGTATACTTCAGCGCAAAGCTCTCTGCAAGCGGGCAGTGTATATTGACAGAACTTTTCTTTCCTAATTGTTCAATGATAATGAATGGGTAGTGGTATTGAGCCTTCAACCCGTCTGTACCGTGCGCGGATGGATACAGCGTGCCGGGTTGTCGTTGTTTTCTGTACGATGCCCAACAGATCGGCGATCTTCGGTATACTGATGCAAAATGGTTTCCAGTCACGCACCGCTCGATGCGGCCTGGAAGTGTATGTGGATAACGTTTATCGGCGAACGCGACCGAACATCGGCAACGTTGAACATCTTTATTGGGTATGAGAGGCTTGCCATGCAAGTGCGCTGATCCTTGCGCTCGTTCGGCGATCACTTCGGTTTTTTCTACTATCATAGCGCTCTATGAAACGGATAACGCACTGGTTTATCGTTGTTATCCTTCTGGTTAGTTGTCATTCACCTGCGCAGCAAACCGCTGATCAGGTATATGAACCATTCCGTAGTGCCTGGCAAGCCGCCGGTGGAATGCAGATTGGGCCACCGTTAAGCGAACCACGTTGGATCGATGACGCACTGGCACAATACTTTGCAACGGTGAAGATTGTTGCTCTGGCAAACGGAAGTGCCGTTGCTGAACGCTTACCAGAACACTGGCGCGACCAGACTCCAGCAGCGGTGATTACATTGCCGCCAGCGACTCAACGAGCATCACTCACCCTTGCCAGACCGATGAACGTTGTCCAGCCGCTGCAATCTCTCCCGATTGTGGTGCAGATTCCTGCATATCGTGGTTCGGTTGAAGTACAGCTCTATGATGCCCGTGGACGGTTGACTGCCCAAGGTACAACAGTTGTCACCGATGGAACGGGGGAGATTGTTCTACCAGCAGGCGGCGCATTGGGGCCACAATGGGCAGTAGCACTGATCGATGGTCGGCTAGCGGGTGCTCGTAGTCAGATCGTGATCCTCGATGCCCAGACCAGCCTGATCAGTGGGCAGAGTGATATCGACTCACTCTACCCTCGTATCAAAGGACTCATGGCAGAGGCACGGGTAAGCTACGAACTGAATGGACGGCTGATTAGCGGCTACCGTTCACCCGATAATCCCCTGCTTTGGCTGCGCGATCATGTGTATCAGGGGCGCGGCTTTCGCTATTTCGAGCATGATGTAACCAGTTTACTCGATGCGTTCCGTGATGCCCAACAACCGGACGGAAGTTTACCCGACGTAATCGATTACCCTGAGCGCTATGTGAAAGCATTTCGGAAAGAGGTCGAATCTGACGTCGAATTCCTCTACATTCAGGGGGTCTACGAGGCCTGGCAGATGACCGGTGACGACAAATGGTTACAGAGCCATCTACCAGCACTGCGGCGGGCGGCTACCTACATCACGACTGATCCATTGCGCTGGAATGCCGACCGGGGATTAGTACGACGACCGTATACCATCGATATGTGGGATTTTGCCTATGGCCCGACCACCATCAGCCCTGACGGTAAACCGGCGCCACGCCACTGGATCGAACCTGATACCGTCTGGGGAACCTTTCACGGTGACAACACCGGGCTTGCTTACGCCCTTTTTCTTCTGGCACGAATTGAGAATCGGGTTGGCGATCCAAAGCGAGCGCAGCAGTATTACGAACTCTCTGATGCTATCATGCAGCGCTTAAACGAGTTGGCGTGGAATGGCCGCTTTTTTACCCATTTTATTCCTGAAGACCCTACGTTCACTCCAACCGGTGTTGATCCGTCTACCCAGCTCAGCCTCTCGAATGCGTATGCGCTTAACCGTCGTGTACTTTCTGTAGGGCAGGCACAGGCCATTATTGAAACCTACTACGCCCGTCGCGATTTCAACCGCGCCTTTGCCGAGTGGTACAGCATTGACCCGCCTTTTCCAGCAGGGAGCTTTGGGATGGCAGGCGGCAAAGGTGAACAGCCCGGCGAGTATGTCAATGGTGGGATCATGCCGCTGGTTGGTGGTGAACTGGCTCGTGGCGCCTTCACATTTGGCTTCGAGCCGTATGGACTCGACATTTTACGCCGCTATGCCAATCTCCTGCGTCTGACCAACGCTTCCTACCTCTGGTACTATCCTGACGGTCGGCCTGGCATCTCGGGGCCTGATACTATTCCTACCGATGGCTGGGGAGCCAGTGCGATGTTGGGCGCACTCTTCGAGGGTCTGGCCGGAATCGTTGATGACTCCAGTCGTTACGAGGATACTATCGTCAGTCCACGCTGGCCGGTAGAACCTTCTATTACCAGGGCTGAGGTGGTAGTACACTACCCGGCATCCGATGGCTACCTCGCGTACCGCTGGCAACGTAACGAACGGGGAATACAACTATACATAACCGGTAGTGGCCAAACGGCCTCTGTACGTCTGCTCTTGCCAGAAGCTGTCGGTGAAGAGGTGACAATGACGGTAGATGGCGTGGTCGTCACCCCAACGATTGAGCGGATTGGTATCAGCCGCTATGCCAGTATTGCACTTGAGCGATTAAATGCGACAATTACTGTCACATGGCCATAACGATGAGGTAATGCAGGCGTGTCTGTGACGTGTTGCATCCCCCCTGGCCCTCACCATCCCCCCTAGCCCCCCTTCCTCTCCCACGCTGTGGGAGAGGAAGGGGGAGATGATACTTGACGCTCTCGCTGCGTTCGTGTCGCTTACAATTCCCACGCCGGGGGAGAGGAAGGGGGGGATCGTCGCAGGGCGCTTCTGCGCTCCTCCCCTCTCCCGCAGCGCGGGAGAGGGGCCGGGGGTGAGGGCAGGCCCCCTCCCCTACCCCCCACGCCCCCTTCCGCTCTC
>NZ_JPIM01000136.1 GCF_000735195.1 Chloroflexus sp. MS-G
CAGTCACGGCCCTAGGTAGCGCGGGCTTTCAGCCCGCGACCTGACAACAGCCGCGGCCCTAGGTAGCGCGGGCCTTGTAGCGCGGGCTTTCAGCCCGCGACCTGACAACAGCCGCGGCCCTGGGGAGCGCGGGCCTTGTAGCGCGGGCTTTCAGCCCGCGACCTGACATCAGTCACGGCCCTAGGTAGCGCGGGCTTTCAGCCCGCGACCTGACAACAGCCGCGGCCCTAGGTAGCGCGGGCTTTAGCCCGCGACCTGACAACAGCCGCGGCCCTAGGTAGCGCGGGCCTTTAGCCGGGCTTTAGCCCGCGACCTGACAACAGCCGCGGCCCTAGGTAGCGCCGGCCTGTAGCCCGCGTCCTGAGAAAGTGTCTGAACATTCTATGAAGAGACGTTGGCATAGATGTGGGCCAAACGTCTCACCATCACGTGAATCATGGCGGCATCCATGAGCGCTTCGCTCGTATCGGTGCGTGCGTCGTCGTCCTTACGCAAGCGACGATACGTTCCCAGCCAGGCAACCGTCCGTTCCACCACCTAGCGTCTTGGCAACACGTGGAAGCGCGATACCCCATCGGGACGCTTGCTGCTGGCCAGGGGCCAGCCACCAACGCGCTGCGCCCATTCCACCACCTGGCCGGCATCGCCCCCATCGGCTCACATCATCCGCAGGCGCGACTGCTTCCTATGGAGGTTGCCCACCACCAACCGTGCCCTGTCCCGGTCTTGGATATCGGCGGCATGCACCACCGTCACCACCACGCCCACGGGACCCACCAGTAGATGGCGTGTGCGTCCGTAGACGTTGTTGCCAGCATCAGCCCCGCGCGGCCCCCGTTTTCCGTCGTTGTGACCGACTGGCGGTCCAGAATCGCAGCGCTCGGTTCTGCCGCTCGCCCTGCGGCAACGCGCACGTCCGTGCGGAGGGCAGCATGGATACGCACCCAGGTTCCATCCCGTCGCTAGAGCCGAACGGAATGATACACGCTCTCCCAGAGGGGCACGTCGTGGGGACGCATCCGCCAGGCGCACCCACTGCGCAAGATAGAGAAGATAGCGTTCAGAATCTCCCGGTACGCATGGACGCGGTGTCGCCCTCGGGGTGACGTCCGTTCCGGCAGAGCGGGGGCAATCCGTTGCCATTCGGCATCCGTAAGGTCGGTAGGATAGGGTTTTCGTGTGTTTTGTTCGTTCATACCATCTAAGGATACATCAAAACCCTCGACCAGATACATTTCAGACACTCTCTCAGCGCACAAAGCACTGCTCTGTGCTCTCTGTGCTCTCTGTGGTGATTCCAACCGGTTACTGTACTGTTGGATGCCCACGGCTTCTCAACGGTACGCAGGTACGCAACGACCAAAGCATTGCTCTGTGCTCTCTGTGGTGATCCATCCCAAACCATCGCTTATCCGGTCATCCCCGCAAACTGCAATTGATACAACCGGTAATAGTAACCGCGCCGCGCCAGCAACTCATCGTGCGTGCCATCTTCAACCACACGACCTTTGTGTAACACGACAATCCGATCCACATGCCGAATAGTACTTAACCGATGGGCGATAATGATGCTGGTACGACCACGCATCAGTCGCGTCAAAGCTGTTTGAATTAGGGCCTCGGTCTCGGTATCAACACTGCTGGTAGCTTCATCGAGAATGAGTAATACTTCGGGATTAAAGGCAATCACTCTGGCAAACGCCAATAACTGGCGTTGACCAATTGAGAGATTGGCGCCGCGCTCACGCACTTCATGATTGTATCCACCTGGCAAGCGTTCGATAAACCGATGGGCACCCACCATTTCGGCAGCAGCGCGCACCTGTTCATCACTGATCGCATCGTTGTGTAGACGAATGTTGCTGGCAATCGTACCGCTGAAACACACCGGGTCTTGTGGCACTGCGGCAATGTGACGGCGTAGCTCGGCCTGCTTTAACTCACGAATGTCGATCCCATCGAGGGTAATGCTTCCTTCCTGAACATCGTAAAAGCGGGCGAGGAGACCGACCAATGAGCTTTTACCGGCGCCGGTTGCCCCCACGATTGCAACTGATTGTCCGGCCGGGATATGGAGGTTGATCCCGCGCAGTACCGGCTCATTCGGATGGTAGCCAAACACAACGTTACGCAGTTCGATCTCGCCTCGTACCGGCGTCGGCAATGAGCGGGGGTGTACTGGATCGCGCACTTCAGCCTCGGTATCGAGTACTGCAAAAATCCGTTCTGCCGAGGCCATTGCCGATTGCAAGACTGTATACCGCTCAGCTAGATTACGGATCGGCTGAAAGGCACGTTCAAGATATTGAATGAAAGCGACTAGCATACCGAGCGATGCCCAACCGGCTAATACACCATTGCCCCCACCCCAGAGCAGTGCTGCTGTACCAATTGCGGCCAAGAGATTAACCGACGGTATGAAGATCGCGAAGATGAGCACTGACCGAATGTTGGCCTGCATATAATCATCGCTCAAACGGGCAAACGCCATTCGACTGCGTTCCTCGGCGTTGAAGAGTTGTGTTACCAGTATCCCACTGATCTGTTCGCTGAGAAACGCATTGATTCGGGCCAATCGCTGCCGTACTAACCGGTAGGTAGCCCGCATAAAGCGTTGGTAGATTGACACGATCAGTACTAGCACTGGCAGCGTTGCCAGACTGATCAATGCCAATCGCCAGTTGAGCACGAACATTACCACGATAATCCCGACCAGGGTCAGCAGGTCGGCTACAATCATTACCACACCCTGGGTCAGAAATTCATTAAGTGCGTCAACGTCATTCGTAATCCGAGTGATTAAACGCCCTACCGGATTGCGATTGAAGAAAGAGAGGCTCAGGTACTGAACGTGACGAAAGATCGCAACCCGTAAATCCTTCATAACCTGCTGACCAACACTGTTGATGAAATAGGAATGACTGTAGCGAAATACAAAATTTATCAGCAGTGTACTAACGAAGGCTACAAAATAGGGCCAGACACCATCAACTGCACCAGCCCGAATCGGGCCATCAATGGCGCGCTGGAGCAACAATGGTGGTAGCAGATCAGACAGAATCGCCCCGATCAGCAGTAAAATTGCCACACTGAATTGCCGCCAATAAGGCATCACATACTTCGCCAACCGACGTACTAAGCGCCCATCATAGGCTTTACCAAGAATGGTGTCATCATTAGCATGATGTACCACGTGAAACTCCTTAGCTGCGGTAACACAGGGTTATGATTCCTCGTCTTTATTCTTCACGTTCAAGCTCAGCCGCCAGCAGCTCCCGACGATACATGGCTGCATAGCGTCCGTTGCGCGCTAACAGCTCTTGATGCGAACCGCGTTCAACAATCTGACCATCGTCAAGCACGATGATCTGATCGGCATCGCGTACCGTTGCAATTCGCTGCGCGATGATGATTGTCGTCCGTCCGTTCATTTCAGCCCGCAGACCGGCCAGGATTTGAGCAGCAGTGTGGGTATCAACACTACTTAGCGCATCATCGAGTATCAAGATGCGTGGATCGCGAATCAACGCACGTGCGATTGCCACCCGCTGTTTCTGACCACCGGATAAAGTAACACCACGTTCACCCACCATTGTGTCGATTCCATCAGGAAATTGATCGAGGTCGTTGCTCAGTCGTGACATCTCGATCACATGGTCAAGTCGTGCCGGATCAACCGTTGCCACTCCAAAACCGATATTCTCACGCAGCGGCATGCTGAACAGAAAACTCTCCTGAGGCACATACCCGATCATTCGACGCAGAGCTGCCAGCTCAAGTTCACGTACATCGATCCCATCGATCAGTACCTGTCCTTCATCGGGATCACGGACTCTGCCCAGCAAGTTAACCAGGGTCGTCTTGCCTGCGCCAGTAGCACCGACAACTGCCAACACCTTCCCCGCCGGTACCTGAAACGACAAATCGCGGAGCAACCACTGATCGCTGTGATTGGCGCGTACTCCAACCTTGCGAAACTCGATTGATCCATAACCAGGCGGTAACCGTGGGGTTGATGGTGAGCTGATCATCGGTTGATAACGCAAAATATCATTCAAACGTTCGAGTGATGCGGTTGCTTGTTGGAATAAATTGACCATCCATCCCAAAATAATCATTGGAAACGCCAGGAGAGCCAGGTAGGCATTGAACTGTACCAGCTCACCGATAGTAAGGGTACCGGCAGCGACCTGCTGACCACCAACCAACAAAATCAGAGCAGTAATCAAGCCTAGACAGAGGGTCATTGCTGGCCATAGCGTACCGGAAAGTAACACATAGTGGAGATTGAGTTTACGGTAGCGCTCATTGTCAGCAGTAAAGACAGCAATCTCAGCTTCTTCTTGCGCAAATGCCTTCACTGTTCGAATCCCGGCAAAGTTCTCTTGAGCCCGTGTTGATAGGACACCGAACTGATTCTGTACACGGTGAAAGGCCTGCCGCATCCGCCCACCGATAGCAACAAACACAATCGTTACCATCGGCAATAGCAATACCACAATCAGTGCAAGCAGAGGATCAACGAGCATCATCAAAACAGTCGCCGCCAGAAACGTCAACACTGCCGTAGCTGCGCCATTTAAGCCAGGCCCAAGAAATTGTCTTACCGCGCTCAAATCGTTGGTGAGGCGGGCCATTAGGTCACCGGTATAGTTCTGTTGGTAAAACATTTGATCAAAGCTTAGCAGTCGGTCGAACAGATCGGCCCGCAGATCATTCTCGATCCGGTATGAAGTGACAGCAATCAACATCCGTTGGACGAACTTCATACCACCATCGATTACTGCCAAACCGATCAATGCGTCACCAAACCAGAGCAGTCGGTGCGGCTCAATGGTCCCATCCGCCAGGCTGTCAACTGCCAGCCGCAATACGAGCGGGCTTAGCGCACTGACCGCTGCGCCAAACGCTGCCACCAGGAGACCGGCGATCATCCGATGACGGTAGCGATAGATGTAGGGAAATAAGAGACGCAGGTGGTACATACCAACTCCTGACAAGGCAAATATCGTCAAAGCAGTATAAACCAGATTGCGAGCGATTGTCGTCAGTCGTAGGATGGAAATAGGATTTTCAACGCTGCCAGCATAGGATGAGAGGTAAAGAAAGGTCAGCGAGCGAGGTGGCAACCGGTCTCGCCTGTATGAGTGATGTCTGTAGTTTCATTGCCTGCCCGGAGCAGGTATCGTCATTTGCGGAAGGGTAACGAATGAAACCTGAATGCCGGTATTTGGAATAGTCGATCTGCTCTTGCCAAGCGTTGTATTCAAGTATTGGAAACCCGATGATTGAACGTCCTAAATTAGAAGTATTTATCATTGATACTGCGATTATTTCATATATCCCTAAGAATGTCTGGTTAAAAATACGATTATTAGTGAATAGTTCTTCACTAATTCTATTTTAATCGCGTCTTGTTGGTATATGTTTACATGTGATACAGTATCGATGTACCCAGAATACATCTTCTTACAACCCAGTTAACCGACGATTGTTGTTCTGGTAATTGAATCAGGTAGGAACAGGTTGTTCATTCGTCACGCTCCTCACTACATCTCCGCCCTCTGTGATCTGTACGGCACGATGTCTTGCTCGATGCAGCACGGTAGGTTTGAGCATTCTCTGTCAGTTTCACACATTGCCGTCCTCAATCTCTCAACTTAATCATGGCGAATGCGCGTTTTGTACATTCCATAACGATGCTCACTGCCTAATCGTAGCAGAGCAATATCGTCGTTATCTCCGCACAGGTGCGTGACCCACGTTCAAGGAGATGCATGTATGAAGCTCAACGCCTTCCTGGCACTGGTAGCAGGTGTTCTGTTGCTCATCACGACCGCTTGTACTGGAACAATCCCCTCGGTAACTACGGTTCCTGAAGCTACTTCCACAATTGCTGAATTACCTAAACCATCTTCTCCGGTCGCTGCACTATCGCCAGAAATGACCTCATCTCAGTCAGAACCCACACTTCCGCCGCGCCCACAATCTACTATTGTTCCAGCTCCAGTGAAAGGAAGCTATCTCATTAATAAACAGGCTTCCAGCACACAGGGCGCTCTGAAGAACGTTCATTTCATCCTCTACCACGCAACCTTGACCGACGAACATTTGATCCTGCACATTGGCTTTCGCAACGTTGCCGACAAAGAAGCCTACATCACTGGTGGTCTTATCAGACGCGATCTCCGGCTATCTGATGCGGCAGGTAACGAATATGAAGCAATCGAGTTTAGCGACAATTTGCGATTGCTTTCGCCGTCAGACGGCTTTGTACCCGGCCAGGCAAATGTTGGCGATGTGGTGTTTCCCATCCCACAGGGTGGTGAACCATACCAGTTGCAGGTTCCCTGGTATGAGCCGATTAGCTTTCGACTCGATCAACCGATGCCATCGGCACTCCAACCTCCCACGGGAACATACTCTATAACACTTGAGCTGTATAGCTCGCAGAGAGCACTAGTGCCAATCATTCTTCGCGTAGACTCCCTTACCCTGACCGAAGACAAGATCATCTTTACCCTCGCTTTCGTGAATACGCTGCAACGAGAGTACTATCTAGGGAAAGGGCTGACAGGCAATGATGCACGCCTGCTCGATGCCGAGTTTGCGGCGTATAAACCATTGCAAGTGAGTACCAGTCTGATGGAAGGCATTTCCCCTCCCAAAGGCTGGCTTCCCGGTCAGGCATATGTGGGTGAGATCGCATTTCCGCGTCCGCAACAGCTAGCCGAAATGAGGTTCGTCTTTCCCACTTACGCCACTGCCACCCTTCGCTTCAATAGATCAGGTCTGGTCAGCGCTGCCATCACTTCAGCAAGTAGTGATGTACCACCGCCAACCGTGACACCTACCGCGAAACAGCTTGTTCTGCGCGAACTGACGAGTGTGCTCGAACGGCAGGCCAACGCGGTGATTACCGGTGACCTGAACGCATACTTGGCAACATTCGCGACCGACTTGCAGCAGGAACAGCAAACAATCTTCATGCGCAGCCAGCAACTCCCTCTGCATACCTATCAGTTGAGTATATCGCCCTCAACCGTACTGGTCGACCAAGATTGGGAAAGAGGACGGATTGAAAGGATCGCCGTTTTCCTGCGTTATCAGTTGCGAGGTATTTCCCAGAATAATCCCTTCCAGCATACTGTACGCTATACTTTCGAATGGCAACAGGATCAGTGGATTATCGGCTCGTATGAACTGGAGGATGTTCCACCCTTCTGGTGGACTGACGACGTTATTGTGCAGGAAACACCGCATTTCCTGATCATCTCAAGACCGGGTGCTGAAACGATCCTGAACAAAGTAGCTCAGGAATGTGAGCAGGCCTATCGCGATCTGCAAACCACTGGCCTACTTCTAGAGGAGCGATTCGTTCTCTACTTCATACCAACGCAGGATGACTTTCACAACCAAACTCGTTTGGGATCGCGAACGCTCGGTGCAGCGTTGTCATTGTATCACCTTACTGATGATCAGATACAAGTTATTGGGCGCGCATTCTACATCAACGGCGAAGCATTTAGCCGCCAACCTGATGACAATGGTGCCTTCGGCCGACTGGCTACCATCAGGCACGAATTAGTTCATCTAGCGCTTGCTCGCGAAACCCGCTTCTTCACGCCAATCTGGCTTGTCGAAGGTGCGGCCATGTATTTTGCCGATCAACTTACTCCCGACCTCCGTCGTTCTCTGCTTGAAGATGGCTGGCTAGATCGGTTGAGTCTAGAACAACTTACCGGTGCCGAGCGTCTGGGTGATTATGATATCCTCGGACAAAGTGTAGGCTATGAGTATATCTTCTCAGGTGAGACGGTACGTTACCTGATTGAAACCTACGGTATGGACTCATTCGTGCAGTTCTACCGCTTCTTCAGCAACGTACCAACAGACAGAGTGATCGACCGGATGCCTCTATTCTCTGTCGGTTTCGGAACAACCTTCGGTAATCTAAGTAAAGAACTGACACCAGCAGCATTGCTAGACGTGTACGGCATTACTATTGCCGATCTTGACAATGCGGTGAAACGGCGCTTACGTGAGCGTTAGCCGTGGTGGGAAGGCATTCGTGTCTTGTAGGCAAGACCATCTCGTCTCAGGGGTGATAGGGGCGGGTGTGCTCAACCCGTCCCTGTGTGCGAAGGTTCGTATTGTCCTGTTCTGACAATAGTCTGTGACCACGCTTCCGTGGTCTCGCCAATGATGCCTTGTCATTGCAGTGGGAGGAATGAATTCTAAACCCGACCGGAGCATCCCCTTCCTTGCTCAGTTTGGGAGAGGAAGGAAAATGGGGGAGAGGCATTTAACGCTTTCCCAGTCAGGCAGTAGCGATACGATAGAAAAGAGAATAAGCAATAAAAAACGCACTCGCGATAACTGCGAGTGCTGGTGGCGGGGAGAGAGGGATTCGAACCCTCGAGGGGGTTGCCCCCCTAGCGGTTTAGCAAACCGCCGCACTCAGCCACTATGCGACCTCCCCGTATCAGATTATGGAGGGGGCGGTGGGATTCGAACCCACGGGACGCATTGCTACGTCCTTCGGTTTTCAAGACCGACGCATTAAACCGGACTCTGCCACGCCCCCGACTGGCTGGCCGGCATAAAAATTGGCAGGCGGGACAGGACTTGAACCTGCAACCGGTGGATTTGGAGGCCACTGCTCTGCCAATTGAGCTACCCGCCTTCGCGCCCTATATACTACCATATCGGAGTAATTTTGGCAAGAGCGTTCAAGCATAGCAAAGCCTGGTAGCTTTACCCCTTTTTTCTACCTGACAGGGCGGCTCATCCGCAGGAATGAGGCGGTGACTTTCTTTTAGCGCCACCTTGCCCCGCCATACAACTCTGTCGTATCGTGACGTATGACGACGAGTTTTTCAGACAGGCACTCAGAACCCTTCTGGCGCCTTATAACGCTCAAGATTCTGGAAGCGGGTCGTGCGCGACTCAAAACGCAATGGAATGACCCCAAGCGGGCCATTGCGATGTTTCGCGATATGAATCTCGGCTATCCCTTTCTTATCTGTGTCTTTATCGTATAATTCCTCACGATAAATAAACATCACAATGTCGGCGTCTTGCTCAATTGATCCCGACTCGCGTAGGTCGCTGAGCATTGGCACATGGTTTTGTCGCCCCTCCACCGCACGCGAGAGCTGAGAAAGGGCAATCACCGGTACATTCAGTTCGCGGGCCAGTGCTTTCAGCCCACGACTGATGTCGCTGACCTCTTGCACCCGATTATCGGTGCGTCGCCCCGACATCAATTGCAGGTAGTCGATCATCACCAAGGTAATGCCCACTTCACTGTGTAACCGACGAGCGCGAGCACGAACATCGGTGATACTCAGCCCTGGCGTGTCTTCAATGTAGATAGGGAGTTCGGAGAGGACACCAAGTCCTTCGATTGCTAAACTCAGCTCTTCACCGCGTAGATTACCGGTGCGTAAGCGTTGCATGTCAATACCGGTATGCATTGCCAGCATACGCTGAACCAGTTGTTCACGGCTCATCTCCAAGCTGAAGATAGCGACCGTGCCATTGGTCTGAAACGCCACATTGTAGGCCAGCGAGAGAGCGAGCGAGGTTTTCCCAACGCTAGGCCGAGCCGCGAGAATGATCAGGTCACTGGGTTGCAACCCACCGGTCAGTGCATCGAGGTCAGGGTAACCGGTCGGCACCCCTATAACCTCACCACGCCGCTCCTGCATCGACTCGATCTGAGCGAAGAGCGTATTGACCACCCGACCAATATGGACAAAGTCTTGATTGTTGCGCCGCTGCGAGACCGCAAAGAGTTCTGCTTCCGCTCGATCAAGGGTCTCTTCGAGATCACTTGATTCGTCGTAGCCCATCGCTGCGATTCGACCGCCAGCCTCGATCAGGCGACGCAAGAGAGCCGTTCGTTCAACAATCCGAGCATAATATTCAATGTGCACTGCGGTTGGTACTTCGGTGACCAGCTCACTCAGCATGGTCAGGCCGCCAACCAATTCAAGCTGACCACGTCGGCGAAGTTCGGCGGCAACGGTAGCTAGATCCGCCGGTTCCCGCCGGTTGTAGCAGGCCAGCATCGCCTCGTAAATCAGGGCATGCTTTTCCAGGTAAAAGTATTCGGCAGGGAGCCAACCGGCGACAGCGATGATGGCGTCACGTTCAAGCAAGATCGAGCCAAGGGTTGCCCGCTCTGCCTGTAAATCAAAGGGAACGCTACGTTCAATCCGATCTTCCCGCTTTTCCACCGTTTTTCCCCTGTTTCCCACCAGTTATCCACATCACGTTTATAAAACGCCAATGTGCCGCAATATGCGGCACATTGGCAAAACTCAGTGATTATGATACGTGTGAATTATTCGCCGACAACCACTACCTTAAGAGTTGCAGTAATACCACCGGCCAGTTCTACCAGTACCTCATATTCACCGGTACGCTTGATCGGGTCTTCCAACGCAATTTTGCGCCGGTCAATCTCGATGCCGGCCTCTTCACGCAGTTTCGTAGCGATGTCGGCATTGGTAACCGAACCGTAAAGCCGATCTTGCTCACCGACTTTCGCCGTAAATGTTAACGTCAGTGCTGACAGTTTGGCTGCCAGTGCTTCAGCTTCTCTGCGAGCCGCTTCTGCTCGCCGACGCTGAGCAGCCAGCCGTTCCTCAGCCTGCTTAATGTGGCTCTTGGTTGCCAAAACTGCAAACCCTTTTGGCAGCAGATAATTACGGCCAAAACCACCGCTTACATCTTTGATTTCACCTGCTTTCCCCAGGTGCTCTACATCCCGGAGGAGTAATACTTTCATTTTCTTTGCGCTCACAGCGCTCTCCTTTACCTGTTCCGTTTACCGAGCAACGGCCCTTATCTTACCATAAACCTACCGTGATCGTCAACGTTGCCAGGCCTGCGCGAGAGGTTTTTGCTTTGGGATACATTGGGGTACATTCGATGAGGTCTGTTCGACGATGGCGTGATAGCGACGAACCGCACGCATCTGCTACCGATGACCCCCGCTGCCACCGGGGTACG
>NZ_JPIM01000137.1 GCF_000735195.1 Chloroflexus sp. MS-G
CTAGACAATTCCAGTCGGTATCAGATGCCAGTAGGCCCGATTGAGCAACGCCTTTTCGTAGTGATAATAGGCGCTCGGCTTTGGTGGATGGGGTGGATGCGTGTAATCGAAGACCAGTTGGGTGGCCTGACCATAACCGGTCTCGAGAAAGCACATCACCTGACCCTGATACCGTTCATCACTCGGTTTGCCTTTGATTTCACCGGCAATCCGGTGGGCGATCACTTTAGCCTCGAAATGCGCAGCGGCGCCACTCTTACTCACCGGCAGATCGGTCGCATCACCTACTCCGTAGATGTACGGAAACTGTTTGTGTTGCAGTGTTTCTCGATCGGTGGGTAGCCAACCCTGCGCATCACCCAACCCCGACTCACTGATGATCGTTGCTCCCCGATGTGGTGGTACCAATACCAACAGATCGTAGGGTAAGGTCGTTCCTTCAAGCGATGAAATAGTGCGGTTGACGGGATCAATCTGCTCGGTGTTGAAGAAGAGTTCGTACTGAATACCTCGCTCTTCCATCAGCGGCGTCACGAATTGAGATACGCTTTCGATAGTGAAGACGCGACCAATCGGCGAAAGATACGTAATCTCGGTTTTCTCACGCAAACCACGCTTACGTAGTTCATCCTCGAGCAGAAACGTGAACTCCAGCGGCGCCGGTGGGCACTTGTAGGGAATATCCGCCACACCAATGACGATCCGACCACCGCTAAATTCACGCAACGCTGCGTGCAGCCGCAGCGCAGCTTCCGCGCTGTAGAAATGGTGTGCACCCTCGCTGTAACCGGGCACCGCAGACGGCTCAAGTCGTGCGCCGGTCGCAATCACGAGATAGTCAAACGGCACTTGTGCCCCGTCGGCCATTTCCACATAACGCTCGTGTGGATCGATCCGTACTGCATCGCCAACAATCAAATCTACCGCACGACGCAACAACGAACGCTCACTGCGCTCCCAACGTTCGGGTGGCGGGCCACCGAACGGCACGTAGAGCCAGCCGGGTTGGTAGATATGTTTGCCGGTGCGATCAATCAATGTAATCTGGGCCTGTTTGCGCGTCAATTGACTGGCCAGTAGGTTAGCAACCAGTGTACCACCTACACCGCCACCCAAAATCACAATCTGTTTGACTATCATAGTCGTTACCTTCTCGGTATCGGCTACGAGGCCGATAGCCACCTTGCACCACACCTCACCGGTGGGCGCACACTCAATCTAATCCTGATAAACACTTATCAACGCATTTTGCGCACGACAAAGCGGGTAAATCCTTGTTCGAGGAAGGCACCGATAAACTCGTGTCCTGCCTTTTGTACCCAGATCGGAATGTCTTTCGCCGAGCCAGGATCACTCGACAATACAGCGACAACCGAGCCAACCGGCACACTCTTGATACCTCTAATCAGTTCCATCATCGGCCCAGGGCAATGGCTGCCACGAGCATCAATCTCTTTGTCAATTGCTACGTTTGGGCTGGTCATACATGCCTCCTCCGGTCAACGCTGACCGCATATATTCCTTGTGACAACTATAGCATTACGATTCGTCTTCAAACAGAAAGAAGTCACAACATATTCGGTACAGGTGGCAACTATTGACTTAGCGACAACATCCACAACACACGGCAACGAACCATCATTGACCAGAATGCCGCAGTATAATGGAACAACAACACATCGTCACGACCTGTTCGGTGATAACAATGAGTCCACTGCACAAACTCACCACGGAGCACACAGAGTACACAGAGCATGTAAGTAATTTTTGGCCATTGGACGCATGGAAGAAAAAGTTTCACAACCCTCTTTTCAATGAAAGATAAAATTATCTTTAGTCTCTGCGATCGCCATGGCCTCTGTGGTGGAAAGTTCACCTTTTTGCAGTGGAGTCAACAATGCAAACCGTCCTGACCGCACACTATCTTGATCCAACTGACCGCAACTGGAACGCAACGATTGATACGCTGTGGCAACAGGCAGGTGCTGCGCAGAATCCAGCCTTTATTCCGCCCCATTTTGTCAAGAGCACGTTTCCGCGCATGGGCGGATTGGTGGTAGCCTTCTACACAGGTGAACGCCTTAGCGGGATCGGTCTTCTCTTTCCGCGGGCGATCATCAACAACAATCGCCACTACACCCTTCGCCTCCACGAGATACACGAGCGGCTCGCCGATGCAGCCGTTCAAGCGGCACTTGCTAAAACACCGGCCATTATCTACCGTCCAACCGACGGTACAACCTTTACTCCTACTGCCCCGCGTCCTGCCGGTGTCTGGATTGGGCCGCCGCAAGCCGGTGATCTGGACGCCATCACTACCCTCTACCGTAAGGTATGGGGCAGTCAACCCTATCCGCCTGACCTGTTTAGCCGCGAATTCGGTCCTGGCACTGCCCTTGTCGGTACTGTTGACGGTCAATTGGCTGGGTTCCTGCTCGGTTTCCTACGTTTCGGCTGCTCACCCACGGCGAAGAACGAACTGGCAATTGAGTCGCAAGTGCTAGCCGTTGACCCGGCTTACCGGCAGCACGGTCTCGCTACTCGTTTGAAACAGGAACAGGCGCGTCTGGCGCTGGCTAGCGGTTTACACTGCATCCACTGGACGGTCGATCCGCTACAACTGCCGAATGCCATACTCAATTTCAATCACCTGCATGCTGTTGCTGGTGAATTTGTGCGCGGCTACTATCTGGTACGCAACGAGCAGAACCTGGTCACTGCCTCACGATTTGGCGTAACCTGGTTACCGGTTACTTCGCACGGTCGGCAGGGCTTATCTGACAAACGCCAACGGTTTCAGCTCAGTAATCTGCCGAATGTTGCCATCTTGAATGAGGGCCTCCGCTTGCGCTCCGTTTTCGCCGACCCACTATTTATTGCTATCGAAATACCCTCCGATTGGACTGCGCTCCAACATCGTGATCTGAATCACGCGATGGCCTGGCGTAGCACAACCGATGAACTGTTTGCGACGTGGATTGGTTGGGACAGATACGTGATCTACGCGGTAGCCGGTGATGCTGGCGGTCATCACTATCTCGTTGGCAGGCCAGCCGGTGCCTGGATATGGCAACAGGAGGGGTAGCTTCCCAATCCACCCTCGCAGGGTTCGTCTCGCGAATGATGGCAGACATGGCCCAGAAACCCACACACCGGGGGTAAGCCGTGTGCATCGGGGATAGTCGTGCGGGGATGAACGAATAGAATGAGCAAAATCGGAAAGCCGAGTTTCTGATCTGGTGCTCAAGTTGCGAGTTGATATCCCTCATTCTCAGGCGAGAAAGCATTACCATACGGCATAACAACAATCGAACACTGGTTACAAAATCTCTACCATCGGTTTGAGAAGTTTGATGTATACTACCTGTGATGATTGTGCATTTTGGTGCAAATACGGTACATCGTACCGTCATCCTGTGGATACTGGCCTTCCTGATTGGGCCATGGCCGGCACTCTCGTGCATCATTCACTGCTTCCACCTGCCGCGTGTCCACGCGGCGGGGATTGAGCATTTTCTATGCAATGTGCCCCATCCTTCTACCCAACACGAGACCAACACTCCACCAGTACGGTACGATTTGCTGCCATTTGCCCTCATCACAGTCATTGGGATGTACATTGTCATTCGGCGGATGACAACACGCATAACCATTCCCCTTTCATCATTCATCGTCCCGCCCGATCCCCCACCACCTCGCAAGACGTGCTTCTGGGTGGCAGGTTAAGGAAGCACCGTATCTGTAGTTTATATGTGTAAGACGATGTACTCTCTTGCGAGGTGATACTATGCGACGCTTTTTTACGCTGTTGGGAGTAACTCTCTTAATGGTACTACTGGTTGGGTGTGGTGCGAACCAGAGCACAGGTCAGAGCGCAACTGCTGGCATTACAGTCCGTGACCCCTGGGTACGTGCAGCGATGATGAATATGGCAGGCGATCAATCCGGTGCTATGGGCAACATGCAGGGCAACATGGGCCAGGCAACACCAATGGCCGGTATGGAAGGTGGTCATGGTCATGGTCATGGTCACGGCCATGAGTATGGCAGTCAAGCCGTAAGCGCCGCGTACATGGTGCTGGTCAATAATAGTGCCAATGCCGACGCGATTGTCAAAGCCGAGAGCGATGTAGCCAAGACAGTCGAGCTGCATAACGTGATAATGGAAAACAATGTGATGCAAATGCGGCAGGTTGAAGCCATTGAAGTCCCAGCAAACGGCCAGGTTGAACTGAAGCCCGGCGGATTCCATGTAATGCTTATCGGTCTGACCCGCGATCTCAAGGAAGGTGAAGAGGTGGTGATCAAGCTCACAACCCGCAGCGGTAAGACGATTGAGGTCAAGGCACCTGTGCGTAAGCCGTAGAATCCTTCCAGAGTCGATATCGATAAGGAGGGGACAGCATGAAATCTGTCCCCTCCGCTATCCAACAGCAGCAAATGCTCAACAGACGTGCGCCGTCACTGCATCCATCACAGTAGAGCTGATAATACGGTAAGCAGCAAACAGGTTCCGCTTGTTCTGATTGCAGGTACTCTTATGAAACGCATCTTTTTATCAATCCTTGCCATACTCAGCGCACTCCTTCTCAGTAGCTGCGGTGCCTATGAATTTCGTGGTACGGTGCTTGAACCACCTAATCCGGCGCCAGAATTACCCCTTACCGATCAATTTGGTAATGAGTTCCGTCTCAGTAACTATCGCGGTAAGATTGTGCTGCTCTTTTTTGGGTTTACGCATTGCCCGGATATTTGCCCTACTGCGCTTGGTGATTTGAAACGCGTGATGGAGAAGCTTGGGAACGACGCCGAAAAAGTCCAGGTTGTCCTCGTATCAGTTGATCCTGAACGTGATACGCCTGATCTGATGCAACGCTATCTGGCAGCATTTCACCCGACGTTTCTGGGGCTGAACGGTGATCGGGCGGTGCTCGAAAAAGCTTATAAAGACTACGGGGTTACCGCGATTCGTCGTGACTTACCGAACTCAGGCTTAGGCTACACCATTGATCATTCCGGTTATATTTACGCTATCGATCAGGCTGGAAACTGGCGCCTGCTCTGGGCCCATGGCACTCCGGTTGATGATATTGTCAGCGACGTCCAGGCCCTGCTGCGCAATCCGCCTCGCTCGTAACCAGAGCCTGCAACAGGATATGTCCTATGGCGTCGAATACCATCCTTAGTACGCGAGTGCGGGTCATTATCTTACTGGCAACTATCGCCATGATTGGCGCGGGCGGTTTCTTTCTCTGGCAAACGACAACTGACCGTCAGCGCCAGTTGATCTTCGAGATACCGCCCGGCACTGCTGCCCGTATTGCTGCTGGTGAAGTGGTGAACATTTTCCCGTCTACAATTGTGATCGATCTGCGTCAGAAAGATACGCTGGTTATTCAGAACAATGATAGTGAAGAGGTTACAATCGGTCCGTTCAAAATCGTTCCCGGTCAACGTCTCGTGCAACGTTACTGGAGTCCCGGCGTTTACGAGCTGATCTGTTCGGTGCATCCAGGTGAGCAGTTGCGAATCGTGGTGCAGTGAACGGTTATCTCACCTATGAGAAACTTACGCTACAATAGAAAGAAGAAGCAGTGTTCTCCATAGGAATGGTATGTTGCTTTCGTACTGGCATGCCACGCTCAACCAACCACCACTGACCGGGATCGACCTGCCGCCAACTGCCGGGATCGTTGTGGTCGGCGCCGGTGTCGTTGGTGCTGCTACTGCACTTTGGCTGGCACGTGCTGGCCTTAAGCCGCTAATCATTGATCGTTACGGACCAGCAGCCGGCGCGAGTGGGAACAATGGCGGTATTCTGGCCGCCGGTCTGGCCGAGAACTATCTGGCGGCTACTGCCCGCTACGGTGCAGCCACGGCCCGCGACCTCTACGCACTTAGCCTGGCCGGTCAGCGTCTGATGGTTGAGCTGATCCAGCAAGAGCAGATCGAATGCGATCTCCGTTTGCACGGTAATCTTAATCTTGCAATCGGTGAAGCGCAATTGACCCTCGCCGGTGCGACTGTCGCCGCACTCCAGGCTGACGGATTTCCGGCGCAGTTGCTTGATCGGGATGCTGCGCAAGAGTTGGTTTCTATCCCTCTCGGCGCCGCTGTGAGTGGCGCCCGCTTCAATCCTGCTGCCGGTACGGTACATTCGGGTCGCTTAGTATACGGTTTGATCGCCGCTGCCCAACGCTATGGCGCTCAGTGCAGTTGGGGTGTCACACTTCAACGCATCGTCGTCACCAATAATAGTCTACTCCTTGAAACCGACCGTCGCTCGATTGAGGTGGCTGCCGCTGTCGTTGCCGTCAATGCCTGGAGTGGTGACGTACTGCCAGAACTGGCCCGGCAGATCCAGATGGTGCGTGGACAGATGCTCTGCACGGTGCCGGTTGCGCCATTTATTGCGTGTGGCTTCGGCGCCAGTCTAACCTCAACTGGCGAATACGGGCAACAAGTTCCCACTAGTCAGGTTCTGTTCGGTGGTTGTCGTGCTATTGCGCCGAATAACGATGTTGGTGTTCCAGCCGGTGAAGTTAGCCCTGAAGTACAGGGTGCACTCGAGACAGGTCTTGGTCGCCTGTTCCCAACGCTCGCCGGCATTACCATTGAACGTCGCTGGTCAGGCGCAATGGCCTTTACCTCCGACTATTTGCCAATTGTCTACCATCCTTATTCTGGCCTGTTCGCAGTCGGCGGTTTTTCTGGTCACGGCATGCCATTTGCTGCCATCATTGGCCGTTATCTCGCCGAGGCTGTGCAGACCGGTATCTTCCCTAACGCACTGACCCCGCTGCGTATTGATCGCCCGACGTTGCAGACGTAAAGGAGCCGCTCTGCCTACCCTGCTACTCTCATCGCCAGGGCAATCGCCCCCAGCACACCGGCGCGTGACCCTAACGCTGGCGGTACGATCAACTGTTCGGGGTGAACGAGAATGTGGGGATGCTGCAAGTAACCGTTTAACCACCGCTGCGTTGCTGCCCGCACACGTGGAAACATGTGTGGCTGACTCATAACACCGCCGCCAACAATGATGCGTTGCGGCGAAAGAATACAGAGCAACGTCGCCATTGCCTGACCAAGATAATCAGCCTCGAGCTCCCAGGCTGGATGATCGGCAGGCAATTGTTCAGCCGGCGCATGCCAGCGCGCTTTGATTGCCGGGCCACACGCCAAACCCTCTAGACAATCACTGTGATAGGGGCAAATACCGGTAAACGGATCACGTTCTGGATCACGTACCAGACGAATATGACCCATTTCAGGATGGATCAATCCGTGCACCAATCTACCGCCAACTAGCGCCCCACCGCCAATTCCTGTACCAACCGTGATATACACAGCAACGTCGCAGTCACGCGCTGCTCCCCACTGTTGTTCACCGAGCAGGGCCACATTGACATCAGTATCAAAGCCAATGGGTCGCCCTAATGCCCGCTGGAGTGTACCAACCACATCCGTATTTGCCCATCCCGGCTTCGGTGTAGTAGTGATATACCCATACGATGATGAGAGCGGATTGAGATCAACCGGCCCAAATGACCCGACCCCAATTGCAGCCAATTGTTCAGAATCATGTGCACGGAAAAATTCGACAGCGCAGCTTAGCGTCTCGGCAGGCGTTGTAGTTGGAAAACGAGTTTTAGCCCGAATATCATCTGGCCCCGTCCCAATAGCACAAACCCATTTCGTGCCACCAGCTTCAATGCCACCGTAGAGGGGAGTATGTGTCATACGAACCTCGCACCCCGATTAACATGGGGTCAAACAAAAAAGAGTTTACCGCAAAGAGGATATTTCACGACGGAGAGGTCAGCCTCTAAAATCCTCTCCGCAGAGTGCGCTGTGTTCAAGCCGCCTCCCTTTCCAATGAAAAACTCAATGGCAAAAGAAACTAATATCTTGTCTCATAAACACCTTACATGTCGAGAAACTGATCGCGAGCCAGAACATCTTCCTCGCTTTCACGGCGCTGAAGCAGGCACACCTTTCCATCACCGACCAACACTAGTGCCGGACGAGGCACGAGGTTGTAATTGCTGGCCATACTCAGTGTGTACGCACCGGCTGTTGCTACCGCGAGCACATCACCCGGCTCCGCCAACGGCAACTCAATCTCGCGTAACAGCACATCACCCGACTCACAGTAACGTCCACCCACATCAAGCTTCGTGGATGCCGATACATTGGCCCGATTCGCCAACATTGCACTGTAACGAGCACCGTAAAGCGCGGGTCGAATGTTATCGGCCATCCCGCCATCGATATGCAGCCATCGTTCGCCCTTCCGCCCGATCACCCGATACAATGCTACCCCGGCACGGGCAACAATTGAACGTCCTGGCTCAACGGTCAGACGTGGCAACGGAAGAGCATGTTGTGCACAGGCCCGACACATAGCCGCACTCACAACGTGTGCGTAGTGTTCAATATCGGTTGCTGGCTGATCGGCGGTGTAAGGTACCCCCAGCCCGCCTCCCGGACTAAGTTCTTCTGGAATGACCCCAAGGCGATCACGTGACCGGGCCGCCAGTGCTACCAGGACCTCAACCGTTGCCGTGACCTGATCGAGCGCAAAGAGTTGTGATCCGATATGGGCGTGGAAGCCTAACCAGCGTAAGCCGGGGGCGGTTAGTGTCTGCGCAACAGCTTGATCAAGGCTGTCGAGCGGTAAGCCAAACTTAGCGGTAGCGCTCCCTGTTGCGATATGCGCATGAGTATCGGCTTCGATGGCCGGGGCTACCCGCAGCAGTACCCCCTGTGGCAAAGCGAGATGGGCCGTTAAAGCACGTAAACGCGCCAGCTCATCAAGGTTATCAACCACAATTGCCCCGACTCGCCAGGCAATGGCCCGCTCTAATTCGAGATCACTCTTTGCATTGCCGTGCAGGTGAACATGCTCCAGTGGCATGCCGGCTCGTTTGGCCACCAGTAATTCGGTTGCCGACACTACATCCAGCCCCAGCCCTTCCTGGGCCACTATTTGAGCCAGCGCCGTATTCAGTAATGCCTTTCCAGCATAATGTACCCTTGTCGGGCCGGGATACGCAGCCGCGAATGCAGTACGGTATCTCCGCATTGCACCACGCAATGTTGCCTCATCGAGGAGATACAGTGGCGTACCAAAACGCTCGGCTAACGCAACCGTGTCGCATCCGCCAATGAACAGGCGGCCCGCAATAATAGCTGCCGTCTCCGGCCAGACATGAGGGGCGAATGTCATGCATTTGTTCCTACCAGACCGAGGCGCGGTGCAGCCGCACGCAGAGCGGTAATCACTTCACCGATCAGGGCATCAAGCTCCATACCGATTACTTCGGCTCCATGGATGATCCCTTCGCGACTAACCTTTGCAGCGAAGGCTTTGTCTTTCATCTTTTTGCGCACCGAGGGAACTTCAACGCTGTAGATACTTTTATCGGGGCGAACCAACGCTACTGCGGTAACAAAACCACTCAGTTCGTCAACGGCGTAAAGTGTTCGTTCGAGCGGTGTCTCTGGTACTATTCCACTGTAATCAGCATGGCTGAGGATAGCCCGCAGTACTTCTGGTGACCAGCCCGTCGACCGCAAGTAGGCAACACCGTAGAAGGGATGCCCTGGCAATTCGGCTGGGAGTTCATCACCACGCAACAATGCCTCAGAGATAGCCGTTGTCGCTGGCCCGGCAACCGGCATATGCGGATAGCGCTCGAAGTCGAGATCGTGCAGTAATCCCACTGCGGTCCACAGATCGACATCAGCACCTTGCTTTTCGGCAAAGTGCGTCATACAGGCGGCAACCGCTTCACAATGCTTACGTAGACTATCTGAAGCAATCCATTCGTGCATAATCTGACGAGCTTTATCGGTGAGCATCACGGCTCCTTTGTCATTGTCGATTCAGGGAATGGCTACATATCGCTTTTTATCATACCACGTTTGCAATCGCTTCGGGCGGCATGTTGTACGTTTTACATGTACTCGCTTGGGTATAAGCTTGAACGGGTGCGAACCCCACCCACGTTGACATAGGGCTTTACGACACCTGGGTGCGTGGCGAGAATCTATTGGTTGGCGCATCAGCACACCATCACGTCTACAAGCGAAGGATAAGGAGCTAGAGCCAGCGCCATCGCTGCGGTGAGGTTTAGCCTTTCAGAAACTCGTGGTTTTGCTCAGCAGGGGCGCCGGCTGAAGTGGCGAGCAACGAAGCGTCGTATCAAATACCTGGGCTTGTGCTGAGACACGATCATGGATCGACGCGATGGAACCGGGTGAAACCGGGTTCAGCGCCGGTGCTGCGGTGCACGCCTGGCGGCCCTCACCTTCCCCCCTAGCCCCCTTCCTCTCCCGCGCTGCGGGAGAGGAAGGGGGAGGATGGAGGCAAAAGAACGGCGGCCCCCCTCACGCAATAGGCGCTGCGGGAGATGACGGGGGAGCGGAGAGGCGGGAGTGAAAGAACGGTGGCCCTCCTCACGCGATAGGTGCTGCGGGAGAGGAAGGGGGAGGCGAGAGGCGGGAGCGAAAGAACGGTGGCCCCCCTCACGCAATAGGCGCTGCGGGAGAGGACAGGGGAGCGGAGAGGCGGGAGTG
>NZ_JPIM01000138.1 GCF_000735195.1 Chloroflexus sp. MS-G
ATGGAACAGGGTTGCACCGGTTGAAATCGGTGCTACGTCGCTGGTTTCGTTATTGAGCTGTTTGATGGCGACGCTGCGCGTGGGTTGCACCGGTTTCAGTGCCGGTGCTACGTCGCTGGTTTCTGCGCGAGCCACCAATCCGCAATGCAATGGAACAGGGTTGCACCGGTTGAAACCGGTGCTACGCCGCTGGTTTCTGCGCGAGCCGCCAATCCGCAATGCAATGGAACAGGGTTGCACCGGTTGAAACCGGTGCTACGTCGCTGGTTTCTGCGCGAGCCACCAATCCGCAATGCAATGGAACAGGGTTGCACCGGTTGAAACCGGTGCTGCGTCGCTGGTTTTGTCTATGATCGTCTCAGGAGGAGACCGGCGGGACCGAGATGGGAACCCGCCCCTCCCGCTCACCTCTGTTTCTACATCTGCAAGAGAGTACGGACTTGACACGCATTTTGATATAGGGTATCATTTTGAAGCCGCGTATGCGGAATCTTTTTTGGCTTCTTAAATAGATACATAGTATCAATATGAAACAAGCCCACTCTCACCCTCACCCACTGCCCGTTACCGTGCTATCGGGGTTTCTTGGTAGTGGCAAGACAACACTCCTCAACCACGTTCTGGCTAATCGGGCCGGTCTGCGGGTTGCTGTTATCGTCAACGACATGAGTGAGGTTAACATCGATGCCCACCTCATCCGATCTGGCGAAGCAGCCCTCAGTCGCACCGAAGAGCAATTGGTTGAATTGACCAATGGCTGTATTTGCTGTACCCTCCGTGAAGACTTGCTGGTTGAAGTTGCTCGCCTGGCTCGTGAAGGTCGCTTCGATTACTTGTTGATCGAGGCAACCGGTATCGCCGAACCGCTCCCAATTGCTGCAACCTTTACCTTCTCCGACCCCGATGGTACCTCACTGAGCGACATAGCCCGTCTTGATACGATGGTCACCGTTGTCGATGCCTTCAATTTCCCGCGTGATCTATACTCGCTCGATGAGTTGCGCGACCGCAATCTGGCTGCTGGCGAAGAAGACGACCGCACCGTTGTTGATCTGCTGATCGATCAGGTTGAGTTTGCCGAAGTTATTGTTCTCAACAAAGCTGACCTGGTAAGTGAGCACGATCTGGTGCGCCTGGAAGCGCTGTTGCACAAACTCAACCCAGAAGCACGCTGTATTCGCAGTGTATTCGGACAGGTGCCGCTTGACCAGATTCTCAATACTGGTCTCTTCAGCTTCGAGCGTGCCGCCCGAATGCCCGGTTGGTTGAAGGAACTGCGCGGTGAGCATACTCCCGAAACCGAAGAATACGGCATCAGGAGCTTTGTCTTTCGTGCACGCCGACCCTTTCACCCGCAGCGCTTATGGGAACTTCTCCACGAGGAATGGCCAGGTGTACTGCGCTCGAAGGGTATCTTTTGGCTGGCTACCCGCATGGAACAGTGTGGTATCTGGTCGCAAGCCGGTGCATCCTGCCGGATCGAACCGGGTGGCCGATGGTGGGCGGCAGTCGCAACACAGCCGGACGATCCTGCTGAAGCGGCGGCGCTCGCTGCGATCTGGGACGACCGGTGGGGAGATCGCCGCCAGGAATTGGTCTTTATCGGCCAGGACCTTGATGAGCCTGCATTACGAGCGCGCTTAGAACGATGTTTATTGACCGATGAAGAGATGGCCCTTGGCCCAGAAGAGTGGCAGACGTTCTCTGATCCGTTTGGTCGGTGGGAGATTGTCTCAATCATAGACGATGAGTGACGATCCATGCCTTGCTCAATCAGCATTGACAGGATCGCGTGCTTACGGCTATTATCAACGGCGTGTTTCGCAAGATATAACTATCGAAAGGGTCAACTAATATGAAAGTCGCTTACATCTTCGCTACTTCAGGACACACCGCTAGCTACAAGCTCGGTAAGATGATTCTGCCGCAATTGGAAGCCGGGAATCACGGTGCAATGGTCGTTGGGATGTTTTTCTTCGACGACAACACCTATCTGCTGCGAGCCGGTGACCCAATGGGCGAACGATTGGCAAAAGTTGCTGCCGAGCAAGGCATTCTCTTGATGATGTGCGATCAATGTGCTCTGGAACGGGGGTTGGCTGTCGGTGAGCCAGGCAATTGTCGAGTAACCGGTACCGTTGCCGGAGTACGGGTTGGTTGCTTCCCCGATCTTTACGCGGCACTGGCCGGTAATCCACCCGATCAGGTGATTACGCTCTAAGCGAGTGAATCGTTCTCTCGACATCTCGGTGAGGACGCCAGCCAACTGCTGTCAATAATCGGCCAGGCAGTATTCGAGTTCGGATGACTACCTGGGCATCTCGCCGGTCACCTGCCTCAAGGACGAGGCAGGGCTATCGGCAACGGCCCAGGGACAATAGTTTACCGTTTGAGATACATGCAATGATTGCACTGCAAAAACTCACCACGGAGCACACAGAGTACACAGAGCGTGGAAGGTTTATGAATAATAAGGATAATTTTTGGCCATTGGGTGCATGGAAGAAAAAATGTTCACAACCCTATGTTCAATGAAAGATAAAATCATCTTTAGTCTCTGCGATCTCCGTGGTCTCTGTGGTGGAAAGATCCCCTTTTTGCAGTGGAGTCATGCAATATCGAGGGAGGTTTTCGTATGTCCCGTCGCTGTGATCTAACCGGACGAGCACCGTCTTTTGGTCATAACGTGTCGTTCTCAAAGCGACGCACGAAGCGGCGCTGGCTCCCAAACGTTCAGGAACGACGGATCTGGGTTCCTGAAGAACAACGCTTTGTTCGCCTGAAACTCTCAGCGGCTGCACTTCGCGAAATTGAGCGCAAGGGCTTGCTTAAGGCATTGCGCGACCGCGGTCTTACACTACGTGATGTTGAGCGTCGTTCACGTTCCTAGGGTACTACTGCTATGTATCTGGACTGGTTGATCGTTGGTGGCGGCATTCATGGTGTGCATCTAGCTCTCGTTCTACGGGAACGATGCCACGTTCCAGCCGACCGCCTGCGCATTATCGATCCGCACGAACGTCTGCTGGCACGTTGGGACACCTGTACCACTGTCTGTGGTATGCGTTTTTTGCGCTCTACCCTGGTTCATCACCTTGCCCCTGATCCATATGACCTGCTGCAATTTGCCCAAAAGACAGGTGCCGGATCGCACCATTTTCATGGACGCTATCAGCGTCCATCGCTGGAAATCTTTCGAGCGCACGCACAATCACTGATTGAACACTACCGACTCCATGAGTATACGATTCATGGTCGTGTCTGTGGTTTGCAACGGCGCAACCTGATCTGGCAGGTCGAAACGGATCAAAGTGTGCTATCGGCACGTAACGTCATTCTGGCGTTAAGCTGTACAGAGCAATTACGCTGGCCGCAGTGGGCGCAATCGTTGCGGAACGCAGGGGGAACGGTGTGTCACCTCTACGAACCGGCATTTTCGCGAGATCGGATCGAAGAGGGTCAGACGGTTGCCATTATCGGTGGTGGAATCAGTGCCGCCCATCTTGCGCTCACGCTCAGCTCTGTTGCCCAGGTTACGCTTGTGATGCGACGACCAATCCAGATCGCACCGTTCGATAGCCCGCCGGGCTGGATGGGTCCGAAAGAGCTACGTCGTTTTCACGCTGAACCCGACCTGAACCGTCGGCGAGCGCTGATTACCGCTGCTCGCTTACCGGGGACAATGCCGGTCGAACTGGCACAGAGCCTGACAACCGCTGCCCAACAACACAAACTACGTCTTTTGATCGATGAAGTGTATGCTGCTACTCATGCGGATGGTGTCATCACGCTACAACTCAACCATCACCGATTGACGGTGCAAACGGTCATCCTCGCTACCGGTTTTACCGCCGAACGTCCTGGGCATCCATGGCTCGACAACGTTATCGCTGCCAACAACCTCCCTGTGGCAGCCTGCGGTTACCCCGTGATCGGCCCTGATTTGCAATGGGCGCCAGGATTGTTCGTCACCGGTCCACTGGCAGAATTGGAAATTGGTCCGGTCGCCCGCAATATCATTGGCGCCCGCCATGCCGGAGAGCGCCTTGTGCACCGGTACGTGAGTGGGTAGAGCGTTTCAAAGTTTTTTATTGCTCTTGCCATCAGTCAAGGTGATCTGAGCATCTTCGTTACTCGGCCACTCTCACTCAGTCTGTTACTGACTGCTCTTATTGCTCTGATCATTCCATATCTGCCGGTATTATTCAATCTGCTTACCGGCAAACCGTCTCGTACCGGACGCCTGGTGTTTGGTCGAGGTGAAGAGGATTGAACAAGAAGGCGGGTTGCGAACCCGCCTGCCGTAGCTTGCAGAGAACGATAGAACACTCTTCCCCTAACCGGTAGTGCGTAAACCGGCAGCAATAGCATTCACCAGATGCAACAGATCGATGAGGGTCACTTCGGCGGCCGGATCACCGGCTGCTTGCTGAGCACGCCATTGCGCCAGGAGTTCGATCTGGCGCTGGTGAAGCGGCGCCAGCCCGATCTGCCGTCGGGCTAGGGTCGCCGTGACTCGTGGTCGTCGTTGTTCGATAGGCATCCCAAAGATCGCTGTCAATGCTGCCTCAGTCCGTGCAAATTCAGCATCGATCAGTTCAAGGAATTGACGACGTATCGCGGCATCTTCAACCAACCCGGCATAGGCATGCATGATGTCGCGGTTTGCTGTCTGTAGGCTGGTACCAACATTTGCCAGCAGATAACGCAGGAGCGGCCAGCGCCACTGTTCGGCGCGCAGTCGTTCCCATGTTTCTGGGTCTTCCTGTTGTAGCGCGCTCAACGCACTCCCAACCCCGTACCATCCCGGCAAATAGAAGCGTGCCTGATTCCAGCTAAACACCCACGGGATCGCTCGTAAATCTGCCAGCGTCGCCTGTCCGGTACGTCGTGCCGGTCGTGACCCGATCCGACTCTGTTCAATCACATCGATAGGCGTGGCCTGACGGAAGAAGGTGATAAAGCCATCACGCTCAATCAGGTCGCGATAGGCTACCCTGGCCTGCCGAGCCAGCCAGCCGATGACCGGTTCCAGGGGATGGGGTTCCTCCGAATGGTGCTGTTGGAGCAACGTGTGCATCGTTGTTCCGGCCAGCAGAAGCTCTAGATTATACGCAGCCGTGAGCCGATTGGCATACTTCTGCGAAATAACCTCGCCTTGCTCGGTGAGGCGTAAATCACCGCTGAGACTGCCCGACGGCAACATCGCAATAAAACGATTGGTTGGACCTGCCCCACGACTGATCGTTCCACCACGGCCATGGAAAAAGCGGATGCGCACACCGCGTTCCTGACCTACCTTCACCATTGCACGCTGGGCTTGATACAACGCCCAATAGCTGGCTAAAATCCCCCCGTCCTTATTGCTATCGCTGTAGCCGATCATGACTTGCTGTACCAACTCGCCGCCCTGGGCCTGCACAACCAGACTACGGCGGGTCACTGGGTGATCGAGGATGTCAGCGAGTATCTTGGGGCTATGCTCAAGGTCTTCAATAGTTTCAAACAAGGGTACCACCGGTAACCGGCAAACCAGACCTTCTGGCGTGGCATACGCCAGACCGGCTTCCCGTGCAAGCAAATAGACGACCAGCACATCAGTGACATCACGGGTCATGCTGACAATGAGTGGCCCCAATCCAGCCGTTCCATAGCGGGCAATGTGCGCAGCCAGTACTCGATAGCACTCGACAACGGATGCAGCCTCTTGGCCGAGCGGTGTATTGGGGTGGGCAAAGGGGCGCGGTGATGCAACCTCACGTTCGAGCAGATCACGCCGTCGCTCAGGATCGAACAGGTCATCGGAAGAGAGACCGGCAGCTTCCAACAGTTGCGCCAGAGCACGGTCGTGAAACTGACTGTTTTGCCGAATGTCCAGGGTTGCCAGATGAAAACCAAAGGTGTCAACCAGTTGCATCAGGGGTCGAATCTCAGCTTCGGCTAGCCGCTCGGCGCCGATGGCCCGGAGATGGTCGGCAAACTCGCGCAGGTCGTTGAGCAACTCACTTGCACAGCGGTATCGATCTGGCTCGTCTATCAGGCTGGCCGCCTCAGCCGGTTCATCATCAATTGGTAATCGTGCTCGCATGAGATTAAGTGCCTGACGCCACGGCTCATTCGGATTGCGCGCAATTGCCTGTACGCCACGCCCGCCCAGACCACTTGCCATACGCCGAATCTGGTCAGTAAGGCCGGGCGGTGTGGGCACGAGCATGTCAGAAATGCTGAGGTGACTGGCTGCCTGTCGTAACCGCCGACGTAACAACCGCAATGCTTGCAGACGCATTTCACGCAAGGTTTGAGCGGTAATCTCGGCGGTTACTAACGGGTGCCCATCCCGATCCCCACCAACCCAAGAGCCAAAGCGAAGGCGCGGCCAGGTATCGCGCAGGAGAGCAGGATCGAACCCCGCTCCCTGCCAGGCATAGCGCAATTGATTATCAAGCACCGGCAATACATCAGGGAAGACGTTGACCAAATAGTGCAAGACATTACGAACTTCAGCCGGTACACCTGGTTTACTTAAAAAAACGTCGCCGGTGCGCCACAAGCGTTCGAGCAGATTCTCAATATCGGCCTTGATTTCGGCTTGCTCGGCTGGTGACCACCGTTGACTCTCGCGTCGCACTAGCAATAGATACAACTCACGGTAGTGCGCGAGCACCGTTGCCCGTTTCGCTTCAGTCGGATGAGCGGTTAACACCGGTTCGACATGAATATGAGGCAAAGCGGCTGCAATCTCTTCGGCAGTGATACCAGCAGACTGAAGTTTTTGGATCGCGTCACGCCAACGTCCCGACTCAGGCCGTATAGTTGGATCACGATCGGCGATGCGACGCTGTTGCACAGCCGCATTTTCCTCGGCGATATTGAGCAACTGGAAAGCGATGATCATCGCCTGCGCCAGCTCGCGAGTCGGAACGGAATTGTGGCGTTCAGTCCCATCAAGCCAGGGAAGTGCTTGCGCTACGTTCCCAGCACCGACATCGTGCAATACCTGCGCAAAGCAATCAAGCAAGAAGGAAAAATCTTGATCAGCCTTTTCTTGATCAAGTGGGCGCATGGGCATAGGGGTTAACCTTTCACTACGCTATCTGATTTGCAATCATACCATAAAGGGGAGAGAGTGAGAGGGTGAGAACGGATGCCGCAGAGGAGCGAGTGGAGAGGAAAGAGAAGGCGGGCCGCAATGTGGGCCGGTGCAGCAGATGAGTTGACACCGGATCGTATCATTGCGATAATCCTGATAGAGGGATCAGGCAATATATCCGAATTCACGGCATCGTCGATGTCCGCGCAGAAGGGTGACCTGTCTGCGCAGTGCTTGACTTTTGTCGAAGATACCTCTTCAGCTTCGCCTGCGGCCATCAGGTCTGATTGAGCGTTGATTGACAAGCGTAGGCTGGCTGTAAAGAACCTCTTGACAGATGATGTGCCAGGGAGTACAATTTTAGTAGTTCGGAATTGAACAACTATGGTAGAAACGAACCTTTTAGAACAACTTACGGCGCTGGGGCTTACCGAGTATGAAGCGCGAGTCTATCTGGCATTGCTGACCGATCACCCCGCAACCGGGTATCAGATCAGCAAATTAGCCGGTATACCGCGGTCGATGGTGTACGAAGCACTAGGACGGTTAGAGGCGCGGGGGGCAGTGCTGAAATCGGTTGAAGAGAAGGCAACGCTCTATCAGCCTATTTCACCGGCGATCTTGCTCGACCGTTACGAACGGGAGGCTCGCGAGCGGGCTGCGGTGTTGCGCAATCAACTGATGCCCCTCTTTCGCCATGAAGAGAGTGATCGCCTCTGGAACTTTAGCGGTCGGAAAGAGGCATTGGCTGCGGCACGCGAGTTGATCGATAGTGCTACCCGTGAGCTGATGCTGGTGCTGACCGATGCCGATGTCGAGGCGCTTTATCAGCCGTTGGCTGCGGCGCATGAACGCGGAGTAGCGTTGGGTGTCATTCTCACCGGTGAGGCCCCCTTCTCGTTTGGGCAGGTTGTGCGCCATCCCAAGCGTGAGACCGAGTTGCACGGCATGGTAGAGACCTTAATTGTAGTTGCCGATGAACGCGAATTTCTGATCGCCTCTGGTCATCTGGCAACAACCGCAACCGTGACTACAAACCGCAATATGGTCTTAATTGCCCGTCAGTTCATCTGGATGGAACTGTTCGCGCAACGGATTTTCGCTCGCCTCGGTGATGATCTGCTCGCTCGACTCGATCCTGAAGACCGACAGGTATTGCACTCATAACCGGTCACTCACCCAGCGCCGAAGAGGAGGCATTGACATGACGACACTTTCGCAGGCTGCTCCCTGGCGACAACTGTCGCAATGGTTTCACGATGAGATTCTCGAACCGCTGTTCGTGGTGCTCACGCTGATCGGGATCGTCGTTGGTATCTGGCTGGAGGGAGCCGGTGCACCTGATTCCCTGACTCTGCTTGTTCATCTTGCGACCTATTTTTTTGGCGCATTTTACGCAGTACGGGCAATTATCGAGGCGTTACGTCACTGGTCAATTGAAGTCGATCTGCTGATGGTACTGGCGGCGTTAGGGGCTGCCTATCTGGGTGATTTTACCGAAGGCGCGATTTTACTCTTTCTCTTCTCGTTGAGTAATGTGTTGCAGGCGTATGCGCTGCGTCGTACCGAACAAGCGATCACCTCATTGATGGCACTGCGACCCGATACGGTACGGGTGCGCCGTCATGGTCACGAGCTTGATCTGGCCGTTGAGCATGTCCAGGTTGGGGATATTGTGATCCTTCGTCCAGGCGATCGGGTACCACTTGACAGCGTGATCGAACGCGGTGTAGGCACGTTTGATGAATCGGCGCTGACCGGTGAGTCGATGCCGGTGCAGAAGGGACCGGGTATGACCGTACTAGCCGGGACGCTCAACCAGACCGGTGCGCTAGAGGTACGGGTTACGAAGCCGGCGAGCGAGAGCACACTAGCGCGGGTGATTGCAATGGTAAGTGAGGCGCAGGCGCGCAAAGCACGCACACAGAGTTTTCTTGAGCGGTTCGAGCAGCGCTATGCGATTGGAGTGATTGCAGCGGTTGCGCTCTTCATACTACTCGTTCCTCTGAGCGGAATGACATTCGCCGATACGTTCTATCGGGGGATGGTGCTCCTGACCGTTGCCTCACCGTGCGCTCTGGTTATCAGTGTACCGGCGGCGTTGCTGAGCGCAATTGCGTCGGGAGCGCGGCGCGGCGTGCTCTTCAAAGGGGGTGTTCATTTGGAGGAGCTGAGCCGGGTGCGCGTGATTGCTTTCGATAAGACGGGAACCCTGACCTTTGGTAAACCAGTGGTAACCGATCTGGTACCGATGACAGGGGTGAGCGAGTATGAATTACTTGCCACGATTGCCCGGGCCGAACAGCCCTCAGAACATCCGATTGCGCGGGCCATTTTACGTGCTGCTGAAGAGCAGTCAATCGATGTTGTTCCGCCAGAGCAATTTTCTGCGGTAACCGGTATGGGGGTGCGGGCAACGTGGGATGAGATTGAGACGTTGGTTGGCTCACCTCGCCTGTTTGAAGCGAGCGGGATCGCGGTTCCAACGGAGCTCCTCGCGCAGGCTGATGCGTTGATGAAGCAGGGCCGGGGAAGTGTGTTATTGGTGTGGCGTGGTGGCCGTTGGTTGGGGCTGGTAGCAGTGATGGATCGCGAACGCCCCGATGCTGCGCAGCAGATTGCTGCCCTGCGGGCAGCCGGTATTGAACGCATTGTCATGTTGACCGGCGATAATGCGCTGGTGGCTGAGGCAATGGCACAGCGGTTGGGGGTCGATGAGGTGTACGCCGAGTTGTTACCCGCCGACAAATTGCATCTGGTTGAGCAATTACGGCAACGCTACGGTGGTGTGGCAATGGTCGGCGATGGGGTTAATGACGCACCGGCACTGGCGGCAGCAACGGTTGGCATTGCGATGGGCGCTGCCGGTACCGATGCTGCACTGGAAACAGCCGATCTGGTCTTGATGCGAGATGATCTTGGCGCTATCGTGTATGCGTTGCGGTTGAGTCGGCGGACGCAGCGCATTATCTGGCAGAACATTGTGTTTGCGCTGGCAGTTGTGGTGGTGCTGGTGCTAACGACATTAACTGTAGGAGTGCCGTTGCCGTTGGGGGTGGTTGGTCACGAGGGTAGTACAATTATCGTCGTGCTGAACGGGTTACGCTTACTCCTGTTTCGCTGAGTGCAGGCAGGTGTCGAGCGATTACAGGACGAACCTTCTGAGCGACATTTCCACTCTTCTTCGCGGGAGCGAAAGGGGGAGGGTGTGGTGAGGAAGAAGCTCTCCCCCTCATTAAACCTTCCTCTCTCCCACCACCCCCTTGCGGGCCGGTGGCCCGCGT
>NZ_JPIM01000139.1 GCF_000735195.1 Chloroflexus sp. MS-G
CGCGGGTGATAACCGCGAGGGCCTGCTGATAGAGGGCAATCGCCTGTTCCAGGTTCTCCCCCCGCTCGCCGCGTGGGTTTTGGACAAGACTATTTCCCAGTTTAACATTGAGTGCCGCCCAAAGCCGCGGGTGGGTTGCCCGCGTTACGAGCGTAAGCGCCTGGCGACATAGTTCCACCCGCTCAGGCATGTCGGAAATACGGTTGAGTTGGGTGATCCTGGCGATCATTTGCTGAACTTCGGGCGGTAGCGCAGTCTCTGCATCCACACCACGAATCTGCTCCACTGATACACCGATCTTCTCAGCAAACGCTGCCGCCGCGCCAACCTCGCGGCAGCGCCGCAGCAGGGCACGGTGTGCCTCGAAAAAGGCGACGGCGTCGGCGTTATTTGCAGCGCGGGCGGCGGCGATTGCCTGGTCAAGCATTGCCAGCGCTTCGTCGCTCAGCAGTTCGGGGTGGGCCTGCACTTCCCGGTAACTGTCGATCCAGGTGCGGGCGTTGAGGAAGGCGTTTACAGCCTGCACCAATGCCGGATCATCAGTCAGCGCCACCAGCAGCATCGGGCGCGGCACGACTGTCAGTCCCTGGCCAAGCCAGGCGTCGTTCCACGCTGCGCCCAGGCGCTGGCGTAGGATGTCGATCAATGCAGCGGCATGCTGTTGATCCTGTTCGCTCGTGGTCTGCTGCGCGGGCGAGAAGAGGATGGGCGGCTCGGCGGTGGGGCGGAAGATCAGCAGCGGGGCGTCGAGGGTGCGGGTCTGGCCACACTGCGGGCATGTCGCAGTATGCAGAGTGCCGTTACGGATCTGTTCAACCAGGTCGGGGCGTTCGTCGGGGGCGACGATCAGCCAGATGTCGGCGGTGTGTGATGTGCCGCAGGCGGGGCAGGTGAGGGTGATCGGTTCGGCGTGCGAGATGGGCATAGCGGCATGGTCCTCATCTTGGCAGGTACGGTAGAAATTATCCTCTCTCCTCTCAATCACCCTCCTCCCACAAGTCGAGCGGAAGGGTTAGATATGCGCCTCATGCGTCTCTTCGGTTCCAGGAGCGCAGAGAGCCGGAAGGGCAATTGCGATTTGGGATACGTTATATCCAAATCGTAGCATGTTTCGGTGTGCAATTCAATAGTACTTTTGGTTTATCTGGATGTTTTCAGTGCTTGTGCTAACGAGTGTGTCATCTGGGGCGGGGGGTGGCACCGTCCCTATAATCACGGGCGGGTTTGGAACCCGCCCCTACACGGCACTGACGTGCGGGATCGCGGGTGGAAACGCCGGTATCTTTCTCACTCCTCTCCCTTCACTCTTCTCTTCTGATCCAGCCGCTGCTCGGCAGCGAGGCGTTCGAGGTCGTACTCGTTGTGATCAACGAACTGCATCCCAGCGGCGAGAGTTGGATGAACGGATTGGATTGCGTGAAACATCATCTGTGCGATCCGGCGATAGGTTGGGTGGCCCTGACGGGCGCTGCGCAGTTCGATCAGATGGTACGCTTCGCGCAGATTGAGCTTGATGCGCCAGCGCATGCGGAACGCGAAGGGAACTGCGTATTGCGCTTCGTTGGGGAAGATGGGTTCCAGGATGGTGACGAGTTCGGCGGCCTGTTCCAATGCTGCCCGGTAGCGGTCGGCAACGCCAATCTGTTCCAGTTCGGACGGGATGCTATAACCATGCATGACGGTAAACCGTTGCCGATCCTGGGTCAGCATCCGATGGCGCTGGAGGTCACGGTAGGCGCCGATGTCAGCCAGGATGTCGAAGGTGTAGAACGGTTCTTCAAAGGCACGACCAGGGCGGTGGAAGCGGCTGGCTCGCTCGCCGACGGCAGCAGCGATCAGGGCCTGGCGTTCCGCTGTGGTCAGGCCGCTAACGATGTCGCGCACCGTTGTCAGTGGCAGATCGAGATGGGGGTAGAGCACCGCTGCGGCCAGTTTCCACTCGGCGTCGGGATCATACTCGACCAACTGCACCGATACCGCCTGGTCAGATGCCGACGTCCGTTCGGTGATAGGACGGAGTCGCTCTGCAACAGCCGCTACCTGCGTGTGCGTCGAAGCCAGATATGCGGCATACGCCTGACCACGGTCGCTGCGCGCTCGTTTCACAAAGGCGTGAATGACCTGATCGAGTTCGGTCTGGATGGCGTCGGCAAGGGCCTGTGCTTCGGCAAGGGGTGAGGCACGGAGTTTGATGATCAGGTACTCGAAGGCGCGGCCATTGCCGAACAGGCCAACGTTGGTTTGGGTCGCCATCGGGAGCAGGCCTCGCAACAGATCGAGGGCTTTGGCCTGGATCGTGTTGCGGTAGGCACGCAACGAGGTCGCTTCGTCACGCGGGAATCGCTGCTGCAACCATTCCTGTACCAATGGGAGGAGCGCGCTGTAGGTGGTGAAGAGCTGATCCATCACGGTCACGTAGCGCTGGGCGAATACCGAGGCCATGATCGCCGGTTCGCGCAAGTAGCGATAGCCATGCGGCCCCATCAGATCGAACCGCACATAGCGAGTGGATTTTTCGAGCGGTGAAATGCCGATCCGACGATCTTCGAGGAGCTTGGCAGCGATATTGCTGATGCCCTCGCAGGCTAGATGCGCGCCACCCAGTTCAGCGACCGAGTCGTCGCCGTACCCGATCAGGACACGGTCGTAAAACGCTTCTGCCTGACGGGCGGCAATCAGTTGCGCGGCAGGACTGTCGCCAATCGCGGATACGATAGCGGCAAAGCCCGATTCCGGTTCGTTGATGAATTCGTCGAGCAGGAGGCGGCGCAGGCTTTTCGTGCTTCGGCTGTAACGGGCAAAGAGTGCCCCCTTCACGACCTCCGGTAGATTGCGCAGACAGAAGATTGGCCGGTCAACGTTGGTGACAAACGGCCGGAGAAGGGCGATTTCCTGGTCGGTGAATTGTTCGGTCGGTTGATCAAACATGGGGTTTCCCTGAGTTTCACTGTGTCCGTTATCGCAGATTATACTCGCTTAGGCTAGGTGTGATGCAGGGAGTGCGTTGGGCGCATGGGAAACCCGTCCCCGCACCTTCCCCCCAGCCCCTTTCACAAGCGAGCGGAACGGGGAGGATGGCCCGCACCTGCTTCTCGGCTGCGATCCTGTGGGGTCAGACCGGCTGTACCTCTCTTGATCATGATTAACAATCCGGTTGCAGGTACGTGCTACTATAAGTGATGTGGCCGTCTGTATGCGAGGATTTGTATGACGACTGTGTATCTGATCCGCCACGGTGAGACCGATTGGAACTTGCAGAAGCGCTGGCAGGGACATGCTGATATTCCGTTGAACGAGATTGGCTTTCGACAGGCGCGGTTATTAGCGCAGCGGTTGGCCCGCGAAGGAGTGCAGTTTAGTGCGATCTATAGCAGCGATCTGGCGCGGGCTTATCAGACGGCGTGGGAAATTGGGGCTGCGCTGCGAGTGCCGGTGCAGCTTTTACCGGCGCTGCGCGAGCTTGATGTAGGGAGCTGGAGTGGTTTAACAAACGAAGAGATACGTGACCGGTTTGCTGATGAGTGGGAACAGATTGCGCAGGGGCAGGATTTGCCGCGTGGCGGTGGTGAGACGATCGCCCGCTTTCAGCAACGAGTCGTGACGGCGGTAGAAGCAATGGTCGCTCAACACCGTGGTCATACCCTGGCCTTTGTAACCCATGGTGGCTGTATTCGGGCCTTGCTGGCGCGTGCAGAGAATTTTCATGGCTCAATTTTTGGTCATTATCGGGGGATAGGCAATACCTCGGTGACGATTCTTGAAATTGGTTATAAGCACTGGCGAGTGAAGCTAGTGAACGATATGAGCCATCTGGAAGTAACACACGAAACAGAGCTGGTGTCAACACCACCAGATGACGCCGAATTGCCAACGCAAGAGCAGTGATGCACACCCTTCAGCGTGATGAACAGTATCGGGTATTAACCCCTGAAGGGGTCGAGATTATCTACGCTGTGGCCGGCCCGGCGAGTCGCGGCCTGGCTGCGCTGATCGACTATCTGATATTGGTCACTATCCTGATCATAGGTGCAACCTCGATTGGTTTGAGTGATAGAGCGATGAGCACTGATCTGGCGTTGGCGCTGCTCGCTCTCTTCACCTTTGTGGTGAATTGGAGTTACTACATCTTCTTTGAATGGCTCTGGAATGGGCAGACACCGGGAAAACGGTTGTTGCGACTGCGCGTCTTGCGCGAGGGTGGACGTCCAGCCGACACGGGGGCGATCGTGGTGCGGAATCTGATGCGAGCCATTGATTTTTTGCCGTTGGGATACGGGGTTGGTCTGCTGGCAATGTTTGTTGATCGTTACCACCAGCGGCTAGGTGATTTAACTGCGGGGACAATCGTTGTTCACGAAGGTGCTCTGCTAACGCTTGATCAGGTGCTGCGACCAGTTGTTGTCCTGGTGCCGCCGCGAGCACCTGACGCCCCGCCAACCCCTCTTGTCCCCAACGTTGAACGGCTAACCGCCGAAGATGTCGCTCTGTTGGTCGAGTTTTTCCAGCGGCGGTTAGAACTCGATCTTGACTCGCGGCTGGAACTAGCGGCCCAACTGGCAATGATGATCCGGCAGCGTCTTGGTCTACCACCAGCCGATGGTCATCCCGAACGGTTTCTCGAACACGTGCTGCGCGAACATGAAGTGGCTCAGGCAATAATGGCGCGCCACGCCGGGTGATCGGGTGTCCAGATTTCAAGATTGGGCAACCGACGGAACCACATCTCTTGTCGGCGGATGAAGGCGTGGGTGTCGAAGCGTAGCCGCTCAATGCAGGAAGCCAAGTCAGATTTCCCCTCGAAATACGGTCGGAACTGAATATATCCCAGACTCGACATTGCCGGTAGCGACCAGTCGTAACCGCGTGCGAGCAAAGCGGCCACTTCCTCAACCAGCCCCGCTGCAATCATCCGTTCAATGCGAGCATCGGCGCGAGCGTACAATTCGGATCGCGGGCGATGCAACCAGATGGTGCGCGGGCGGAATGGCGGTGGCTGTCGCTCTTGCAGACGAGAGATAGGTTCGCCGCTGACCAGATAGACTTCGAGTGCACGGATCACGCGCCGCACGTTGCTCGGTGGAATGCGTGACGCAGCGACCGGATCAATGGCGGCAAGACGGGCATGGAGCGCGGTCGGACCTTCCTGCATTGCTATCTGCTCGAGTTCGGCACGTAAGGCAGGCTGTGGTGCTACCCGTGGGATTTGCCAGCCTTCCAGAATAGCCGCCAGGTACTGACCGGTACCGCCCACCAGCAACGGCACGCGCCCACGTGAGCGAATGTCGGCAATTGCGGCCAGCGCCAGATCGTAAAATTCGGCCAGCGAAAATGACTGGTCAGGGTCGCGAATGTCTATCAGATGATGCGGAGCCTGGCGCAGCTCATCGCGTGTCGGCTTGGCCGTACCGATGTCCATGCCACGATAAATCTGCCGTGAATCGGCAGAGACAATCTCGCCGTTGAGTTTCCTGGCCAAGGCTACGGCCAATTCTGTCTTCCCAACCGCAGTTGGGCCAACGATGGCAATCAGTTCTTCCAAGGCTCCTCCTCGATGTGCGTTCATTCGTTCCTGCACTCAGGGTTATTCCGAATCGGTATAACGCACTGCGTTATCATCGTTCACGGTTGTATCATACCCATGCTACAATACCTGTAGCACACAGGTGCAGCATACTGGTGAGACATATCGGCAGGTACCATTCAGCGTATCGTGAACGAGCGCAATCTGCGCCGTCGAGCATCTGTTGCCGGAGCACTAGCCACACCAGGAGCGACAATGAACGATCAATCTGTATGCCAGGCAGCAGCGATGACGACAATAACAACCCGTGATGGGCGCACGTTACGAGTACGGAGTCTGTCTGCACCCGATGCCGTGCTGCTTGAGCGGATGTTTTACCGCCTCTCCCCGCAAACAATCTACCGGCGGTTCTTTATCGCCGCCGAGCATGCCTCGCCGGAGCTGGTACACAAATCAGCACAGCGCCTGGCAGCGATTAATCCACAGCGTGAGGCGGCGCTGGTTGCCCTTGCCGACGAGCAAGACGGCGAGGAAGCGGTAGCAGTTGCTCGTTTTGCTCGCTTGCCACATAACCCGAAGGTAGCCGAAGCATCAATTTTGGTTCGTGATGACTATCAGGGCACAGGCGTTGGGCGCAAGCTGATGGAATTGCTGATCGCTGAAGCTCGCAAGAGTGGGCTTGAGCGACTGATCTTGTTGACCCACGCCGACAATACCGCTATGATTCGCCTTGCCACCGGCTTGGGCTTGCCTTTCAAGGGACGCCACGCCGAGGGTCTTTACGAAATTCATCTATTGCTCCAACCACAAAGCGAGACGAAATTTGAGTTTATCAGCAATGGATAAGGACGTGCTATGACTACCAGGTTTGGGCTGAGTTCCTTACCGATGGCGCTGACCGGCGCCATCGGCTTGTTAGGAGGCATTACCGGGACAGCTTATTACGTCAGTTTACGGGTTAGTCCGCCGCCGCGTCAATCTTACCTCGACAGATACACCTTTACCCCATGGGAGCTTGGCGTTCCCTACGAGAGGGTAGAGTTTCGGAGTAGCGACGGTCTCCGGCTGGTCGGCTGGTGGCTGCCTCGACCTGAGACCGATGCGGTGATCGTCGGTAGTCACGGTCACTCCGGTCGCAAAGATGAGTTGTTAGGCATTGGTAGTTATTGTTGGCGGGCCGGTTATAACGTGCTACTCTTCGATTACCGTGGGCGGGGCGAGTCGGACCCATGGCCACAGACGTTGGTCAGTCGCGAAGTCGAGGATTTGCTGGCCGCGCTGGCGTATGTCCGTCAACGCATACCCACAGCATCGATTGGAGTCGTTGGCTATTCGATGGGAGCCGCAGTGGGTATTCTGGCGACGGCCCGTGATCAATCGGTGAAAGCGCTGGTAGCCGATAGTTCGTTTACTGCCGGTGATGACGTGGTTGCCCATGGGATCGAACAAGTGCTACGCATTCCAGCCAGACCACTGGTACGGCTGGCCGATATGATCGTCGCACGCCGCCACGGGTATCGTTTCAGTCAAGCCCGCCCGATTGATGTTATTGGGCAGATCGCCCCTCGACCGGTTTTCTTGATCCACGGCACTGATGACACCATCGTCCCGGTGAGCCACGTTCGGCAATTATATGCCGCAGCCCGTGAACCGCGCATGGTATGGGAAGTGCCTGGTGCGGAACATTGCGGTGGGTATTTTGTTGATCGGATAACCTACAGTCGGCGCGTGGTTGAGTTTTTTGATCAGTATCTGCGCAGCGTCGAGGCATGACTACAATGCGGTTCGATATTCTGACGCTCTTTCCGGCTATGTTCCAGGGGCCGCTCACTGAGAGTATTCTCAAGCGGGCGCAACAGGCCGGGAAGATCGAGATTCACCTCCACGACATTCGACAGTGGACGACTGATCGCCATCGTACTGCCGATGATGCACCATACGGTGGTGGAGCCGGAATGGTGATGAAGGCCGAACCGTTGGCAGCGGCAATCCGCGCGGTACGCGCAGCCGATGAGCGGCAGGGGCCGACGATTTTACTGACTCCCGATGGTGAGCTGTTTACGCAAAGCATCGCTCGTGAACTGGCAACCCTGCCACGATTGTTACTAGTGTGCGGTCATTACGAAGGGATCGATGAGCGTGTGCGCGAGACGTTGATCGACCGCGAGTTGAGCATCGGCGATTATGTGCTGACCGGCGGTGAGTTGGCGGCCATGGTTGTTGTTGATGCGGTGGCGCGTCTGGCGCCGGGGGTGATTGACAGCGAGTCGATTGTTGAAGAGAGCCACAACGATTTTTTGCTCGAATATCCGCACTATACGCGACCAGCAGTATGGGAAGGGCTGGCAGTGCCGTCCGTGCTCCTTTCCGGTCACCACGGTGAGATTGCTCGTTGGCGCCGGGTCGAACGACTCCGCCGAACACTGACTCGGCGTCCCGATCTACTTGCCCGCGCCGCGGCTGCCGGGGTACTGACCCAAGCCGATTTGGCGCTGCTAGCCGAATGGGGCTGGCATCCCGACACCGGGTAGATTAGCGGTGGTAGCGGCAAACGAGAGAGGAGTGAGGGAAAGGTGAGGGGGTCGCCCTCACCCCCAGCCCCTCTCCCGCGCTGCGGGTCGCCCTCACCCCCAGCCCCTCTCCCGCGCTGCGGATCGCCCTCACCCCCAGCCCCTCTCCCGCACTGCGGGAGAGGGGTGATCTGGGTCGTGAGATCGCCCCTGCTCCGCTCGTCCCCCCCTTCCTCGCCTCGTGTAGGAGCGGAAGGAGGGCCAGGGGGAAGGTGAGGGGAATAATTCCCCCTTCCTCTCCCGCAGCGTGGGAGAGGAAGGGGGCAAGGGGGTAGGTGAGGGGAATAATTCCCCCTTCCTCTCCCGCAGCGTGTGAGAGGAAGGGGGCAGGGGGGTAGGTGAGGGGGCTTCCCCACTCTCTCCTTGACAAGCCAAATATCCGTCTAAAGCATCTGGTTTCTGGCTCAGCGTTGTTGTAAAGTCAACCAAAGCCGACGAGATGCGTCGGGTGTAGGTAATGGTGAGGTATTTGTGGCGACAACAACGCGCACCGATCAGCCGGTTTTGTTTGCCGGTTTAACGGCTATCGACCTGACGATGTTGCTGGTGGTGGTAATTTGGGGGGCAAACTTCAGTATCGTGAAGTCGTCCTTAACCGAAATACCACCTCTTGCTTTCGCGACCCTTCGCTTCGCAACTGCCAGTGTGATCTTGCTGGTATTTATGCTGTGGCGCGAAGGAAAGCGAGCGTTACCGGATCGGCGGACGCTCTGGAAGCTGACATGGGTTGGTATCATTGGCAACACTATCTACCAGGCGCTGTTTACGTACAGTCTCACGCTGACGACCGCTGCCAATGGCTCGTTGATTATCGCCACAACACCAGCTCTAGTGGCATTAGCGGCGGCGCTGCTGCGAATCGAGCGGATTCGGCAGGTTATGGCAATTGGTATCACACTGGCAATCGGTGGCGTTGCGCTGGTCGTTGCCGAACGTGGCTTGGCTCTCGGCGGTCGGGGTCTCCTCGGTGATCTGCTGATGCTCGGCGCGGCAATCTGCTGGACAATCTATACGCTTGGTGTACGTACTCTTGGTCAGGGATTATCATCACTGGCCATTACGACATGGACGATGATAACCGGTGTCCCGGGAATGGTTCTGGTCAGCTTGCCTGACTGGTCAACGGTGGCCTGGAGCGAGGTCAGCCTTCAGGCGTGGCTGGGATTAGCATATGCCACAATCCTGGCATTGGTTCTGGCCTATGTGCTCTGGAATAACAGCGTGCGCATCGCCGGTAGTGCTCGTACTGCCATCTATGGCTGTGCAATCCCACTGGTGGCAACCATGATTGCCTGGCCGCTGATCGGTGAACAGCCCACGTGGGTACAGGGAATCGGTGGCTTGCTGATTATCAGCGGTGTCTTACTGACGCGCCGTCCGTGACCGGTGCTGCTTCTCGTGTTACTATACTACAATGCGAGTGTGATAATCGCCGGTAGCTTTGTCGGCGGTTGATAGTGTTTTGGCTGACGATGGCGACTCTACTGCCAACAATTCAGCGTCTAGAGCGCATCAACGAACTGGTAAAAATTATTGCTGAACTACCGGTTGTGGTGTCGTTGCAAGCTGCGCTGCGACCCGGTTATCAGGCAATTGCGCCGGTTCCGGCGGCAGCCCGATCGGTATTGTTAGCGGCACTTGTCAGTCAACGCACGACACCAACCCTCTACGTTACCCTCAGCGCCGAGAGTGCGTTGCGGGCGGCAGATGATCTTCGGCAGTGGCTCGGTAGTGATCGAGTCTGGCTTTTTCCGGCTGCCGATGCCTTGCCCTACGAGCACATGTCTCCCGGGCGTGATGTCGTTGGGCAACGCCTGGCGGTTTTACGCGGCTTACAGGCTGCGCGCTTTTGCGGGGTGATCGTGGCGCCGGTGAAAGCCTTGATGCAGCCAACATTATCACCCGCCGATCTGACCACTGTCACGCTTCACTTGCAACGGGGAATGCAGGTATCGCTCGAGCAGACAGTGGCGACGTTGCTGACCAATGGGTATCAGCGGGTAGCAATGGTGGAAGCACCGGGTGAATTGAGTCGCCGTGGTGCGATTCTAGATGTCTGGCCGCCGGGTGACGAGTTGCCGTTGCGCATTGAATGGTTCGACGACGAGATCGATAGCTTGCGGCGATTTGATCCTGCTACCCAACGGAGTGAGCAGCGTTT
>NZ_JPIM01000140.1 GCF_000735195.1 Chloroflexus sp. MS-G
GGTAGCAGTAGGATGGGTCATCGCAGTTCCTCCTTGCTGTGGTAGGTGGGTCTGCCGGTATTGTAGCACAGCGCTGGGCAGCGTGCAGGGGCGAGGGTGGCAGCGCAACGGGCAGCGGGTAGTGGTATGTTCCATTCATCGTGTCTTCCTGGTGCTCAAAATGGTGCTCGATAGAGAAACCGTTTGAGCGGCCAAAAAGTTACACGAAAAAACGCGGTAATTGCGGAGGACGATGCGGAGCGTGGGCACGACGTGGTGTCCAGTTTACCCTGGTGCAGCGCCAACGCGCAGGGGCACCCGCGTTGGAAACCCTCTTCCTCCCACCTTGTGGAAGAACGAGATTGAGACGAGTTTGAAACCCATCCTTTTAACACCTGACGTGTCCACGCCAACGTGTTACACAACTGTTGGTATAATACCGCCATGCGTTATACGAGTTACCTGTTGCTTGTTATTGCCATCGCGTTATGTGGCTGTACGGCTCCACCGCCGTTGTCGACTCCTACGCCAGAGCCAACACGTTTGCCAACAGTCATTCATGCAATACCGACACTCGCAACGGCTACGCCAGAATTAACCCCTGTTCCGACCTCAACACCAACCTTGATGCCAACGGCAACACCGCTGCCCGCAGTCCATCCACTGTTCGATCCACAACGGCTAAGCTACGACCACAACTTCAGTGGTCCTGAGATTCAGGCATTCCTAGAGGCGCGTAACAGTCCTCTGGCGACAGCCCGAATATCTATCGGCAATCGTAGTCATTCGTTTACCGATGTGCTGGTCTCATTAAGTAATCTCTACAGTATCAGTCCACGTTTATTGCTAAGCCTGATGGATCTGCAAAGTGGCGTTCTGAGCACATCCACCCCAAGCAGCGAGCAGTTAGCCTGGGCTGCCGGATTTCAGGGCGATAACGGGAGTCGACGTGGCCTGTTTGCTCAGTTGCGTTGGTTGACCCGTGAACTGCGGGCTGCCTTACGTGATTATGCTCTGCTCGATGGAACTGCGCTCCCGCCGTTGAATTTTGTCAATGGGAGTGTACTTGCTGTACCGTCAACGATTGACCTCAGTCGCTATGTGCTGAGTCGGGCGTTAGCACCGACGACGACTCCTGATCGGCTCGATGCGCTGCTAGCAGGAGTGGCGCCGACGTATCAGCGATTATTTGATCTTGATCCACGACTGGCGCCAACTGACTGGCCGCCATTGGCCGAACCCTTTCTCAGCCGACCTTTTGAACGCAACTTCCCGGTGACCTCTTTTTTCGATCACGACGCTCCTTTTCTGCGGCCTAACGGCTCACTGCATACGTTCTGGGGGCGTGCCGAAACCAACCCGGCTTTTGCCTACGATGGTCATACCGGTTGGGATTATGCAATGGGACCACCAGATCGGGTACTGGCTGCTGCACCCGGTTTGGTCGTCTTCGCTGGCTACTCTGATGATGGCTGTAAGACCCCGGCTGGTGCAGTGATTATCGAGCATGGCAATGGCTATCGCACGCTCTACTGGCACCTGGCCCGCGTGGATGTGACGGCTGGTCGGACTGTTGAACGCGGTGCCGTCATTGGTATTGCCGGTGATACCGGCTGCGCCCGCGGTGCTCATTTACATTTTCAGGTGCAATATCTGGGACGTGACGTTGATCCTTACGGTTGGTGTGGCGCCGATCCTGATCCGTGGGCCAATAATCCGGTTGGTCAGATCAGCGTCTGGCTGTGGGTTGATATGCCTTCCCCTTGTGCGCCACCACCACCGGGGGTTGTCATCGTTGATAACGGTGATCCAGGTTTTCGGCGCAGCGGCGACTGGCAAACGGTAGATACAGGCTACGGCGGAAGCGCTCTGTTTGCTCCGTCTTACCTGACGAGTAGCATCACCCGTCCCTGGCGTTTCAGTGATTTTGCCGCGCCACAAATTGCTCTCTGGCAACCAGAACTCCCCGCTGTTGGGCAGTATCGGGTGCTGGCTTATATCCCGTTTGCTCTCAATGGCTTTGATGACTCACGTGAAGCCAGGTTTTTAGTGCGTCATCGTGACGGCGAAACGATTGTGACCGTAGATTTAGAGGCCGAACGAAACTGGTGGGTAGATTTGGGTGTCTTCACCTTCGATCCCTCGCTATCGCCACTGGTGGCAACCGGCACGACAGCCGGTGATCGGCGACGTGGGATTTGGGCCGATGCGGTTGCTTTCATCCTACTCACCACATCCATCCCTACGACGCGCTAAAGATGAGATCACGGCGGTTGAAAGCGTAACAGGCCAGGCCGAGAAAGGCCAACAACAGCAAACCTTGCGCCAACAGGTTGGCCCAGGCTGAAGCATGATCGAGGTTGCCAATAATACTAAGCTGATACCCGTAAAAGATTGGCACGAGTGGCCCACTTAACAGAGTTTGAAGTGCCCGCAAAATGGTAACCAAGAAAGGGTTTATCTGCTCGATCTGATTGAGAAGCGGCCCACCAACAACATTACTCGATAACGCCAATGCGATCAAGGTGAGTACGAAAAGGCGCCAGCCAGTACTCAAAATAAGTGGTGAGAGAAGCAACGTGAGAGCCGATACAAGACTAATGTTAAGTACGAGTGGTAATGTCGCTAAGACCCATTTGATTAGATCGAGTTCGGCTACAGGGTTGAACAGGGCGACTAACAGGCAGAGGATGCCGTACATGGTCAGCACTGCCGAACAGGAAGAGCAAAATAGGCCGATTAGATATACACCACGACTGACATTATGAGAGAGGATGATGTACGCTTGAGGTCGATCTCCCATCCCGATAATGGCACTGGTTATCAGTGCGGCTAATACCGGCCCAAAGAGACCCGACACAGTGAAGAAATGATCGGCACGGATTGGTGTTCCGGTGGGTCGAAAGAAGACAACAAAACTGGCTATTACCATTCCCAGCTCGAGCAAGAAGCGACCCGAACGTAGATACTCGAGCAGAAAAAAGCCGCTAAGCAACGACACCTGTTCACTGCGTTGGATCATTGGTTGCCATCCTTCGGATCGGTTGGGTTGGTAGCCTGACGTTGCAATAATCGCTTCAGAAGCGGATCAACCTCGTCGGTTGGGGTTGGTGGAGGCATATCGCGCAATAATACCTGTAGCGGAGGTTTTCTGGGCACAAGCAGATTATCAACCGCTTCACCACGTACTGTTCGCATGTAGATTTGGGCCAGGCGGCTCATTTGCGGTTCTAACGCATGAATTGGCACGTTGGCCTCGATCAGTACTTGCAACACCCTGGCCTGTAACTCAGGGGTATGTGGGTTAATCACGACAACCTGCTCATCACAGGTAACTTCTTGTCCAATCATCTCAAGCTTTTGCCGCAGCGGTAAATCAAGCGGTCCTGTTCGCACAGCGATACTTCCGGCTACTTGCCGCACCTCGGCTACGTTGACCTCTAGTGCAATGTGCCCATTGGTTAAAATGCCTACTCGGTCACAGAGATATTCAACTTCGGCCAACCGATGCGTGCAGAGGAAGACCGTATGACCACGCTGTCGGACATCGTTGAGGAGCAAAAGCAATTCTTGCTGACCGTCGAGGTCTAATCCACTTGTCGGTTCATCGATGAGCAACAGATCGGGATCGGTCAAGAGCGCCTGTGCAATACCCAGACGCTGAAGCATTCCTCTTGAGAAGGTACGAAGATACCGATGGGCAACGTCTGCTAATCCGGTCAGCTTCAGTAACTCGTCGATCCGTTGCCGTAATTGTGCCTCGGGAATCCCATCACAACGACCGAGGAAGGTGAGATATTCACGGGGTGTACAGAAGCTGTGATAACGCTGACGTTCTGGTACATAGCCGATTAAACGGCGCTGCGCTTCCAGATCGGCACTGCCCAGGATGCGAATCCGTCCGCTATCAGGGTGGAGAAAGCCAAGCAATAAGTGGATGAGCGTTGACTTCCCGGCACCATTGGGGCCGAGCAAGCCATAGACTTCACCCGCAGTTACGCGCAGATTGACCCCGCGCAACACCGAGACATGACCGTAGCGTTTGGTAAGTCTGTCAACTAAAATAACATCGGTCATGGTGCGGCTCTCCAGAACATCGTGCTCGAAGCAGTTATCTTTGGCCCAACACAGATACGATCAGCGCCAGTATCGCCAGGCTACCGGCGCCAAGCAACGTCGTGCGGAGGGCTGATGGGACACTCAGGCGTGGTACACGGCCTTGTAACCAGCGTAACACGAGCGCGGTTCCAGCACTCCCCCCCACGATGGCGAGTAATCCGAGCCAGGGTGGCAACAATGCGAGTGGTAAACTTCCCAACCAGCCCGCAGCGATCAACGCCGCAGCCACGGTGTCGCGGGCAAATGTAAGTTCCCACGCCAGACGAGTTGCCAGTCCCGTAGTAATACCTTGTGGCCCCAGCGATGGTTCAGGACCAAATGGCCCCCAGTTGATAGCGGCTGGTAAGCTTAACAATGTGCTGAGCAAGATAAGCCCATGACCAATGCCAGACCACCCACTTACCGCGTCAGCAATTGCCAAACCGGTTGCAACCGCCCCCCATAGTATCGTGCGGCCCAACATACTGATCTGCGCCTCACGAACAGCCGCCCGTACAAGATGAGGTGCCCCTGCCAGTAACGCCGGTAAAAACGGCAACCATGCGGCAAATTCGAGTAAGACCCATGCACCTAACCAACCAAACGGTATCGGCCATGGGTGCCATGGCCACGGCAAACAGGCTAGCCCGCCGGCAACCAACACCAACGAAGCCCAAACGAGGCTACCTATCAGGCCAGGTGAGAATCGCAGAATGTCCTGAAACGGCAATAGCCGATTAGAGAGCAAGCGATAACTCATGCTTAACCCGATAGCAAGTAATCCACCCGGATATACCAGAAATGCAACTAACCCCGCCACTATCATGCCCGTTGCACATCCTCTCTGCCACTTCACATTACATCGCGCTGATCACTGCCAGACTGCGTACCGCCGCTTCAATGGTTGGCAACAATAGGCTGGGGAAGATACCGATTATCAGCATTGTTACCAGTAAACTCCCGATCAACCACCTTGCGCCCCATGGTTCACGAGGGAGCCGCATCGGGGGAGGGCGGTCTACCTCTGTTTCGCCAAGCAGCAACGATTCAGGAACGGGTGTTCTGGTACGTGGTCCGATCAGGTATTGCACCGTCAATTGAACCAGCGCCAGGGTTGCCAGTATCATTGCGATGAGCAGAACGAATAATTCACCCCAACCGGCTTTTGCTGCCGCCTGAAGCGTTAGCAGATAACTTGTACCACCTGGCAATGGTAGCCATCCGATGAGCGCTAGCCCGCCACCCAATAACCCGGTGCTAGCGATTGGCCGACGCCAGAGTAAATCGGTATGCGCTGGCTCAGAAGGTCCCCCGGTTGGATATTCTATCATTTCCAGACTGATTAAAATGGTTGTCACAGCTAGCGCAAGATTGATCACCCCGAACATCGCCCCACTCAGGCCCGCCAGCGACAATGAGGCGAAGCTATAGAATATGATACCGCAATGACTGGTGATCAGGTAAGCAATCCGTTGTCGCAGCGTTGATGCAGTGAGGGCAAGAGCAGCAGCCAGGAACGCACTGATCGAGGCCCCAATCCGCAGCACATTAAGGGCCTGTCCACCATCGAAGATCAGAGTCGGGAAACTCTGGAGCGTTAGTAAAAAGACTAGCAAACTCGCCGGAATGGGAAGCGCAATGATTAACACTGCGGCCAACGATCCGGCGTATCCTACCAGATCAACCAGCCAGGTATGAAACGGTGTCAGCGCCATCCGCAAAGCAAAACCGGCTGCCAGTAAGGCTAGAATGAAGCGTGCCGGTGAAATACGACCTGGTAATTCGCCCGGTCGAAAAATATCGGTGAGGACGTAGGCCGCATAGAGCAGAATACCGGCAATGACCATCAACACCAGATACTTTAAGGCCGCGACTAATGTCTGTCGGCTGATCAGTACACCAGCTCCAACCGGTAGATCAACGATTGCCAGCACCGCAGTAAGCCCCATTGCCACCAACACCAGAGCCGTGACAAACGAGTCTTGCATGACGAGAATGGCAACCGTTTGTGCAATGATCAGTAACCCGGTGGCACTAAAATTTTCGCCGTGGGGAAACAATAAGGCGGCGATCAGGGTCACAATCCCAATGCTCAGAAAGAGAAACAGAAAAATTTGATGCAGCGGGCTGAGGAGGAGCGTAACCCCTAACACCCGTATCGGATCATCGACACGCACCTGCATGGCGAGGAACAGTTCAATGACAAGTGTCCCGATCGCCAGGCTCACGGCGATGCGCGGTAAACGACGTAGCAGAAAGATGCTAAACGCCATGCTGATCGGAAAAAAGATGAGCAACAGGTACAGCATAATTATCCGCGGTATAGCTCACTGATCGCGAGCGTCTTTAACCGCCCATACACTAAGCCGGCCAGATAGGCAACGGCTAGAGCTAACAAGATTTGCACCACACTGAGCAGTAAGAGCGGCATGATCTTTAAGCCACTTGCCGTTGGCGAACTAACCACCGCACTATACAAGAGATCAATCCCGCTCATGCAGAGCAGCATGCCCAGCCCAATTTTTAACACATCACCAGCAGTCGCCATTGCCAGCACACCACTGAGCACCAGCCAGTACCAGGCAAAATCAAGACCTGGACTGGGAGCGATGGGATAAATGATCGGGAGCATTAGACTCGCCACCAGCCCGGCAATGCCCGACCAAAACGGCAAGATGTAGTCATTCAACCGTGACGTTTCTGCCGAACGTTGACGAACAGCCGCCCGCAGGGCGCGACGAAGTTCGGCCTGACCAAACTCGTCAAGACCTTCCAGGCCGTAGTCACGCGAGAAGGTTAACGCGGTTACCCCGAGAATAAGCGCTGTACAGATGCCGATGATGATCTTGATTAATGCTAACGAGCTAAAGTTGAATTGCGCGATGTCGGCGGGCACGAAAGGTTGTTCATTGAGCAAAAATGCTAATGCAATATAATTCAGCATAAGCAAGCCGACGGTTGATCGCCAGTCGCGCAATAGTAAGATACCACCAGCCGAGATCGCGATCAGAATAATCCAAAGATCAATGCTCATAGAAGATAGTCCTTGATCTACTGTGCCATCAGGATGAGTATCGCCAGCAGTGCAACCATAACGCCGAAGAGATAGTATCGCTGCTCAAAGATGATCATGACGGTATGGAACAGACTGGCTATCCAGTCAAGCCCTCGACTGATTAGGCTCAGCGTCGTGCGTGCGTCAGCTACCTCACTCAGACCGTATAATAGTTCTCCCATTCCCTGCCAGGTTGGGGTTACGGCAGGGTCTTCTACACGGGCCGTCTGATACGGATTGTCTTGGCGTAGCAAAAACCAACATACCACACCCAACAACACTGTCAGCCCGATCAACGGCCATGCAACTGGTTCGGCAGGGAGAGCAGGTGGCGCAAACGACGCCCAGCTTAACCAGAGGGGCCACGCCAGCCACGGCGCCAGGCCGATCAGGATCAACGGCGCAAGGATGAGCGTTCCTAACCATCCTTCTGGCCAAAATCTGGTCGTTGTCTGCCGACCTTGCCAGCAACGAAAGAGGAGCGGTAATCCGCTGGCAAACCCCAGGACAGCAGCCGCAAGTAACGGGCCGATCACCCACCCATAATCGATGGTTGCTGCTTCGATCAGCCAACGCCAACCCCAAAAGCTCCATACAAACGGGAGACCGGTCGCAATTGCCGTCGTGACCAACCAGAGGAAGCCGATCAGCGGTAGCCGTATAGTAGGTTGCGTCCCGTCGAGAAGATCAGAACCTTGTTGACGTTCGATAGCGGCTCCGACAAGCCCACCCGCAATTGCGTGTAATTGCAAGGCCGGAAACAGTGCCGCTGCCGCCAGACTAGCTAACGGGTAGTTAAGAGCAGCCGCGCAGATGATGACCCCAGCTTGCAGTGCGCCCTGCCAATGCACCAGTTCGCGCCCAGAGGCAGCGTTAAGTGCGCCAAAGGCAGCCCCCAGTGCCCCAAAGGCGCCAATGGTAACCAGGATATGACTGGTGGAAGCCGGTAAAGGCGGTAACTGGAGGAGGGCACGTACAATAAATCCTAAGCCGATGGTTGGTAAGATCAGACCAGCCCCAAGAGCACCGATCAGAGCCGGAGCAGTGACAAAAGCTCGCCGTGCCCCGTGAAACGGTGGTGCACCCGCCAGCGCCAGGGCGCCAAGCAGGGTTAATCCAACCAACACAGTTGGCGGTAAGATGTCAGCCGGTACGAGTGCTGTAGATACCACCAGACCAGCACCGGTCACGAAGGCTATTCCGCCACCAACTAAATGAGGCGGTAATTGGTTTGGTTTCGGATCGACCCCAGATGCTACCAACGCCCCATGCGTAGCAATGACGGCCACTGCCCAACTGAGCGGTGTTAGAAAACTGAGCGGAGGGATCGTCAGGCTAAGCAATGCCGCACTCAGCGCGAGCAGCAACCACCCGAAAAGCGCACCGAATCCTTCTGCGTCTGCCGAGACACTCAGTGCCAGGGCAAGGAAACCAATCGTCCCTGCAAACAAAAGTGCTATCGCAAATATTCGTTCACTGAGATCAGGTGGCGTTGGTAGTACAACTGGCACTGCGCCGATAGTGAAGAATGGTTCCACAGGGGTTATTGTCACCGGGTCGAGCACAACACCTAGCGTTGCCAGACCGGTAACCAACGCGGCCAGGAATGCTAATCGGCGCGTGATGCCAATCTGCGCCAGACTGAAGCAAAACGCAGCTCCGGTGAGTAAGCTGATAAAACTAACGGTAAGACCCATGCGTCCTCGATCCTGCAATCGCCGAGCGCGACGGATATGGTACAAATCATTAGCGTTTCAGTATCATGTACGCCGTAATTGTACGCTTACCAACACCAAACTAACTGCGACCGATCAGGTATGTGGCTGCCTGCCAACATGTGGTACATGGATCGGTCGAAATCGCGATCAGCAGTGCATCATCAATCGCAGCCTGTTGCAACAACGTTCGCGCTAGCAGCCGATCAAGTTGCGGCCCAATCCCAATCTGGACCTCAGTCAACTGTCGGCCATCACTGCACACAGTATAACGCAACGGTCCTCGTGGGGCTTCAACCGTTACGATGGCTTCACCGGCTTGCAGCGCAAGCTCTTCATATACCGCACCGATTGGCAGATTCTGCAACCAGCGCGAAACCAGACGTAACGATTCTATTGCTTCGAGCAACAAGACTACTGCTCGCGCATGCACATCACCGCCCTCTTCTACCACCAGCTCTGGTGTCAAGACATGGTACGCAGCGTAGGGTGCATGGATGCGGAGATCGGTTTCGACACCACTGGCCCGCGCCAATGGTCCTGCCAAACCAAACTGTCTGGCAGCGGTGGTGTGTAAGGTTCCGATGTCCACCGTTCGGGCCAGCAGCGAGCGCCGCGGAATACTCTGCTCGGCGACTGTAATCATCTTCGGTAGCAGCTCATTGACCGTCTGCGTAATCTCGCTTAGCGTGTGATCGGCAGGTGGATTGGCTAATCCACCCGGACGAATGTAAGCAGTCTTACTGTTACCGGCCAGGCTAACGAGCATCGAACGCAGCCTGGTCTCAAGTCGACTGAGACGTGCAGCATCATTTAGACCAAGCGCCATCGCCAATGCGGCTAACGTGTTGATGTGAGAGGCAGCACGCTCGAGTTCGGCGAACAAGACACGTATGGCCTGAGCACGTAATGGCGGCGTTACACCGGCCAGTTGTTCAATCGCCAGACAAAATGCTAAGGTATGGGCGACACTGCAATAGGGACAAACACGGCTGGCAGCACTCAACGCTCCTTCCATACCGCCCTGCACAAGCCGACGCGCATACGTGCCATCACCTACCGCAGGGCGATAGTCCACATCGACGATACGCTCGCCGTGCACAACGAGCGTCAAGCGCTCGCCGTGCCAGGCACCGGCTATCGGATGGAGTGTCAGTTGATATTTCAAAGGCCCTCCTTTTCCTACCGCGGCGCATTATACCACGCTCATATAGATTAGCACATGGCGTCGTTCGATCCACCCCGATTCCACCTATCAATCCACCTTGAGATGGGGTGCGAATATTGTGAAGATGTGCTACTGTATAGATGCGTCGAACTGACCGCCGACGCCATGCACAACACCTGAGACTGTCAGTTTTGTGAACAGCCTGGGTGTTTTTATCATTTA
>NZ_JPIM01000141.1 GCF_000735195.1 Chloroflexus sp. MS-G
GCTTCAGTTCCACCAGCCGGTCGGCCAAGAGCTGCATCGTCCAGCGCTCCCGGCCCTCCGGCGGCGCGCTGCAGGCCAGGGCGATCAGGAACGCCTCCTGTTTGCTGTCCAGTTTCGGCTGGGCGCCAGGCCGGGGGCGCTCCTGCAAAGCGGCTTCCAGCCCCTCCTCTCCGAACCGTTTTCGGATGTTCCGCACCGTCTGCGGATTCACCTTGAGCACCTCGGCTATCGATTGATCGGTCGCGCCCTCTGCTGAAAGGAGCAGAATCCGGGCCCGAGTAACCATCCGGGCTTTCACTTCCCCCTTCTTCAGGAGATCAAGCAGGGACAAGCGCTCCTTTTCGGTCAGCGTCACCACGTATGCTTTGGGTCTGGGCATGGCTCCTTCCCTCCACGAGAGTAGTGTGGAAGAAAGAATACCCTATGAGACCAGTGTGGTCAAGTACTAGTACGCGGCGGATTACGCCGCCGTTTATTATTTATGAATCTTTTAAGTATCGCTGCTGGGGCGATAGCACTGTTAACAATCACGATCATTTTTGCACCGGGCTTACATGATCGACTGATGATCGCCTGGTTAGGACCACACTGGACAGACGCGGCTGATGCGAACATGGTGGAAATGGAACGAGCAACGAATGAAATCTTTACATTGGCTATGCTTCAAGCCCTGACTATCAGCAGTGGAGCGGCCATGATCGTAGCCGTCGTTGTGAGTGTGGTCACATCACGACAAATCGTACAACCAATCGAGCATCTCTTGCAAACTACACACCGAATTGCCACCGGCCATTATAGTGAACGGGTACCACTGCTCGGCGATCACGAACTGAAACGACTGGCAAGCCAATTTAACGTGATGGCAGCCGCATTGGAGTGTGCGGAACAACGTCGAATAGCGCTGATCGGTGATGTTGCCCACGAGCTGCGTACCCCACTGGCGACGATTGCCGGCTACATTGAAGGGATGCTCGATGGAGTGGTTGAGCCTGATGAAGCAACCTGGGCATTAGTGCTTGACGAAGTTTATCGCCTGCGCCGATTAACCAACGATTTGCAAGATTTATCGCGCCTCGAATCACACCAGATTGGATTACACCTGGAACCGATAGAACCGATACATTTGATCGAGGCTGCATTAGCCCGCCTGAGACCACAATTTACTACGAAAGGTATCGCGCTTTCCGTACAGGTTTCTCCACATCTGCCACCGGTCTGGGCCGATCGTCATCGAATATTGCAGGTTCTGGTCAATTTGTTGGGAAATGCTCTGCAATATACACCAACCGGTGGACAGGTCATTATTAACGCCGATACCAATGGTGATGCTGTGCGTTTCTGCATTCAGGATACCGGCATCGGCATCGCTGCCGAACATCTTCCGCATCTCTTCGAGCGCTTCTACCGCGTCGATCCCTCGCGCACACGGGCAACCGGCGGCACCGGGATCGGTCTCACCATCTGCAAGGCGTTGGTAGAGTTGCATAGCGGGCAAATAGGAGCGGCGAGCGACGGCCCAGGACAGGGATCGACCTTTTGGTTTACCTTACCCTGCTGCAATCACTCATAGCGTACCAGCAACCCGCATCCTGCATTGTAGCTGTGCATTGATCAGAAACTGAACGTAAGCCTCTTTGACAACGTTACACGTTCCATTGACAACATATCGAATTGAGTGTATACTTGATGTGAAATATTCACACGTAACCATTTTTCGTGTACGATTTCTCCTATGCTTATTGAATTCAGTGTCGCCAACTATCGCTCATTCCGCGATCGCGTCACACTCAGTATGGAGGCGGCGGATATTGCGTCGCAACCGCCTTCGCTCGACGAGCAGAATGTCTTTACCACTCATCGTGGACTGCGCCTGCTCACAAGTTCGGTCGTCTACGGCGCCAATGCCAGTGGGAAAAGTAATCTGGTTGCGGCGATCAATGTGATGCGCAAGCTTGTGTTGAACTCATCACGTGATCGCTGGACGAGCAGACTGATCGACATCGAGCCTTTTCGGTTGAGCACGACAACCGAAACCACGCCATCGATGTTTGAGATCGTCTTCCTGGTCGATGGAACGCAATACCGGTATGGGTTTGCGATTGATCGCCAGATCATCGTTGCAGAATGGTTGTACCGGCTGGGAAAAGCGCGCGAGGCGACGCTTTTTGTGCGTGACAGGCAGGCTATCAAGATCAATCCGCGCACATTCCGTGAGGGACGTGATCTCGAAGTTCGCACCCGACCCGACGCGCTTTTTCTCTCCGTGGTTGCGCAGTTCAACGGCGCTATCGCAAGGCGTCTGACGGAATGGTTCGCCGCTCTTGATGTCAATACCGGTGTGACAGATTGGGGCGATATGGCGTTTGCGCTTGCCAATTTTGATACCTCTCCATATCGCCAGACCATCGAGGCCTTCATTCAGCGCCTCGATACCGGCATCGAACACCTGGAACCGGAGCGTCTCCCTCTGACAGAAGACGAACTTGATAACATGTTGGGATTCTCAGTGCATATAAGGCCTGCATTTCTTGATGAACGTTTCCCCTATGGTGCAACAGTCGAGCGCATTCGTGTGCATACCTACCATCAGCGCTTCGATGCTGAGGGACGACCGGTTGACCGCGTTGCATTCGACCTCGAACGTCATGAGTCGGCAGGCACGCAGCGGCTCTTTGCGCTCGCACCTCCCATCATCCGCGTCCTCAAAGAGGGCGGGGTGCTGGTGATCGACGAGTTTGACGCTCGTCTTCATCCGAATCTGGCAATGGAATTGATCCGCCTGTTCAACAGCCCAACCACGAATCCGCACCATGCGCAACTTATTGCGACAACCCACAATACCAATCTGCTGAGCGCAAAGCTGTTCCGACGCGATCAGGTCTGGTTCGTTGAAAAATCGCGCCAGGGCGCCTCCGATCTCTACTCGCTGGTAGAATATCGTATCGACGGCAAAATTGTCCGCAATGATGCATCGTTCGAGAAGGACTATATCCTTGGGCGCTACGGCGCCATCCCCTTCATTGGCGATCTCCGTGAACTCCTGGGAGTATCCCATGGCGAAGCACGAAGGGAGGATTAAACGACATCAGGGACGCCGCGGGCGCATTGTTGGTCGGCGCGAGGTTCGACAGCGCTTTCTGATCGTTTGTGAAGGCGAACAGACTGAACCCAACTATTTCCGGGCTTTCCAGGTTCCTGGAGTAGTTATAGACATTCGCAGTACAAATAATCGCGGATTGGATATCATTAACAAGGCAATACAGCTTCGTACCGAAGATGAGTATGATCAGGTCTGGTGCGTATTTGATCGCGATGACCTGCCAAATGCTATCATCCACCAAGCCTTCAATCAAGCGAGAAGGGCAAATATTAACATTGCCTTTTCTAATCAAGCGTTCGAGTTATGGTATCTCTTGCATTTCGGGTACTACAACACTGCCATGACGCGCAATGGTTACCGCACACGGCTATGCAGTTATCTGAAACCTCTCGGGTACACATACACAAAGAACAGCACAAATATGTATACCGTTCTTCTTGACCGACAAGCCACCGCGATTGATCATGCACGCCGCCTGTACAATCAATACAACCCCTGGGATCCAGCGACTGCTGATCCCTCAACGACGGTTCATCTGCTCGTTGAAACATTGAATAAGCATCGGCGCCCATAATGGAATAGCGGCGAGAACTCTCACTGATAGACGACCACGGGCACTAGCCCACTATCATCGCCGGGATAAGCAGATGAACGCCAAGTGGATGACGCTGACGGTTGTGGTGATAGGATGGACACGCTGATGGTACGACTGGAATAGCAAAGGGATATGCGTGCGCAGGTTCCCGACTGGCGACACTCACCATTGCCGTCGTCGCTGTCATGGATGGCTCTCTGATACCCCTCGCGTAACGAGCAATCAAGACACCTAACATCCCTACAGCGTATCCCATACCTGTTCCGGCAATTTCCTGGGTTTTGGGGCTATTGCATCACATGGCGAACGGCGATTCGTGTGTTAAGATAGGCAATAAAGCGAGACAGCGATCATCAGGGTTCATCGCATGCATCTTCAGGAGCAACGTATACGGAACCTGTATGAGACACCTTGGAGGGGAGACAAGTGGAATCGTATCATTAAGGCGTATTGAATGCTGGCGAAGATGATCACCGCAGTTCAACTTATTCCGTACAGGACTTCCAGCGACGACTACGCTCTCACCGAGCAGCTCAAGGCTCATTTTGCTCAGATGAAACAGGAACGTTATCCAATGTATTTGACGCTAGATGAGTTTGATAGAGTCCTCCGGTGGAAACTGCGTGGTCAGTACGGAAGACAGCGGGAGCGACGCGCAGCAAATACGGCTGAGGTAGTACGTGTCGTAACAGAAGCCGCTCTTTCTATCGAACATCCTGACAACGATTACGAAATTGAGCTACGGTTTGGGATACTATGCACACTTCGGGGAGTAGGTGTTCCGGTGGCATCGACCATCCTGGCTTTGGTATTTCCTGAAAGATATACGGTGATCGACTTCAGAGGTTGGAGGCAGGTATTTGGTGAAGCGAGAAGAACATTTTCGGTTTCAGACTACAAACGATACCTTCGCGAGATTCAGAAGCTAGCACAAGCGTTGGGATGGCATGTCCAGGAAGTTGACCTGGCAATTTGGGAGTATGATCGTATCAATGGCTGAAAGGCCGTTGTAACTACAGACAGAAGGCTCACCCATATTTGCACCCGATTCCGTGCCACTGCACTTCGCGACACGGCTGAACCCAACCGCCGGGCTGCGTATAGCCGACGTGTATGGCGGAGTGCAGGCACGCGGCCTTCGCCAACCGTAGCAGGCTTTTGCGTCAGGCTCAGCTCTCGCCACACCACTGAGATACTGCTGAAAACTCCCCGTTTGGCTAACCCATAGCTACTCGATCACCACAAATAGTGCATTGGCAATCCGCGGCCCTAACACTAACACTCGTTGATCAACGGCAATGACACAGCGCTGGAAGGGATCGAGAACTCGCACAAGGCTACGCCCCGGTAACAGCTCATGACTCCAAAGCCGTTGCAACAGATGAGGCTCGTAGCCCACCCATTCGGCGATGCGGGTTAAGCGACAGCGCTGCCCTAACGGTGCATTCGATACAGGTATCTCGCTCGGTACCAATTCACTCCGTCCAGGGATCGGGTTGCCGTGCGGACACACCAGCGCATGGCGTGTTTGTTCAGCCACCCGCTCAAGAAACAGCGAAGAGACTACTGGCACCAGCCGGATGGCCTCGCGATGAACAAATATCCACGGTACGCCAAGCACATCGAACAAGAACCGCTCGAGCAGGCGATGACGCACAACCAGTTGTCGAGCCAGTGCAGAGCCGTTCGCAGTTAATACCAGTTTCCCCTGTCTATCGGCGGTTATCAACTGGCGCGTCAGTAAACGTTGTAGAATCGGCAAGGTCTGCTCAGGCTCACCGCGCAAATAACGCAATAATTGAGTGGTGAAAACTGCTTCGTTATGTTCAGACAGATCGGCCAGCACAAGCAGACACCTGGCCTCAGTTTCCGCGAGCTGCATAATTCCTGGTGCAAAAAGGAGCGGTAGAGAAGATGTGACCATGGATAACACTCCACTGCGTAATGATACTTATGTCAATTCAAGAAGATCGGCGCCGACCTTAACGAGAGTCCGAAGCATCGACGCCGATCGCTCGCTATCTGTTACTGGCAGCGGTGTTTACACGCACGCCATACCGGATCAGTCAGCCGACAACCATTGCGCTGATCGGGTCATCACTCACTATGAACCCTAAACGGCTTTCCACGTGGCTCTGCCTCCAAATCAGGTCGGCTTGTATCGAGAATGATCTCGTGCAATTCGAGTTTATTAGGTGCGACAAAAGCTTCTTTCGGTAATGTACCGGAACGAGCATGTCCCTGACGAAATTCGTCCGACCGCACCCATGCCTCGAAATGGGACCGACTCTCCCAGGTGGTAAGCACGATATAAGGATCACCAGGATTGACTGGACGAAGGAGCTGATTGCTGATAAATCCAGGCATCCGGTCAACGAGACGGGCACGATTGCGAAAGGTCTCCTCGAACAGCTCTGCATAGTCGGGATGAACGAAAATCCGATTCGCTGTCGTAATCATGGGTTATCTCCTTAAAACTAACTCAATCCGTATTGTCGTCGAGTCCGCAAGATGAGGGCCAGAAAGAACGGGCCCCCTGCGAAAGAGGTAAGCAATCCAACTGGAATCTCGGCTGGTGCAGCCAGGGTTCGTGCTAACAAATCGGCGAACACGAGCAAGATAGCTCCTCCAAATGCACACGCCGGGATAAGTAGACGATGATCTGGCCCAATTGCCAGCCGAACCATATGCGGCACAATCAGGCCGATAAACCCAATTGGGCCGGTAAGCGCTACTGCTGCACCAGTAGCCAAGGCAGCCATCAACACTGCAAACCGTTTCACCCACTCAATGTTGACACCGAGATGGCGGGCTTCGGCTTCACCCAACGCGAAGAGGTTGAGATAAAAGCCCAACCGGGGAGCCAGGACAAGCACTAACAGAATTGGTGGAGTTGCGGCTAATACCGTCTCCCACAACGCGCCCCCCAACCCGCCGAGCGTCCAGAAAACAATTGAACGCAACTGAGCATCGTCTGCCAGATAGGTCAAGAGACCCGTCGTCGCGCCAGCGAGCGCGTTGAGGGCCAGGCCCACCAGCAAGAGCATCGCGATGTCGGTGCGACCATGGCGCCGCGATAAGCGATAGACGAGCAGCGTTGTTGCAGCGCCAGCCAGGAAGGCAGCTACCGGTAGCGTATAGATACCGAACACTGCCACTCCACTGATAATCGTAAAAACAGCGCCAAGTGCAGCTCCACTACTCACCCCGATCAGACCGGGATCGGCCAGCGGATTACGGAATATACCTTGTAAGAGAGCGCCACTAACTGCCAATGCTGCTCCAACCAGTCCTCCTAACACGACGCGGGGAAGGCGAATGTTCCACAGCACAGCTATTTGTTGTTGAGAGACGACGGGTTCTAGGGAAATCCCCACCTTACTGAGCAGAATAGCTACAACTGCATCGGGTGGAATAGGCACAGCCCCAATGCCCATACCCAGCAAGAGAGCAAACCCAAGCATCACGGCTAGCACCGGAAAAATCCAGATTCGCCGAATGACCCTCACGGGGCGAGTGACCAACACCGTAGTTGCGCTCATGATCCCTCCGCTTGTGCCACAGCGTCACGGAAAGCGGCAACCAGTTCGGCCAGTGCTTGACCGGTACGCGGCCCCATTCCCAGCAGATAGAGATCGTCAAAGTCGATGACTCGTCGCTGTTGACCGGCCGGTGTGTCGGCCAGACCGGGAATCTGGAGCAGACCATCGATACCACCAACTGATTCAAGACCCTTGGAAAGTACCAGGATTATATCTGGCTGCGCAGCAATCACCATCTCAGCACTGAGCGGAGCATAGTTCACAATACCGGCCTCGGTCGCGGCATTCGTTCCTCCGGCAGCAGTAATCATTGCATCAATCGCGGTATTGGCGCCAGCCACCTGTTGCACATCCGTTCCACGCAGGTAGAGAAACAACACGCGCGGCGAACGCGCTAAAGTACCAGCTTCGGCACGCGCACGAGCGATCTCGGCTTCAACCTGACCAGCCAGTTCATACCCTCGTTCTGGGATACCAAGCGCACGAGCCACAAACAGGATCTTTTGCATTGGCGCCTCTAGCGTTGGCGGATCAGCTACCAACGCTACCGGAACTCCGGCTGAACGAATCTGAGCCAGAGCCTCCGGAGGACCGGCAGCCTCATCCCCGATCACCAATGTCGGATTCAACGAGAGAATACCCTCTGCACTTAGCCGACGCTGATAGCCAATGTTAGGCAGAGCTTTGGTCTTCTCGGCGGGATATGTCGCGCTTGAGTCAACCCCAACCACGAAATCACCCATCCCCAACGCAAAGATAATCTCTGTAATATCGCCGGTCAAACTGACAATCCGGTCAACCGAATCGATAACAACCGTTTCACCCTGATAATCGGTTACTGTTGCCGGCAGTATTGGTTCAAGCGTGGCAACAGCAGTTGTTTCAGAAGCTACAACCGGTGCCGATGTTGGTGCTGAAGCTGTGGTCGGTATCGGGGCAACCGTTGGTGCACTGGTAGGCGCCGGAAGAGAGGTTGGAACTGTCGCGGAAGTACCGGTGCCACAGGCAGCAAGGACAACCAGCAAAAGAATTAGCGTGAAGCATTTAGCGAACCTCGACCACATACGTATATCCACTCCTTTCAGTACCTTCCGGCAAACTAAGTACAAGCGGCGCAGCCACCTGCGGATGCGGCTGCACAATGATTGATACACCGTACACGTCGCTTAGCAGATCGGCACGCAGGACATCCCATGGCTTACCGATTGCACGGAGACATCCCTGATGCATCACTCCGACCCGATCAGCGTACAAAGCGGCTAAATTCACATCGTGGAGCACAATCAGAGCGGCGCCACCCTGATCGGCGAGCTGGCGGGTCAGACGTAACACCCGATGTTGATGACGTAAGTCGAGCGCAGCGGTTGGCTCATCAAGCAGCAAGATAGGCGTAGTCTGAGCCAAAACGCGCGCCATATGTACCCTCGCCTGTTCACCACCAGAAAGGGTCGGTAACGGACGATCAGCGAACAGCGCTGTTTCCGTTCGAGCCAGAGCCTCTTGTGCAATGATGCGGTCTTCTTCGCATTCTGCACGACGGTGTAGATAGGGTGCCCGACCCATAAGTGCCACTTCCAACACGGTGAAGGGAAGCGTCAACGCGACTTGCTGGCGTAGTACGGCACGCCGTTGTGCCTGTGCGAGCGCAGACATCTGGTGAAGTGGTTTGCCACAAAGTTGAATTATGCCGTTGCATGGGGTCAGATCACCGGCAAGCAGGCTCAAAAGTGTACTCTTGCCGGCACCATTCGGCCCAACGAGGGCAACCACCTCACCGGCAGACAGTGACAGTGATACCTCACGGAGCAGCCAGCGTCCATCGATGTGATAGCCAATATCCTGAGCGACGAGCAGTTCCATAGGCAGTGACATACTATTCAGAACGTGCTAAGCGACAAGATTAGAATATACTAATTTAATAAGTTTGTCAACTTAAAACAGTAATAAACAACTGAATAGTAGCCGCTCGCCGATCCCAACACCTGAATGGAACGTTTCCTTACAATGGTAAGAGCAATCCATTCATCACAACTGAGCGTATGTGAGAACAAATGATGAATAATGACATCACTCAGGGCTTTTCAGAGCTTTCAGTTTCAGGTCGCCTTGGATGATCGGACGATGCCACAATGGATCGACACCGACGCCCCTCACCCATCCGCGTCACCTGGGTGCGCGGGCCTCCGGCCCGCGGTGGGTAGTGGGTAACGGGACGGTATCGGCTAGCGCACGCGCACACCATCACCCCTAGCCCCCGCAAGTACTCTCCGCCCAACGCGGAGACGAACGTGATTCAGTGCACCAATGAGGCTCTGAGCCGGATATCATCTTGGGGCGGTATGCTGTACGCTACCGTCTGCCATGCGGACAGGTTGGGAATCGCTCCATCCCGCTCACTTCTCTCCCCTCTCCCATCGCTCCTTACCTCTGCCGGGTAGGATGAACACGTTGAAAAGCCTTAGACATAACGATACCAACTTGACATCCCCCCCAGACTGTGTTATACTTCTCCGTGTTGCGAGGGCGTATAGCTCAGCAGGTTAGAGCGCAATCCTGATAAGATTGAGGTCGGTGGTTCGAGTCCACCTACGCCCACCAACCGCGAGAGAATAGGGAATGCCTCTCCATTCTCTATTCTCTCTTGTTTTGGGGCGATAGCTCAGTTGGTAGAGCATCTGCTTTGCACGCAGAAGGTCAGGGGTTCGAGTCCCCTTCGCTCCACCACATATCTTCCTCCCCCCTCCTGCTGTACTAAAGGCCGTGGCGTAACCACGGCCTTTAGTGCTGTTGGGGAATTGTGTGGTGAGCGGCTGGGATCCATTGGCGTATCAACATTCCGTCGCTCCGCAAGCACTTCCATGCTCTTCGCAAGCGAGGTAGGAAACCCGCCGCTCCCGATGTTGCGCCGGGCTTGACCGTACCTTCGTTCCGGCACCCTGGCAAGCGCACGATGCGAGCCAGAGGCTCG
>NZ_JPIM01000142.1:0-7500 GCF_000735195.1 Chloroflexus sp. MS-G
CTAGGTGACGATGCACTCCTGCGTCGGATCAAATTTAAGATCGAGATTATCGATCCGACGGAAGAACAATGGCGAGAGATTTGGAAGATTATGTGTCGAGTGCGTAAGGTGCCCTACGATGATCGGAGTATCGATTATCTGATCGCGAAGTGGTTTCGTCCTGATCAACGGCCGTTTCGGATGTGTCAGCCGCGTGATATTCTTGATCAATTGATCGCGATTGCCCGTTACAATATGGAGACGCCAACTCTGAGTCCTGATTTGCTCGATGCTGCGTGCCTCTCGTATTTCCCCAGTAAGGAGAAGAAGAACTTTGGGGCTAAGGTTCGGCTGGATCTCTAATCATTCCACCCTGCTGGCCTATCTGTGCGTGATCGGGTCTCATCCAGAGGGGTTTTCAACGTTTTCAGGGCTAAGACTCTGCACCATTGCTGTGTAGGATGAAAACGTTGAACAACCCTAACTTATTCCTAACACCTCTAGCCATCCACTATCGTTTGCGGCATAATATGCACTTCCTTGCAGACTTTTTTGCTATCGATTCAAGATCGAAGGGTTCTGCACGGTTCCATTGGCTTGGGCTAAGAAAGCGATCTAGCGCTTTGTGAAGCCTCGTGTCTTTCTTCACAAGGTATTACTGCATCGTTGCATTCGGTAGACAATTGATCGTAGTTCCGTTATAATTCTACAGAGCAAGATACTTCGTGGGATAAGTCACAGGTATTTCCCTGCTGCTGGCTCTAGCCGGCGGTTACTAATCATCTGTTTTTGCTGTGCAGATGTTGTTCTGGGAAGGATGGAACGATGACAGGAGTGCTCACCCTCACCCGCACGTCGGTCGGTAAAAAGGTGATAATGGCGCTGACCGGCTTCATTCTCGTCGGCTTTGTCGTCTTTCACATGTACGGCAATCTGAAGATGTATCAGGGCCCTGAAGTGTACAACGCTTACGCAGCCGGATTGCGCGAACTTGGTTATCCGGTCTTCGGTCACGAGCATCTGCTCTGGATCGCACGCTTTGTGTTACTTGCCTCGGTTTTCCTCCACATCTGGGCCGCTACTAGTCTAACGTTGCAAAGCCAGCGCAGCATCCGAGCAAATAGCATTTCAACGGTGCGTCGCTATGGTCAGCATAAGCGGCAATCAGGGTATGCCGATTACACGATGCGGTTTGGTGGTGTGCTAATCTTCTTCTTTATTATTTATCATATCCTGCATCTAACCTTTGGTATCGTTGGTTATGAACCAGGACAATTTCTCCATCCTCACGACGGTGTATACGAAACCTATAGCAATGTCGTGTATGGCTTTCAGAACCCATTTATCGTTGGCTTTTATCTCCTGACCATGGTGTTTCTCGGTTTACATTTGTACCATGGGGTCTGGAGCATGTTTCAAACGTTGGGTTGGAATAACCGCACGTATGATCGCCTGTTGCGCGGTTTAGCCATTTTGATTGCAGCAGCCGTCTTTATTGGTAATGTTTCCTTCCCATTGGCGGTCTACTTTGGCTTTGTCGCGTAGAAGATCACCAACCAACGCTAGAAGAGCGAGGAACCCGCATGAGCGAGACGAAGAACGAAACGACAGTTCGCACCGGCACGCGGCAAATAGAGTTTGTAAGCGCGCTAGATTCTAAGGTACCGAGTGGTCCAATTGAGCAACGCTGGGATAAGCACCGCTTCGAGATGAAGCTGGTCAATCCGGCTAACCGACGCAAATACACGATCATCGTGGTTGGTTCTGGTCTGGCCGGAGCTTCAGCGGCGGCGACTCTGGGTGAAGCTGGTTACAATGTGCTCTGCTTCTGCTATCAGGATAGTCCGCGTCGTGCGCATAGTATTGCTGCCCAGGGTGGCATTAACGCAGCGAAGAACTACCGCAACGATGGTGACAGCATTTACCGACTCTTTTACGATACGGTAAAGGGTGGTGATTTCCGCGCCCGCGAGAGTAATGTTTATCGCCTGGCACAGGTTTCGGTGAATATTATTGATCAGTGTGTTGCCCAGGGCGTGCCGTTTGCCCGTGAATATGGTGGCTTGCTTGACAACCGCTCGTTCGGTGGGGCGCAAGTAGCCCGTACCTTCTATGCGCGCGGTCAGACCGGTCAGCAATTATTGCTTGGTGCGTATCAGGCGCTTAGTCGTCAGATTGCGGCCGGTACGGTGAAGATGTTCCCCCGCACCGAGATGCTCGATCTCGTTGTGGTTGATGGCCGGGCACGCGGAATCATTGTTCGTGATCTGGTCACCGGTAAGATTTCGCGCTATGCAGCCGATGCAGTGGTACTGGCGACTGGTGGCTATAGTAATGTCTTCTATCTCAGTACGAACGCGAAAGGATGTAATGCGACGGCTATCTGGCGTGCGCATCGCCGTGGCGCCTTCTTCGGTAATCCTTGCTTTACGCAGATTCACCCAACCTGTATTCCGGTGAGTGGTGAATATCAGAGCAAACTGACGTTGATGTCCGAGTCACTGCGTAATGACGGTCGCATCTGGGTGCCGAAGAAGAAGGGTGATACCCGTCGTCCGCAAGATATTCCCGAATCCGAACGCGACTACTATCTTGAAGAGCGTTATCCGAGCTTCGGCAATCTGGTTCCGCGCGATATTGCCTCACGGGCTGCCAAGCAGGTCTGTGATGAAGGCCGCGGTGTTGGCCCTGGTGGATTAGGGGTCTATCTGGATTTCTCCGATGCCATTAAGCGCCTTGGACGACAGAAGATCGCTGAACGCTACGGTAATCTCTTCGATATGTACAAGCAGATTACCGGCGAGGATCCGTATGAGACGCCGATGCGGATTTATCCCGCACCTCACTACACAATGGGTGGTTTGTGGGTTGACTATAACCTGCAAAGTACGATCCCCGGTCTGTTTGTAATCGGCGAGGCTAACTTCTCGGATCACGGGGCTAATCGTCTCGGTGCATCGGCGTTGATGCAGGGGTTGGCCGATGGATACTTCATCCTACCCTACACCATCGCGAATTTCCTTGCCCAGGTGAAGCCCGGTGGCATCAGCATCGATCGGCCTGAGTTTGCTGAAGTAGAAGCTGAAGTTAATCAGCGAATTCATCGCCTGCTGAACGCTCGTGGCAAGCGTACCGTTGACTCGTTCCACCGCGAGCTGGGTAAACTGATGTGGGATAAGTGTGGGATGGCGCGCAATGCAGCCGGTTTGCGTGAAGCATTGCAGCGTATCCCCGAGATTCGTGCCGAGTTTTGGGAGAATGTCAATGTACCCGGCGAAGCGAGTGACCTCAATCAGGCTCTGGAAAAGGCAGGACGAGTCGCCGATTTTCTTGAATTGGCTGAGCTGATGTGCCTTGATGCACTTCATCGCGAAGAGTCCTGTGGTGGTCACTTCCGCGAAGAGTATCAAACTCCAGAAGGTGAAGCGCTACGGAACGATGAGCAGTTCTCGTATGTAGCAGCGTGGGAATTTACCGGCGATCTCGCCAGGCCACGTCTGCACAAAGAGCCGCTGGTCTTTGAGTACGTGAAGCCGACTCAGCGCAGCTATAAGTGATCCGACTATCGTCGTCTGAGATTAGTTTTATTGTCACCGGTTGGCCTCACCAGCCGGTGATCGGAGTATAGAGTATGAAGATCACACTGAAGATCTGGCGGCAAAAGAACCGCAACACTCCCGGCGAGTTCAAGACCTACGTGATGGACAACGTTAGCCCTGATATGTCGTTCCTCGAGATGCTCGATGTGCTCAACGAGGAACTTGTGTCACGTGGTGAAGAGCCGGTTGCCTTTGACCACGACTGCCGCGAAGGTATTTGCGGCATGTGCTCGCTAATGATCAATGGCGTGGCGCACGGCCCCAAGAATGCGATCACGACCTGTCAGTTGCACATGCGTAGCTTTAACGACGGTGACACGATTACGGTCGAACCATGGCGAGCTGCGGCGTTCCCCATCATCAAGGATTTGGTCGTTGACCGGAGTGCCTTCGACCGGATTATTCAAGCTGGAGGATATATCAGTGTCAGTACCGGTTCGGCACCTGACGCCAATACTATTCCGGTGCCGAAGGTAGCGGCTGATCGGGCAATGGATGCTGCTGCCTGTATCGGCTGTGGGGCTTGTGTTGCCGCCTGTCCAAATGGGTCGGCGATGTTATTTACGGCTGCTAAAGTTACTCATCTGGCACTACTACCGCAGGGTCAACCCGAACGCTATCAGCGGGTCGTGAATATGGTTGCTCAAGCTGATTTCGAGGGCTTCGGAAACTGCACCAATATTGGTGAGTGCGCGGCGGTTTGTCCTAAAGAGATCAGCCTCGAGACTATTGCCCAGCTCAACCGCGATTTGGTCATGGCAGCCCTGCGTGGTATCGAACCCAATACGCCGATCGCGCCAGCTACGACTAGGTAACTGCATCGGTATGGGGCAGTGGTTTCAGCAGCCCCTTACCATCCCTTCAGCCCCCTTCCGCTCCCAAACAGGGCACGGAAGGGGGTGTGTGAATTGTGGCTATCCGAATAACCGTCTCACGGTATAAACGGATGCAACCCGTCGGTGGATGGATGGGTACAGAGCTGTTATGCTTCAGGGCATAGCAGTGCCCCGACCAATCTGCTGCAACAGGCGATGTCGGATTGGCACTCCGTGATCATCGTCGTGGACATCTGTAAGGGCGAGGCACCGCCTTGCCTTTCCTCGCACATCTATTGACAAGGTTCATCCGTCGTGATGTCATGATAGATTATTTGGATAGGCTCTGAGAGAGTGTCTGAAAATTCTATGAAGAGTCGTTGATATGGATGCGGGCCAACCGTCTGACCATAACGTGAATCATGGCGACATAAATGAACGCTTCGCTCGTAGCGGTGCGTGCGTCGTCGTCCTTCCTCAAGCGACGATACCTCCCCAGCCAGGCAACCGTCCATTCCACCACCCAGCGTCTCGGCAACACGTGGAAGCGCGATACCCCATCGGGACGCTTGCTGCTGTCTAGGGGCCAGCCACCAACGCGCTGCGCCCATTCCACCACCTGGTCAGCATCGCCCTCATCGGCCCACATCACCCGCAGGCGCGACTGCTTCCCGTGGAGGTTGCCCACCACCAACCGCACCCCGTCGCGGTCTTGGATATCGGCGGTATGCACCACTACCGTCACCACCACGCCCACGGGATCCACCAGCAGATGGCGTGTGCGTCCGTGGACGTTGTTGCCAGCATCAGCCCCGTGCGGCCCCCGTTTTCGGTCGTTGTGACCGACTGGCGGTCGAGAATCGCAGCGCTCGGTGCTGCCTCCCGCCCTGCGGCAACGCGCACGTCCGTGCGGAGGGCCGCATGGATGCGTACCCAGGTCCCATCCCGTTGCCAGAACCGAACGGAATGAGACACGGTCTGCCAAGGAGGCACGTCATCAGGACGCATCCGCCAGGTGCACCCACTGCGCACGATAGCGAAGATGGCGTTCAGCATCTCCCAGTACGCATAGACGCGATGTCGCCCTCGGCGTGGCGTCCGTTCCGGCAGAGCGGGGGCAATCCGTTGCCATTCGGCATCCGTAAGGTCGGTAGGATAGGGTTTTCGTGTGTTCTGTTCGTTCATACCATCACGTATCCATCAAAACCCTCGACCAGATACATTTCAGACACTCTCTGAGAGTGATGTCTGCTCGGTTTGTCAAAGATTGCAAGAATGGTTACATACAAAGATAAACCGCTCGCTCTATATGGGATTTGCCTTCCACGAGCCGTATGAATCTTATGTGGGACGGATGTGGAGGAGAAATCTCGCGAGAGCTTTTCAACAAAGGAGGGAGGTAGTATGATTATCGGGAGGATAGCTATGATGTATCAAGTCGAGGAGAAATCTCGCGAGAGCTTTTCAATAAAGGAGGTGTAAAGAAGAGGAGGTGTAATTATGTCTTGGAGCAAGATCTTCGAGCCATACATGCACCAAAGATTGCAGAGTTGGAAAAGGCAAATTTCAGGATGGCTACCGGGCATCAGGACAGGGAAAAGAGAGACGGCTGGGAGGCTAACTCAGAGGGTTCTTGACCCCAAGCCCATCGCGATTTGTCGTATTGATATGGGGTGAAAAGGGCAGTTAAAATGTTGTTCATCGCGCTGATTGCCCTGGGCATAGTTCCTCAAGCTTGGCAGGTGCCTGTCCATGCGCAGACAACTTTACGTTGACCATAGGGGGTGCGGGTCGGGGCAGCGGAAAAGTCACAAGCTCGGATGACGCGATTAACTGCACCATCTCTGCCGGCGTGGTGTCTGGAGACTGCACAGAAAACTATCAAAGCGAGATCATTATCCGGCTAACAGCGACCCCTGATCCCGGCTCAAGCTTTATCCGGTGATCGGGAGATTGTTCGGGCACTTCGCCCAGTATTTGGGTGGACATCAGGCGAAACATGACCTGCACTGCCACCTTTGGACCGCCCCGGGTGCTGTTTGAAGAGGATTTCAGCGAGGGCATCCCTTCCACCTGGCAGGTGGTGGATGGTGGATATGGTGGCGGCGCTGTCAGCACCTGGACGACAGCAAACCCTGGAAACCGCAATTTCGGGCCACTCTTCGTTGAGCCCTTCGCCATTGTGGACTCCGCTGCGGCCGGCCCTGGCGCCGTCCAGGATGAGCAGCTGATTACCCCCTGGATCTCCGTTGAGCCCTGTCCAGGCAATCCAAGGAGGGTTTTCATCTCATTCTCGGATTACATGCAGGTATGGGAACTCGAGAAAGCCGATGTGGAGATCTCTGTGAATGGAACATCTTGGGTAAGGAAGCATGGATGGGGCCCGGGGGGCTATCCCATAAGGCCCCGAACAACCATCCTCAATCTGACGAATGACCTGGCTGGCGCGACTTCCTTCAAGGTTCGCTTTCACTATTACAACGCCTCCTATGATTTGTATTGGGCTATCGACAACGTGCGTGCCTTTTGCGAGGATCCTTCCCTTGGAATCGAGGAATATCGGCTCTACTTGCCGCTGGTGTTGCGGATGCAGTAGAGTCAGGAACATGCTTCCAGTCCTTCTTACGGATAAGGAGGGATTCGATGATCCGGCGCTTGAAGTGGATTCTTATCGCTGCAGAGGCGTGGGGATGGCGGCGCAAGGGTCGGTGGGCCCTTGCCATGCTCTTTGCGCTGGCGGCGGGGCTGTCCAGATTCTCGAATCCGGTGGCCTTCGGCGGCCCAGCAGCGGGATGCCCGGCGGCTGCGAGCGCCGCCACCGGAACTCTCTTCTCCCGATCCTACGGCGGAAGCGGAAATGAGGACCGCTTTTTGAGGGCGGTCGTGCCTGCTCCCGACGGAGGGTTCTGGCTGGTAAGCTGGACCTCAATCCGCGCCCAGTACAACCCTAAAGATATATATGTGTTGAGGATCGATGCCTCGGGGAACGTGTTGTGGAGCCGAACGTATGGAGGGTCGCAAGGCGAGTGGGTGGGCTCGGTTCTGGTCACTCCGGACGACGGACTCCTCTTGGTGGGAAGCACGGATAGCTTCGGAGCAGGGGGTAC
>NZ_JPIM01000143.1 GCF_000735195.1 Chloroflexus sp. MS-G
TCATGTTGTTAAAGCAACTATGGTCTGGTCGCCTGTATTACGGCTGGGTGATGCTGTTGACCGTCTCGGTCACCGAAGTCATTTCGTGGGGCATTTTGTACTATGCCTACAGTGTGTTCATCTCACCGATGACCACCGATCTGGGAGTCGGTCAACTCACTATAACTACCGGTTATTCAGTGACACTGCTGACCAATGGGCTGGCAGCACCATTGATTGGTTGGTGGCTTGATCGCTACGGTAGCCGTGGACTAATGACGGCAGGTTCACTCGCAGGCTGCGGGTTGCTCATACTCTGGTCGCAGATCACCACACCGCTACAGCTCTACCTGGTAATGGCCGGGGTTGGTATTGCCAGCGCTGCCGTTCTGTACGAACCGGCGTTTGCAATTATTGCCACCTGGTTTCGTCGCGAGCGCGGTCGGGCACTGCAAGTATTAACCTTCTTCGGGGCCTGGGCCAGCTTCATCTTCATTCCGCTGGCCGGTTGGCTGGTCGATCTGATAGGCTGGCGCTTAGCGTTACTGGTACTGGCGGCAATCATGGCACTCACCATCCCGCCCCATGCACTGGTTCTGCGACGATGCCCAGCCGATCTAGGGTTGACACCTGATGGTGTGTTATCGGCAACAGACCTTACGATTTTTCCTGAACCCTCCGTGCGAGTGGGAGTGGCAATCAGGGACTTACGTTTTTGGTTACTGAGTATTGCGTTCGCAATGAGTGGGTTTGCGACAGTAACCATGACGATCCAGCTTATCCCCTACCTCCTGAGCCGCGGCGAAACCCTGGTATTTGCCGCTGCCATCGCCGGAGTGCATGGTTTTATGTCATTGCTCGGTCGCTTGTTCCTCGGCCCCTTCGGCGAACGATGGTCACGCCGATTGGTGACGATTGGTCTGTTTGGGATGCAGATCATCGGGCTGACAGTTTTGATGTTTTCTACACATCCTTTTGCCGCACTGATATACATCGCACTCTTCGGTGCAGGTGCTGGAACACAAACCATCATGCGGGCAGCACTCATTGCTGAAGAGTATGGATCGGTAAACTATGGAGTTATTAGTGGTATTCAGAATATCATTCTCACCGTTGCTCGGACTGTAGCACCGATCGTTACCGGACTGCTGGTAGAACGGATCGGGTACAACGGTATGGTATGCTCGCTGATTGGTCTGCTGGCGGTCGGAGTACTTGCCCTCTTCATGGTGGAAAAACGTAACGTTGCCCAGGTTTGACTCATCTTAATCAACGAAAGCATAAGCAGCACATGGAGCAACTTCATGAAACGACGAGTGGTGATCATTGGTGGTGGTGCAGCCGGTATGAGTGCGGCAGCCAAAGCACGACGAACTGATGCTGAGCTTGATATTGTCGTGTACGAGCGATCCGGTTTTGTGAGCTATGGCGCTTGTGGTTTTCCCTACGCCATCAAGGGTGAGATTGCCCGAATTGAAGATGTGATTGTACGCACACCTGAACAGTTTGCCCGACAGGGCATTCAAGCGCTCATTCATCACGAAGTGTTGGCAATTGATACTGAACGACAAACAGTACGAGTACGTGATTTGACCGGTGGACGTGAGTTTGTTGACCATTGGGATGAGTTAGTGCTTACCACCGGTGGTCAACCGGTTCGTCCCCCTCTCCCTGGCGTCGATTTACCTGGTGTTTTTACATTGCGGAACGTTGAGGATGCACGGGCGATCCAGCACTGGCTGCATGAACAACAACCCCGAACTGGGGTCATTATTGGTGGTGGTTATATTGGTTTAGAGATGGCCGAAGCGCTGGCTGCACATGGCGTACAATTAACGCTGATCGAGCGGCTATCGCAAGTACTACCGAGTTTCGATAATGAACTGGCGGCTCAGGTTGAGGCCGAATTACGGCAGCACCAAGTCGATGTTCGTCTGGGTCAGACTGTTCAGGCAATAGTCGGTGATGAACGGGTACGTGAAGTACTTATCGATGGGCAATCAATTCCGGCTGAAATAGTCATCCTTGCCGTTGGTGTACGACCAGGAGTTGCGCTTGCCCGTTCGGCCGGTATCGCGCTTGGAACAACCGGTGCGGTAGCGGTCGATGATCATCAGCGTACGAATGTTCCTCAAGTATGGGCGGCAGGTGACGTGGCCGAAGCCTTACATCGGGTGACGGGGAAACCGGTCTGGGTGCCACTGGGGACAACGGCAAACAAACAGGGGCGAGTTGCAGGCGAGAATCTGGCCGGTGGTGACGCACGATTTGGCGGAATTGTTGGTACGGTAGCAGTAAAGGTTTTTGATCTGGAAGCAGCGATGAGTGGTCTGTCCCTGGCACGTGCGCAGGCCGAAGGTTTTGCGGCCAGAGCAATCAGTGCGACGGCAAATTCACGTGCGCACTACATGCCGGGACATCAGCCAATTACCGTCTCACTTGTGTTTGATGAAACGAGCCGACGCCTGCTGGGCGGGCAGATGGTTGGTCATGAAGGTGTGGCCAAGCGAATCGACACTATTGCGGCAGCATTACAGGCTGGTTGGACCATTGACGAATTGGCAGAGTTGGATGCGAGCTATGCTCCACCTTTCGCACCGGTCTGGGATCCAATTCTGGTAGCGGCTAACCTGGCACGCAAGTAGGAAGGTTGTCCATCATCTGTCGGCAAAATCACCGAATCGTTTTGCCCTCACAAACGGTTATATATATGGAACCGAACAACATTGTAGGGTGAGGGCAACATGATTTCACTCCGCATGCACGAACTACCCGCGTATGATCAACCACGAGAACGACTGGCCCGATTGGGAGCGGGAGCCTTGAGCGATGCCGAACTGCTAGCAATCTTGCTGCGTGTCGGTACCAACGGCACCAATGTCTTGCAACTGGCTTACCAGTTGCTTGCCGAATGCGGTGGCTGGGCGGGGTTACAACTCCTCGATTTCAACGATCTCTGTCAGCGCCATGGCATTGGTACGAGTAAGGCGGCCAGCATCAAGGCGGCACTCGAAATCGGACGGCGTCTGGCCCGTAGTGGGATTGATGAGCGGTTCCCGATCCGCTCACCTGCCGATGTGGCAACGCTCTTGATGGTCGAAATGAGTCATCTCGATCAAGAGCATCTCCGTACCGTCTTGCTCGACACGAAAAATCGCGTCCAGCAAATCAATACAGTGTATATTGGCAGTCTTAATTCGGCTACTATTCGAGTTGGAGAGGTTTTCAAAGAGGCAGTACGGCGCAACAGTGCGGGCATTATCGTGGTACATAATCATCCATCGGGCGAGGCGACTCCTTCGATAGACGACATCGAGGTTACCCGACAGTTGGTGGCAGCCGGTCGCCTGCTCGATATAGAGCTGCTCGATCACTTGATTATCGGTCGTGGGCAGTACGTCAGTCTCCGCGAGCGCGGACTGGGTTTTGAGTGAGCGGTAATGAACGGCGCCTCGGTGATGGCGCGAGCAAGTACCTCGCGCCATTCAGGCTTCCTTTACAACAAGACGATGGCCGCGATACAACAGGTTAACTCAACGCCGGATGGCGTCGATGTTGGAAGATAGTATCGACACTCACGCCACTATGGATACGCTGAATGACTTCAGCGATCAGCGTACTGACCGAGAGGATTGTCAGACCAGGCCAACGACGTTCAGGCAGGATCGGGAGTGTATCGGTCACGACAACTTCCCGCAGCGAACTGGCGCGGAGCCGTTCAATCGCATTCCCGGCGAAGACGGCATGCACACAGCAGGCATAAATCTCGCTGGCGCCTTCCTTTTCGAGGAGTTGCACCACTTCGAGAATAGAACTACCGGTGGCAATCTCATCGTCAACGATCAGGCAGCGTTTCCCGCGTACATCACCGATGAGATTGAGGATTTCGGGAACGGTGAGCGAACCATCTTTACGATCAAAGTGCTGTAATCGGCGTTTCTCGGCAATTGCCAACGGCGCATTGAGTGCTTCGGCGAAATTACGGGCACGTTTCGCAAAACCAACATCCGGTGAAACCACGATGAGATCGTTCCAGCCCTTATCGGCAAAATAGCGCACCAGCAGATTCATCGCGGTCAATTCATCCATTGGGATTGAGAAGAATCCCTGAATCTGACCGGCGTGCAGATCGATAGTCATCACCTGATGAGCACCAGCAACCTGGATCATATCGGCTAGCAACCGTGCCGTAATCGGTACTCGAGGCTGATCTTTCTTGTCTGTTCGCCCGTAAGCATAATAAGGGATCACGGCAGTGATCCGACCGGCAGAAGCGCGCTTACAAGCATCAAGCATAATCAACAATTCCATAATCCGATCACTGAGATCGGGCATGGAGAGCGATTGAATGACAAAGACATCCTTTTCACGCACACTCTCGTTGAGCTTGACAAAGATATTTTCGTTACTAAACTTGACAATCGTAATATCACCTAGTGGCACACCGAGACGTTCGCTGATCGCACGAGCGAGTGGCAGATTGCCATTCCCAGCAAAGATCCGCATCTCATCGAAGCGGCTTCCCATTCCTTCCTCCTTAGTATGAGGTATTGCTTAAACAACACGCGAATCAATTGCAAACATCGCCAGTACTTCGGCACGTGATAGGCGCCAGCCTACCGGCAAACCATCAGGAGCAGCGAGATCATCATACGCAATGTGCAGCGCGCTCAACCCTGGTTGTTGAAGGAATATGGCTAGCGCCCGCGCCGGTGAAAGGGTAAGCAGCCGTGGTGAACGCGCCAGACCGGTACGTTGGGCAAAGCTGACGGCAGCATCAGCACTGAGAAATGCGAGCAGTAGACGAGGGCGTAACCCTGGCCTTGGGGTGTCACCGGATGCAGCCATCGTCGCGTCTACCGGTCGGTTCGTGCGATAGACATACAGTATTCGAGCCGGTTGTTGACCATCAGCGATCAGCCGTTGGTGAAACTTTGCTAAGGCATAGGTAACCTGAGCAATTTCACCACCGGCCTGGCGTACCACAGCAGCAAGCATAGCCAGATCGCGTTGGTCTGAGGCCATATCCACTCCGTTTCTACGCATACCTTCCTTATGGTACCGGTGTAGGACGCGGTTGTACGGTCTGTGGCCGTGGTTCACCAAAATAGAGTGCCGACCCAAGTAGACCAAGTTGCACAACGTAGGGAGTGCCAGCAGCTTCAGGGTGTAGCTCAAAACGAGCACGCTCAAAATACTGTACCCGAAAAGCACGTCCATCAGGTTGTACTTCATCAAATTCGGCGCTAATCGGGTAGCCGAATGACATCAGACCACCATTCTCTTCCCAAAACTGGAGAAACAGTCCACCTACGCCGAAACCCGTTTCGGGAAAATAACGCAAGCCCGGACGCGACTCAAAGGGTTCAGGTCGTAGAAAGGTGCGTCCGGCCACATACTCAACCCCCACCAGACCGATCTGAAACTCGTAGGGCGTACCGGCCAGTTCGGGCCAGTGTTCGACCCTGGCGCGTTCAAACCACTGCACCTCACGTCCATTTAAGAACAACGCTGGGCTAATCGGCAACCCAAGCCGACGGAGACCGCCGAGTTGTTCGTAGGCAGCAGCAAACCTTGGCGCAACCTCTATTACGGTGGGAGCAACCCCAGCTCGATATTCAGCAGTGGCAACGTTTGTTGACGCTTGTAAAATCAAATCACGCGGTGCGAGGCGATTTGCTCTGGCAGTAGGACGACCAATACCACTAATTCCGATGATAATAAGCGCCAGGATGATTAACACCAGAACGCCTAACGCTACCACCATACCAACACGTAGCCGATTGTTACGAGCCGGTCGCTGGCGGAGAGGCTTCGTTGTAGCCGGATCTGGAATCGGCGCAGTTGTGGTTGGTTGCGCACCATTCGGATTGGCAGTATCCTGTGGTGAAACCTGGTTTGGAGGTGGAGCAACAGATTCGCTCATCGATCACTCCTGTATATGAGCGAGAATCTCATCAGCCACAGCCCGTAGTTCATCCATGCTGGCCGTTCCCGGACGCCACAACTTCACCGAACGGTCACCTTCCCAACGCGGAATAATATGGACGTGATAATGAAACACCACTTGCCCAGCAGCCGCACCGTTATTCTGTATCACGTTGAACCCATCGGGCTTCAGAGCATTGACGATAGCTCTGGCAACCCGTTGCGTCGTCAGGGCGACTGCTGATACTAGCTCAGGAGGCAAATCGAGGAGACCCGGCAATTCAGGTTTGGCAATCACCAATGCATGACCACGCGCTGCCGGATTGATGTCAAGAAACGAGAGGGTTAAATCATCTTCGTACAGCTTGAAGGCAGGAATTTCACCGCGCACGATTCGAGTAAAGACCGATGTCATAGCACCTCCGAAGCGTCACTAAGCGAAGCGAGGTCTTCTTGTTCTCTGAGTGTACCAGGATAACGGTTGAGCCATGCCAGCGCAACTACGCCCAGCAGGACCCCAAACCAGAGGGTACAAAAACGGATCACAATAGTGGCAGTCGTCGCCGCACTGGCACTTAGACCGACCAGTGCCAACAACAAACCAACACTGCTTACCTCCGATGCGCCTAACCCACCGGGAAGAAACGAAACCAGACCAAACAGAGTACTGGCAGCAAAAATAAAGGTGGCCTGCAACAACAACAACCACGATGGTGTACTGCCTACCCCCATCAACACCCAAAAGAAAGCTAGGCACTCAAAACCCCAGGAAACGACGCTGATCACGGTCGAGATTAACAGAATCCGCCAATGGAGTAATTGCGCAGTCGTGGTGTAGATCGTCTCAAGCCGTGGCGCAAGTCGTTGACCCAACGGCAGGCGTGCGATCATTCTAATGATCGCGAGGGCCAGCGTTTGCCGCTGCACAATGATAATCCCGATGATTGTCACGAGTACCAGTACGACAAAAAGTGGTCGTGCTGGCGGGTAGAGTGTCAGCCCTAACCCCATGAGCAGCAGCATTGCAATACCATCGGTTAATCGTTCGGCCAGTACAATTGGCGCCGACCGACTGATCGGTGTAGCGTTGCGCTGCCGCAACAGGAACGATTTCAGCACCTCACCCATTTTTCCCGGTGTCACCGACATCACCAAACCGGCAGTAAAAATGAGACCGCTGGTTGATCGATCAATATCGCGATCCAGCTTCAAATAGCGGAGGTAGTAATCCCATTTCAGCCAGCGCAACCAGTAATTGATAACGGTGCCGATCAAAATAAGGGGGAGCAGCGCCCAATCAAACGTCAGCAGATCATTCCCGACAGCACGGAGATCGCTAAACAGACTGATCGCGATCACAACTGCCAGGCCGATGATGAGCGAGGTCAAAATCGATTTGCGCAATCCGGCGCGCAAGGAGGTTGTAGCAGCTTTTTGTTCCATAGCGGCTCAATTATAGCACAGGAGGAGGATTGTACTGGGTGAAAACAGGTGCAGAACCGGTGACTATCGAGTACAATACTGGAAGAAATTGGTTACCAGCGCGAGGACATCTATGTCGATCCGTCTCACCCTGTTCGGTCTACTCTTCCTCTCCGTATTGGTAGCAACGATTCCGGTCACTCCGCTGCAGGCGGCACATACAACCGACCTCATTGTCAAAGTCGCAAGCCCCCAGACGCTAGCGACGGTCACGAGGGCAATTCGTGCGCAACACAGCGAGCCTTTAGGCAGACAAACGTACCTCATTCGCCTACCTGCCGGTATGCCATCCGAACTGGCCCTTACCCACATCCGATCACTCAACGGCGTGATCTACGCCGTACCGGACTATGAGCGTACCGTTAGCCGCATCTCTAACGATCCACTTCGTGACCAGCAGTGGGCATTGGGGACGATTGCCGCTTACGATGCGTGGGACATTACAACCGGTGGGCCAGTCGTGATCGCAGTTATTGATACGGGAGTTGACGCAAATCATCCTGAGCTGGCAGGTCGTGTCCTGGGTGGATTTAATGCCATTACCGGTAGTTCCAATTCCGGCGACGATAATGGTCATGGCACTGCGGTAGCTGGCATCATCGCTGCCAGCGGCGATAATGGTGAAGGCATTGCTGGGCTATGCTGGGGATGTGTCATCTTACCAATCAAGGCCTGTTTGAGAAATGGTCGTTGTCGCGACTCCAGCGTCATTAGTGCCATTCGCTGGGCAACCGATAACGGTGCACGGATTATCAATCTCAGTCTGGGCGGATCATCACCTTCGCCGGCGCTCCAGGAAGCGGTACGCTATGCCAATGAACGAGGTGTACTGATTGTTGCAGCGAGTGGTAACGAACGAGCTGAAGGAAACACCCCAAACTATCCGGCAGCCTACGCAGAGGCCCTGGCAGTCGGGGCAACCGGGTATAGCGATGAAGTGACTGGCTTTTCTAATACCGGCGACTTTATTGATCTAGTTGCACCAGGCATTGATATTGCCACTACGATACCGGGCAATGGCTATGCGCTGGCAACCGGTACATCATTTGCCAGCCCGTTCGTGAGCGGTGCCGCAGCACTGATTATGACGTTACGACCCGATCTGAGCAACAGCGATGTACGCTGTGTGCTGGCGATTAGCGCCGATGATCGCGGAGCACCTGGTCGTGATAGCGAATACGGGTACGGACGCCTGAACGTTTTGACAGCGCTCCAAACGGCGACAACCTATGGCGGTTGTCCACTTGGCACATCTGTTGAACGTAGTAGTTTCGATCCCTTTGCGCGTGTTGCTGTACCGACTGATGGCCGCCTCTACTTCCCAGAAACAGGGCATACACTTGGCGGCGGCTTTCGCACATACTGGGAACAGAACGGTGGCTTACCGATCTTCGGTTTCCCGATCAGTGAAGAGTTTACTGAGATCAGTAGCGATGGTCGGCCAGTGACCGTCCAATACTTCGAGCGTCACCGGTTTGAATGGCGACCAGAAAATGCCCCGCCGTACAATGTTCTTCTTTCCCGGATCGGTGATGATATTCTGCGTCGGCAAGGGCGCGACTGGATGACCTTTGAACAGAGTGGGCCAATTTCTGGTTGCCGCTACTTTGCCGAGACGAATCAGTCGGTGTGTGAACCATTTTTGAGTTACTGGCAGCGCAATGGTTTGGAGTTTGATGGACGTCCCGGTAAGAGTTATGCAGAAAGTCTAGCTCTGTTCGGACTTCCGCTCTCAACGCCACGAGTGGAAGAAACCCAACCGGGAACGATTGTGATTGTACAATGGTTTGAACGGGCACGCTTCGAGTTGCATCCTGATGGACAAGTATTATTGGGCTTGTTAGGAAATGAGTTATTAGGGCGATAAATCTCGCCGACCGTTCTCGCGCGAGTGCTTGTGCTATACGTCAAGAGTAGGGTAGCGCCGTTCCCCCACAGGTGTAACCCGACGCTGGCCGAATGGTGAGAGGCTTATAATGCTTATCGGTGCTCAAACGAGGCGTGGATCTTGGCATGTGACACTTTTAGATGGACACCAATTGGAATGACGCACGTCATTCGCGAGTCGTGACCGGAGACACTAGACAGCCGCAGCAAGAAAACCGCATACTACAGCATAAAGGAGCATAAAGGTCCTGAGAAAGTCTCATCACGCTCTGATAAAAATATGAGAAACAAGACAGATACCACTATACCCGATCACCAGCCGGAACATTTTTTACCCGCTGAGGAACGCATCAATGT
>NZ_JPIM01000144.1 GCF_000735195.1 Chloroflexus sp. MS-G
GTTAAACGTTTGCATCCTATTGTGCGCTCCCCGCCCCACCATCACCTGGGTGCGCGGGCCTCCGGCCCGCCTTGTGCGGTGTGGGGCTGGCATTACCCCCACCACAAACGAAGGACATAGCCCACCGCTGGAATGGGAATCGGTGCATCCGAATGATGCGACACCCGCACAGTCGCCAATGGGGTATGGACGGTTCGTGAACCGCCCCTTCTGAGAGACCATGGGTGCGCGTGGGGGAACGGCGCTACCGTAGCCGATTAGGTGATCCCATCGACATACGGCGGGTCGGCCATCGGCGTTCCTCCATCGCTGCAAGGCATCCGTAGTACTATGAACTGACGCATACATTTGGGAAAAATGATACCTGCTTGTCGCAGACAGGATTGGTATAAGAGCGAACTCACCCCAGATGGCGTACACAGAATATATCTAGCGACCTTCACTGCCTCTCTGACGATCCTCCGCATCTTCCCCGCGCAGCCGCTCGACAAATGCGGCGTGCTCGGGATCGGCCAGACCGCGCTGGAGCGCAGCGAGCAGCGCAGCGGCATCCCCTGCCCACAATGCTGCCGGGTCGAGCCATAAACCGGGAAAGACGCGACTGCGCAGCGTACCATCGGCTGCGAGCGGCAGCGGGGTAAACACCCCCTCGCGCAGTTCCCACCAGTCCACCCGACGCTCATACGCCTGCGCGACCAGATACTCGCACACACCGCTGCGAGCATAGACGCGCTTCTTATCGTGCAGGTCGTAAGCAGCACTACTGGCGGCAACTTCGACGATCAGTTCAGGCGGCCCCTCGATGTAGTCTTCGGTGGTAACGTGCGAACGCCCCCCGTTCCTTGGTTCAAGGCGCAAGAGAGCATCGGGTTGATGCTCGTTCTCTAAGTCGAGGAGTACCGTCGCGTTGTTACTGCCGTCAACACCCGGTGTTGCGGCACTATACACACCCAGCCAGGTAACCAAGAGCAGGTGCAGTCTGCCGTGTTGCCGATGACGAGTCGGTGAAGCCACGTAAACAACCCCATCGATCAATTCAGCCTTCTTGATTTCAGGGTGCATCTGATAGCGTCGAGCGAACTCAGCCCTGGTCAAGCGGTCGCCCGAATTAAGTGGCGGTCGCTCGTCGGGCGGGGTGGGTGCAACAGGGCTAGTGGCAATTGTCGTATCCACGCTCATCGTCTCTCCCTTCACGATGCCGGAGCGCTCCCGGAAGTCATACGCAGCCGCTCGACAAATGCGGCGTGCTCGGGATCGGCCAGACCGCGCTGGAGCGCAGCGAGCAGCGCAGCGGCATCCCCTGCCCACAATGCCGCCGGGTCGAGCCATAAACCAGGAAAGACGCGACTGCGCAGCGTACCATCGGCTGCGAGCGGCAGTGGGGTAAACACCCCCTCGCGCAGTTCCCACCAGTCCACCCGACGCTCATACGCCTGCGCGACCAGATACTCGCACACACCGCTGCGCGCATAAACGCGCTTCTTGTCGTGTAGGTCGTAAGCAGCACTACTGGCGGCAACTTCGACGATCAGTTCAGGCGGCCCCTCGATGTAGTCTTCGGTAGTAACGTGCGAACGCCCCCCGTGCCTTGGTTCAAGGCGTAAGAGAGCATCGGGTTGATGCTCGTTCTCCAGATCGAGCCGCACCGTCGCATTGTCGCTGAAATCCACTCCCGGAGTTGCTGCTGCATAGGTGATGATCCATCCCACAAGCAGGCCATGCGGCTTGCCGTGCTGCCGATGACGAGTTGGTGAAGCCACGTAAACAACCCCATCGATCAATTCAGCTTTCTTAATTTCAGGGTGCATCTGATAGCGTCGAGCGAACTCAGCCCTAGTCAAGCGGTCGCCCGAATTAAGTGGCGGTCGCTCGTCGGGCGGGGTGGGTGCAACAGGGCTAGTGACAATTGTCGTATCCACGCTCATATCAAGCTCTTTCCCTGATTATGACGTGTTATGGCAAGTATAAACGGTCAGTTCATGTTATGCAAGAGCGAGCGAAAAGAGCAACATTATTCTATTCTATCCGACATCTGCGGTACAATATAGCTGATAGCCATTACTGGCTGGCATAATTGCATACAGGAGGAAGAGTCGATGGCACGTAAGCCAAGTCGGCTCGAATTTGCCGTTATCGGCCTTGGCCGTTTTGGGCGCAGTGTGGCGCTTAGTCTAATTGAGCGCGGGCACACAGTGCTGGGAATCGACCGTGATCCGAACATTGTGCAGCAACTGGCCGATCAGATGACTCAGGTCGTAGCACTTGATTCGAGCAATGAGGATGCACTGCGTGCAGTTGACATTATGTCATTTGATACGGTTGTGGTTGCTATCGGTTCGCAATTTGAAGCGAATCTGATGACGACGGTTGCCCTCAAGAGCCTAGGGGTTAAGCGGGTTGTTTGCAAGGCGCTCAATGAACGACAGAAATACATATTAACCCGAGTCGGCGCCGATATGGTAGTGCTACCCGAACACGAAGCCGGCGCCCGCCTAGCCTGGCAACTCTCAGAACCACACGTCCTTGAACATCTCAACCTCGGCTCTGGGTTTAGCGTGGCAGAAGTGCAAGTACCTGCGCCGCTGATTGGACAAACATTGATGCAGAGTGGCCTGCGTCGGCGTTATGGCATTAATGTCCTGGCCGTGAAGCACAACGGGAAGATGATCGTGACCCCACCACCAGACTACGTGTTCAGCCGTGATGACCGGATTTTGATCATCGGCGCCGATTCGAGCATCAGTACATTCTGCGATTTGTCGTCATGACTACGCTTGCAACCAGCCGCAATCTGACCAGACTGCGGCGAAAACCGATTCCGCCACCAATTCGACTGGTGAGTGGCCTGGCCTTGCTGATCGCAATTGGTACCCTCCTGCTCCTTCTCCCGGTCAGCAGTACCCGACCGCTGACCTTTATGGAAGCCTTGTTCACAGCAGCTTCGGCGCTTAGCGTCACCGGATTGTCGATCATTACGCCAGTACGTGACCTTTCGTTGATGGGGCAAATCTTCCTGATGCTGCTGATCCAGATTGGCGGCGTTGGATTCATGGTCGTCGCCGTGATTATCTTCCGTCTCCTCGGTCGCCGGATCAGTTTCACCGACCGGATCGCGCTTAGCGATTCGCTCGGGCTGCTCTCACCGGCGGCTATCGTTACCTTGACGCGGCGAGTATTGATTACGGTCGTGACCATTGAAGCGATTGGCGCACTGCTCCTCTACCTGCATTGGCGGACTGATCCGCGACTGAGTGAAGGACAGGCCTTCTTCTTTGCACTTTTTCATGCAGTATCGGCCTTCTGTAACGCCGGATTTGACCTTTTCACCGGTACGCCTGGCTTTGAAAATGGCATTCCGCGCGACAGTATCACGCTCTTTATTATGGGTGTTCTGATCTTCACCGGCGGCCTTGGCATCCCCGTGATCGCCGATCTTATCTCATACGCTCGCGAACGGAAAGTATCACTGCACACACGTATTACACTGATTGTCGTCGGCTTGCTGGTTGGTCTGGGAGCACTGGGTCTCTGGCTCAGTGAAGGATTCGATAGCGATGGCAGCCTCCACGGTCAACCGCTTGACCGGCAGATTTTTGTGTCACTGTTTCAGTCTATCTCGGCCCGCACTGCCGGTTTTTCGGGGATGGACAACTTTGAGTCGTTAACACCGGCCAGTCAGTTGCTGTTGATTACCCTCATGTTTATCGGCTGTGCCCCGGCTTCAATGGGTGGTGGGATTACAACCGGTACTTTTGCCGTGCTTTCCATCTCGTTGTGGAGCTACGCTCGCGGTTTGCCCACCGCTCAGTTTGGTGGACGGAGTCTGGCAACCGGGATGGTGCGTCGTGCGGCTGCAGTCTTAACCATTTCGCTGTTCGTTGTCTTGCTCGCGTCGTGGCTGATTGTGGCAACCCATGATGCCACCCTCGATCAGGTTGTCTTTGAAGTAGTTTCAGCGTTTGCTACCTGCGGTCTTACATTGGGATTCACCGGTGAACTGAATACCTTCGGGCAGTTGATTATCATCGCAGTAATGTTTTGGGGGCGGTTGGGAGCGCTAACGATCATTACCGCCATCGCCCGCCAGAGCACTGCACCGCAACCGGTCACATACCCCGAAGAGCAAATTCTGATCGGATAACGCATGCGACACCTTTATATCCATATTCCCTTCTGCCATCGGCGTTGCTCCTACTGCGATTTCAACACTTACGCAAATATGGAGCACCGAATTGAGGCGTATGTTGACGCACTTTGCCACGAGCTGGCGATGTTGCGCGATCACCTGCCACCGCTACCGGTCTCGCCTGAAGCGGCTGCGCTGCGGCCCACTATCTTCTTTGGTGGTGGTACACCGAGTATGCTGTCCGCTGCACAGATCGAACGCATTCTCCAGGCAGCAGATACGATAATCCCGCTCAACACAGCCGAAATCTCGCTTGAAGCTAACCCCGGTACCGTCTTGGGCCGCGATTACCTGCGCGATGTGCGCAGTCTCGGTGTGAATCGGTTGAGTATGGGTGTGCAAAGTCTGCACGACCCGACATTACGCATGCTCGGCCGCATTCACACCGCTGCCGAAGCGCGGGCCAGCTTTGAGGATGCCCGCACGGTTGGTTTCGATTCGATCAACTTGGATTTCATCTTCGGCCTGCCAGGGCAGGATTTGGCCCAATGGCGAGCGACACTCAACGAGATCATCGCTTGGGATGTCGATCACATCGCACTCTACTCTCTTATTCTGGAAGAAAATACACCGCTCTATGCCCAGGTTACTGCGGGGCGCTTGCGCGTACCTGACGATGACCTGACCGGCGCAATGTATGAGTTGGCGATAGAGATGCTCGCCAAGGCTGGATACCGTCACTACGAAATTTCAAACTGGGTACGGCCCGTCGGTACCGACCGGCCAGATGCACCTCCGGCATTGGCCTGTCAGCACAACCTGGCGTACTGGCTTAACAGCGACTATCTTGCCGCTGGCGCCGGTGCTCATGGTCACGTCTTTCCGCAGCGCTACGCCAATCTACGGTCAATCGATAGCTATATTGCCGCAGTACAGGCTGGTCGCCGCCCCATCGCAGAGACAATTCAGCTTACTACCGACGATCTAGCGGCCGAGACGATGTTTATGGGTCTGCGCCTCGACATCGGGGTCGGCTTTGCCCATTTTGCTGCTCGTGTCGGTCGATCATTATGTGAAATGTACGGCTCAACGCTCGACCAGCTCAGTGCACAGGGATTGATCGAGTGTGATGAGCAACGGGTACGGTTGACATCGCGAGGACGGATGCTTGGCAATCAGGTGTTCGCACATTTTGTCTGATGTTGGGAGTGAGAAACGAGAGGTGAGCAGAGAGAGCGAAGAGACAGATTCCCAACCTATCGTAGTCCGTCGCGGCACGTGCGTGCTGCGGATAGGTTGGGAGACACTCTGTTCCCCCTCGCTCCACACTGCTGCCATGTCAGGTAAGAATGTTGACCCCTTTATACGACCCTTACACCTCTGCCAGACTTCTGCTATAATTAAAGTGGGCAGGCGACAGGCCTGCCCTATCCATTCGACAGTCTTGGAAACAGGTCTTGAGCAAACAAAGGCCAATGGCCTTCCTGCATGCCGACATTCGTGAGAGAGCATCAGATTCGATATGAGCCATCAGCATCAGATCACACCTGAAGAGATTGCGCAACTCCCAACCGCCTACAACGTTGCGCATATCCGGATCGAACCAAATATCATTCTCGCTCCTATGGCGGGAGTCACCGATAGTATCTTCCGGCGCATGATCCTGCGACTTGGCGGCTGCGGTCTGGTGAGCACTGAAATGACTAACGCGGCCAGTGTCAGCCCCAAAGCGCTGCGCCGTCACCGGCTGCTCGACTACCTGCCCGAAGAACGACCATTGACGATGCAGATTTCGGGCAATGATCCTGATCTCGTCGCCAACGCGGCGCGTGTGGTCGAACAACTAGGTGCCGATATTATCGATATTAATTGTGGCTGTCCCTCACCGAAAGTCACCGGCGGCGGGCATGGCTCGGCCCTGTTGCGTGATCTGCCCAAAATGGAACGACTGCTACGGGCAGTTCGGGCAGCGGTACAGATTCCGGTTACCCTTAAGCTCCGCGCCGGTTGGGATGAACGGCAGCTCAACTTTATCGAAGCCGGCAAGCGGGCAGAAGCGGCAGGAGTGTCTGCCATCACGCTTCACCCGCGCACCCGTGAACAAGGGTACAAAGGTCAGGCCGACTGGTCGCGTGTAGCGGCGCTTAAGCAGGCGGTTTCTATTCCGGTGATCGGTAGTGGCGATGTCACAACCGCTCACGACGCGCTGATCCGTCTGCGTGATAGCGGAGCCGACGGCGTGATGATCGGGCGTGGGGCGATGGCTAATCCCTGGATTTTTCGGCAGATCGCCGATCTCCGACGTGGTGTAACACCATTTGTACCAACACCGGCCGATAAGCGCAATCTGCTGATCGAATACATGATGATTTGCGCCGAGGAGCTCCCCGAACGCCTGGCACTCAATAAGATCAAGCAGTTAATCGGCCAGTTTCACATCGGTTTGCCCGGAAGTAATCATTTGCGCGTGGCCGTACATACATCCACCAGTCTTGAGACTGCACGAGAGGCGATTGAACGATTTTTCGCGCCGTGGGTTGAATCCGATCAGGCTGCATCAACGCTGGAGCTATCGCATGGCCCAACCGAACATGATAAGGTATTGCTCTGATAGAAGGTATCTATGCACGACGGCTATCTCTTTACCCTCGGTATTTGTGGCAGCACAGAAGAGGACGATCCGGCGCCGGTGATTCTGAACCAGCTCCTGGCTGCGTTACCACCGGTGAAGCGAGCGGCATTCCTGGGCAGATTGCCATCCGATCAGCCCGACTGGCTTCTCGCCGACGTCGTTGCCGATATGCGCGATGCAGAGTTGATCATTATTGTTGCACCGGCAACTACACCGCAATTACCGAATCGCCTTAACAACCTCTTGCGCGCCACTTACACCGCTGGCATCAGCGGTCGTTATGCTCTATTGGTCACTATTGGTCAGCATGCTCGCGCTGTTCTTCCCCAGCTCCAGGCGGTAACGGCAACCTGTGGACTGATTATAACCGCTGCCCACGCGCTCGCCGATCACGACCCGCCACCGGTAACGTCTGTGCAAGCAGCATACGCTACTGCCCGCGCCAATCTCGCACCGAACGCATTGCCTCATTGAAATTGTCTATTGCTATGATCACGCCACGGATTCCTGCCAACAAAATCTGGATCGCCGATGAAGCGATCTACTACATCCTCGCCCGGCCGGCGCTCAAACGGAGCTTTGATCACGTCTGGTTTGCCCAATACGGTCCTCGCCCCGATCCATGTCGTGGCCCATATATCTTTTACCTTAATCATTCGGCGTGGTGGGATGGGTACATGTTGATGCTGATCCATCGCGCTATTATGCGCCGTGCTTTCGATAGCTATCTGATGATGGAAGAACGCCAACTGCGTGCTTACCGCTTCTTTACCTGGTGCGGTGCATTTTCTATCGAACGACGTGATCCCGACGATGCACAGCGTGCGCAGATCTATGCCGCCAATCTGTTGCGCGAACGGCGTGATCGGGCACTCTATATCTTCCCGCAGGGGCGGATCGAAGCAAACGACTACCGTCCCCTCACCATTTACCCAGGAATTGCCCGAATTGCGGCTCTAGTTGGCGATGTGACCCTCTGCCCAATTGCGCTGCGCTACGAATTCCTCGGTCAGCAATGGCCGCACGCCTTTGTTCAAGTTGGCCCACCTCACCCACCGGCCAGCCGGGACGATATTGAAGCGATCCGGAGTGATGTGGCTGCCCGCCTGACGGCTGCGGTTGACAAACTGCGAGCCGATGTGATTGAGCAGCGATTGGGACGATTCCAGCCGCTGCTCAACGGACGCTGGGGAATTGACCGCACCTGGGATGCGGTTAGAGGTTGGTTTCGGCGACGCGGCGCAGACGACGGGCCAGCCGCGGCAGCAGCCAATCGCCTGCGAGCACGAGCATAATCAGACCACCGATGAGCGCCGGTAAGACCTGACCACGGGCCAGATTGACGACCACAAACATCGTGAGGTTCGTAAGATAAAGGAGTGGTGGCAGCCAGGTCATAAATGATAGTGGGGTATAGCCACGGTGTGCGGCTGCCCGGCGCTGGTACAACAGAATCCACGACAACAACAGACTGGTGATCCACCAGGCCACAAAGTTCGATGCCGGGATACCGTAATAGAAACCACTTTCGGCATTCGACCAGACCCAGTAACGATTGATGTAGACGGCAAATGGTTCAATGGTGACATCGAGCAAGAGTGCGAATGAAGCTGCGGTTAGCACTCGTGTTGAATGAAGCTGACGGTCATTTATCGGCTTCCCATCACGGTTTAGAATGCGTTCGGCCACACCGACTGCTGCCACCACGATGAGCAACCATGCGAACGGAATAGCCAGTGGGACAACACCCAGCACTTGCGGTTGGAGCACATCGGTGTAGGTGTAGCTTCCAAACGGGAATCCGGTTGTCGCTCCAATATGTTCTACTGCCCACGAGATCACCAAAATCAAACTGGCAGCCGTTGCTCCCCACCAGCGATACCGTATCGTCAACCAAAACCCTATCAGCGCACCCTGTAAAATCAGGAGTGCGCCGCCCATCCATGTCCCCCATACCGGCACTTTATCAAGTGCTACCAAGACAATCGCAAACGGATAAATGAAGAGGTACAGCGTGAATAATGCAACAACAGTTCGACGTAAGTTCTGCAGAATAGACTGATCGGAAAGCATAGAGTAACAGACCCCAGACGAAAGGGTCATACCATTCGGTAGCCCCTATAGTTGATTATAGATTCGCTTTCATGGCCTGTCAAAGCCATAGCACATAGTCGTTTAAGTCAAAGGGAAGAGGGGAACGGCAGCGGCAACGGCGAGACCCGCTCTTCTCAGAGCCTGATCAAAAACCCGGATGTTGCATGAGGCTCGTACCGTGCATATACGACCATTGCGTGCGCGGGCCACCATGCGTTCGCGCCAGCCCCCCACGTCCCCCCCTTCCGCTCCCACACGGGGAGCGGAAGGGGGGCAGGGGAAGGGGAGGGCGCGCCAGCCGTGCGCCGCAGCACCGGGACGGAAGACGTTGCACACCCCTCCCATCGCGAAAGGGCGACGCATCCCCTGCCTGCCAACGGTTCTTATCCGCAACGATCCGGTACCTATCGTTTGGAATGCCATTGGAGAATCGCATCAACATCCAGGTTTTTGATCATACTCGCAGTACGTGCCGCGGTGTGCAGCTTCCTGTTCCGCCAGCGGTCTCCCTATGCCACACTTCGCTCGTCGTATATCGCCAGCGTATCGTAGGGCGGCTTCTCAACCCAGACCCTGCAAGCGTTAGCTCAGGAGGTGATTATGTCTCGATGCGCTAACCAGAAGATTCCATCCGCATATCAACGAAGGCGGGCCAGAGGCCCGCGCACCCAGGTGCGTGAAGAGGGACATCCGTCTCGACCGGTTTGACAATATCTCGCTGCGCGGCCCGCGC
>NZ_JPIM01000145.1 GCF_000735195.1 Chloroflexus sp. MS-G
GCGGGCGAGGAAGGGGGGGAGGTTGGTTCCCCTCACCTTGCGATGCACGAGATTCATGAGGAGGGGCGAGGCACCGCCTCTCCCCTACAGGGGGATACACGACGATGGTCACGTAGCGCCGATCCAACCTATCCTGTTGCAGCAGGTAGGGGCACAGCGGCGCTGCGCCCGTCCATCTATCGATGGGTTGCCTCCATGACACCGTGGTTATTCGGATAGGCACGACAAGCAATAGGGTTGGGTCGTGAACCCAACCCTGATCGTGTTGATGCAGCGAGGATCGTTCTGCCCCTGCGCACGGGCCATCGGAGCATTTTCAGATACGCTCTTACCTGCCCCTTGCACCACCTTAGAAAATTGCCAGATACCGATCAATCTCCCACTGCGATACGTAAGCCCGGTAGCTCTCCCATTCTTGCTGCTTGGCATCGAGGAAGCGTTCGGCAACCGATGGCCCAATCGCTTCGAGGATTACCTCATCTTCGCGGAGTGCATCGAGAGCCGAACCGAGCGAGGTAGGGAGCATCGCCAGACCACGAGCACGTGGATCGACATGGAACAAATCTTCTTCTGCCGCATCGCGCAGTGGTAATTTGCGTCGTATCCCGTCTAGTCCGGCTGCAAGCATTGCCGTGTAGGCCAGATAGGGATTACAGGCCGGATCGGGGCAACGCAGCTCAATGCGGGTTGACTGGTGCCTACCCGCTGTAATACGCGGTACGCGCACCAGAGCAGAACGATTAGTACGACCCCACGAGATATGTACTGGCGCTTCAAAACCAGGAATCAGTCGTTTGTATGAATTGACCAGCGGCGCCAGCAACACGCACATCCCACGTGCGTGCGCCAGCAAACCGGCGATAAAGTGTCGGGCCAGTGGCGAAAGACCATAAGGGTCTTCTGGATCGGCAAAGAGGTTCTTGCCGGTTTCGCGATCCACGAGGCTCTGATGCACATGCATGCCGCTTCCATTCACGCCAGCCAGTGGCTTAGGCATAAATGTGGCATGGAGACCGTTACGTTGGGCAACTGCCTTCAGCGCTACCCGCGCTGTTATCAGATGATCGGCTGAACTGAGCGCATCAGCGTAGCGTAAATCGATCTCGTGCTGTCCGGGAGCTACTTCGTGATGTACCGCCTCAACCGTAATTCCCATGGCCTGTAAAGTACGGGCCATCTGACGACGGATATGAGTTGCCAGATCGGTTGATACGTCGAAATAACCGGCTTTGTCGTGCGGTTCAAGAATCTGACCATTCTGATCAGTCTTGAAGAGAAAGAACTCCAGTTCAGGAGCAACCATAAACCGGTAGCCGATAGCAGCAGCCTGATCGAGCATGCGACGAAGCACGTTGCGCGGATCACCGGCAAACGGTTTGCCATCAGGGGTATAGACCGAGCAGATCAGGCGGGCAGTAATCAAGCCATGCTCTTGATCCCACGGAATTATTGCGTAGGTCGAGATGTCGGGCACGAGGTACATATCGCTCTCGACCAGTCGGGCAAAACCCTCTATCGAAGAGCCATCAAACCAAACGCCGTGATCGAGAGCATCCGGCAACTCCTCAACCGGTATCGTTACCGTCTTCCCGATCCCCAGGACATCGGTGAACTGCAAATTCACAAAAGCGACATTATCTGCTTTAACGCGACGCAATAGCGTTTCGCGAGGATCATCACTCATGAGCGGTACTCCTTCCTGGCGAGCAGCACTCAATGTAGGCTGTTACCCATTTCCTGTACTATACCATACTCCATGACGCTGATCCGGAATTTAAAAGTGAGGAGTGAGAAGGAGCAGACTTACTACTGACCTTACTCCGCTGGGGGATGCTCCCTTCCGTCATCACCACCGATGGTCTCACCTATTGTGAGCGAGTCGTTTACCGATAGTCTGGGCGCAGCAGTGCTGTACCTGTCCACTATCAGCGATTGAGCAACTCTACGCATAAACTAATGTCGGGTGTGAACGAAAGGTGCATGCACCGCGCATCGCACTGCACCGGGAAGGGCAGCTTCCTAACCTGCCCGCGACGCTGCGCGCACCTGGCGGAAAGTGAGAGGCGCGGCCATAACGGTTGTTACCGCACCGACGCGCGCAAGTCCCTAATCGACCTGTGCGCGCCGGAGTATCCTGTGAGCAATTACGGAGCATTCGGGCTGCTAGCTGCCAGTTTCTGGGCCAGATCGACAAAGAACTGGAGTGACTCAGGGTTTCGTAACGAGTCGGGATTAGCCGCTCTTTCAACCGGTACCCCCATCAAAATCTTCTTCACCGGCACCTCAAGTTTCTTACCGCTCAGTGTCAATGGCACTGCTGGAATCTGGAAGATGTCATCAGGAACGTGGCGTGGTGAGAGGGTATTACGAATGACCTGCTTAATCCGCTGCCGAAGATTATCATCGAGTGTTACCCCCTCGCGCAAGACCACAAAGAGCGGCATATACGAACGACCACCCAGCCCCTCAAGATCGATCACCAGGCTATCGAGCACTTCTGGAATATTTTCCACAGCACGGTAAATCTCACTCGTACCCATCCGCACTCCCTGGCGATTGATAGTGCTGTCCGAACGCCCATAGATGATGATCCCGCCACGCTCATTGATCACGATCCAATCGCCGTGACGCCAGACACCTGGGTATTGCTCAAAATAGCTGGCTTTGTAGCGGGCATAATCCGGATCGTTCCAGAAGTAGATCGGCATTGATGGCATGGGGGCTGTAATCACTAACTCGCCCATCACACCGGTAACACTGTGTCCATCAGTATCGTAGGCTTCAGCCCGACAGCCAAGAATGCGACACTGTATCTCACCACTGTAAACCGGCAAAAGCGGACAGCCACCGACAAAGCCACTACACACGTCGGTGCCACCACTGTACGAAACTAGCCAGACATCACGCTTCACGTGATCGTAAACCCACTCGAACCCTTCCGGTGGCAGTGGTGATCCAGTTGAACCGATTGACTTAATGGTATGCAAATCAAACTGCGCAGCCGGTTCAATGCCACTCTTCATTAAAGCAGTGATGTATCCGGCACTGGTACCGAAATAGCGCATCTGCGTCTGCTCGGCCAGACGCCACAATACACCCATATCAGGATACGCCGGGCTGCCATCGTAGAGGATGGGGATGGCACCAACCAGGAGACCGCCGATCAGAAAGTTCCACATCATCCAACCGGTTGTGGTGTACCAGAAAAAGGTATCACCCGGTCGCATATCGAAGTGGAGGTCGAGCGATTTAATATGTTCGAGCAGGATACCACCCTGACTATGAACAATGGGTTTTGGTAAACCGGTCGTCCCCGAGGAGTAGAGCACCCAAAGTGGCGAATTGAACTCAACGGGTGTAAAGTGCAACTCGGCAGCTTGTCGCATTGCCTCTTCCCACAAGATGACTCGCCCGCGGAGGCCACTTGTATCCGCCGCCGGATCGAGATATGGAACAAAGATTGTCAGTTCCAGGTCTGGTAAGGCAGCCTGAATCGCTGCAACTTCAGCTCGCCGATCAAATGCCTTACCGCCATATTGATAGCCATCAACGGCGATCAACACCTTGGGAGCGATCTGGCTAAAGCGGTCAATCACACTTGGACTCCCGAAGTCAGGAGAGCAACTCGACCAGATTGCGCCGAGACTGGCTGTAGCCAGACAACCGATCAATGCGTGAGGCGTATTCGGTACGTAGGCGACCACGCGATCACCCGGCTTTACACCCGCGTCACGCAGAGTCTGGGCAAGAGCAGCCGTTTGCGCCCGTAAGTCATCCCAGCTCAGGGGCGTCGGTGATTGCCGTTCAGAGGCAACTATCACCGCCGGTCGATCAGGCGTTGCGTGGCGAAAAGCATGTTCAGCATAGTTCAGGTGAGCACCGGTAAACCAGCGCGCACCCGGCATCTCACGACTCGATAGAACTGACGTATACGGGGTGTAGGCTTTGATCTGATAATATTCCCACAATGCCGCCCAAAATGTTTCGATCTCATCAACCGACCAGCGGTACAGTGTGTGATAATCTTCGAAATGTAAGCCGTAGCGTTGCGCTAACCAGCGCATAAAGGTGCGCATCGTACAGTTAGCTTGCAACTCTGCTGGTGGTTCCCACAACAACTTTGGTGTGGTAGTCATTTTTGGCCTCCGTCTGGTATTAGAGGGCGATAAACAATCGGGTCATGACAGTGCAAAGGCGTGATCACGTCTCGCAAATAATGCCCCTTATTGAGAAAGATTGAACGGACTCAGATCCGTGATAGTAGCAGCGTGGAATTACATGCTTCCAATTATGATCGATCTTTTTGAAAGACGCAACATAATCGGACTACGAACGGGGTTTTCAGAGTTCACCGTTTTTGTCGGGTTCACCGATGAACGCCGTTTACACCCGCACGACAAGCTCGGAATCCATACCGTGCGACCTTATATGCAGGCCTCCAGCCCGCATCCCGCAAGGCATGGACGGAACGATGGTTAGCCCCCTCTGGCTCGCCGATCGTGCATATCACGGCATCATAGAGACGAGTTCCATGCCCTGGAACACCGCTTGCAGGGGAGTGAGGAGATAATGGAATGGTGTGCTGATGTGCCAACCGATGGTTTCCAGGCGCACATCGCACAACGCGGGCTGGAGGCCTGCGCTTCCAGGTCTCCCAGGTGCCCCATCAACATCACTTGAAGGCTGTGGATGACACGATGTCTGCATAATGTGGGCTGGCGGCACGTACCCTAAGAAATAGCGTGAGTCGGGTGTCATTGTCAGCAAGTACGTGATATTCGTTGGTGTTTTCGAGCTATTCGGTCGGGGAAAGGGATACCAACCTCACGGGTAGCGCACATAGTCCACTAGCGCCATCACCTCTGGATCGGGAGGTGGCCCATACCGACTAACCAGCCAGGTTACCAGAAAATTGACCGGTAAGCCAAAAATACCGGCAGCAGAGCTTGAAATACCTAGAACCGTCCACTCAGGTGCAAAATACGTAATTGCCATGTAGCCAGCAGTTACCAGGAAACCACAGATCATTCCGGCAACAGCACCCCGGCTATTGGTACGCTTCCAAAAAATACCCAGCACCAATACCGGAAAAATCGTAGCTGCTGCAAAAGAAAAAGCCCATGCCACAAGCTGAACGATAATCGCCAGTCGTTGCAGAGCAGTCAACGCCGCTAGAATAGCCACAACCAGAATCGACAACCGTCCCAGCAACAAACGCTCGCGTGAACTGGCCCGTGGATTCAGTGTACGATGATAGATGTCATGGGCTGCTGCCGAAGCGATCACCATCAAGAGGCCATCGGCAGTGCTGAGCGCGGCTGCCATGCCCCCGGCGGCCACCAATGCGACAACGGTTGTCGGCAACTCGGCAATTTCTGGCGTTGATAACACGATCAGGTCTTGATCGATCTGCAATTCACGATATTGCAAAATACCATCGCCATTACCGCCTTGATCCGGATCATCGGCAATCATCAACAAGCCGGTATCTGCCCAACGCTTCGTCCATTCAGGCAGTTCGAGAATTGGCTGCCCAACCACTGAGTTTAGAATCTCCCAGCGCGCAAAAGCGGCATAAGCCGGGGCCGTTAAATAGAGCACACAGATCCACACCAGTGCCCAGGCAACACTTTTACGACTATCTTGTACCGTAGGTACGGTATAGAAGCGCACCAGAATGTGTGGCATTCCGGCGGTGCCCAACATCAAACACAGGGAAAGTGCCAGATAATTCCAGATAGACCAGTTGTTAAACGGTTCGACATAGCTGGTCAAGCCCTGCGATTGTTCGAGCTGCTCGATGTTGGAGAGCGCCTCACCATACATAAGCTGGGGAAAGGGGACACCGGTCAATTTCAATGCCAGCCATGTGACCGGTACCAGGTAAGCAAAGACCAGAATGATCCCCTGCACCCCTTGCGTCCAGGTAATAGCCTTCATTCCGCCGAGGAACGAGCAGAGGAGTACCGCTGCCAAACCAACGATGACGCCAACCATATAGTTCAGACCGAGAAAGCGGCTCATAATGATACCGATCCCGGTCACTTGGGCTGTTACATATGTAAAAGAAATAATAATGCTCAGAATAGCGGCAATTACCCGTGCCCCCGCCCCCGGATAACGGGCACCGACAAAATCCACTAGCGTATACTGACCGAATTTGCGCAAATATGGCGCAAGTAGGAGCACTAACAAGACGTAACCACCTGTCCAACCGGTAATGTAGGCCAGCCCTTCAAAGCCTAACAGATAGAGCGCACCAGCCATACTGATAAACGAAGCTGCGCTCATCCAGTCTGAGCCAGTAGCCAGACCATTAAGGATAGCTGGGACTTTACGGTCGGCAACGTAGTAGGCATCGAGGGTGTCGGCACGCGAACGAATGCCAATAACAGCGTACAGACCAATCGCCAGTGCCAGGAAACTCCAGTCAATCAGGAATGAAGGAATGTTAAACCAGGTTTCCAACCCGATGAATAATGCCAGTAATAGGAGAAGTCCGATGACAAACCCAAGGTAACGCCACGAGTAACGCCACCGTAGCTGCCGCTCCTCCGGTGATTCAGGAAATTCCAGGCCATAACGACGATCAAGCAGCCACATACGCCAGTTATAGACAATGATCAGAGTGACGAAACAGATCAGTGTCCCTTGCGCATTCAAGAAATAACCAAGAGGAAAGCCGGTTAAAATGCTGATCTGGTTGAGCGGCACGGCCAAAATGACCGGCAAGACAACGCTGAGCAACCAGATAACCAGCAATGGCCCGACGAGGCGTACATTCTCCTGCCAGTAGTGAGGTAACCAGGTCGGTGCGAGCGGCCAGCGTAATGGCGGTGGGGGAATAGTAGTGGTTCGCCTTGATAACGGTTGGAGGGAGTCAGGATCAAGTGGCCCATGGATATGACGCATCGGCGGAAAGAGGCGGTCAATGATAAACAACGACACAGCCAGCGCACCACCGACAACGAGAAATAATTGAAATAAACCGATCCAGAGACTCGTGCTCATGAGGCCTCAACCGTATCAACCGACGCAATCGGCTCAAGCCGGATTGTCGCCATTTGTGGTGCAAGTGGTAACGTGAAGATGAATCGAGCACCTTTCCCGATCCCATCACTTTCGGCCCAGATTTCACCTCCCTGCGCATAGATCAGATGGCGGGCTATCGCCAGACCGATGCCACTTCCGCCACTATTCCGGGCACGCGATTTATCAACCCGATAGAAACGTTCAAACAGATGAGGGAGATGTTCGGCTGCAATCCCAATGCCACTATCGATCACTGCTACACGCACCTCCTGATCATCAGTACTGACCTGTACCGTCACCTGTCCGCCGGCTGGCGTATATCGATAGGCGTTGGCGAGAATATTTATCAGCACCTGTGCGACGCGATCCGGATCGGCCCAGACCTGCGGTAATTGTTCAGGAGCATCGAGTGATAACGTTACCTGATTACTGCTGAAGAGTGGCTCAAACTGCGCGATTTGGGCTTCCAGTACCGAACGTAAATCGATTGCACGAGCCACAACCGGCAACTGACCGGCTTCCACACGCGACAGCAGTTCTAAATCTTCGATCAAGCGTTGAAGACGACGGGTTTCACGCAAAATGAGGTTAAAAGTGGCCGGATTCGCTGAGACGACGCCATCAACCAGGCCTTCCATGTAGCCACCGATTGTTGCCAGCGGTGTACGCAATTCATGGGTTACATCGGCCAACAATGCTAACCGCCGACGCTCGGTCTGATCAAGGGCCTCGGCCAACTGATTCACACTCTGCGCCAACTGGGCAATTTCATCATCAGCCTGAAGATAGATACGCTCGCGGTAAAGACCCTGAGCTAATCGTCGGCTCACATTCGAGAGGGTCTGAATCGGTTCTACAATTCGGCGTGAAACAAAGAGGCTCACGAGAACAGCAGCAGTCAGCGCGGCAAAGCCACTGATCAGTAATGACTGCTGAACAACCGACTGGAATTGCTCTTGTAAGGCGACGGCTTCGTTTGTTACACCGCTATGTATCTGACCGGTCTCTGCTGCTGCTGCTCCTAGCGTCAAAGGGGCAAAACTCGTCCAACCCAAGCTTGTCAGAACATTTGCTGCTGCTAGTAAGACAACATACGCCATCAGCACAATGATAAAATGAGAGACAAATAATTTCCATCGGAGCTGATGCAGCCATTTCATCATCGTGTACCGCCGACAAATTTATATCCAACGCCACGCACTGTCTGCACGAGCGGTGTGCCATGCTGATCATCGTCTAATTTGCGGCGTAATGTGCCAATATGAACGTCAACCACGCGGTCAATGCCGGCAAAATCAGGACCCCAGACCCGTTGGAGCAGCTCTTCACGGGTAAAGACACGTCCTGGATAGCTGGCAAGTGCGTAGAGTAAATCAAACTCGCGGGGGGTTAGATCAACCCGCACCCCGTTACGTTCCACTTCGCGTCGTTCAGGATCGATTAACAACCCCTCGAACTGCAATACTGGGCGCTGGTTGATTTCAGTAGCCCGCACAACACGATTACGCCGAAGAATAGCCTTCACTCGTGCAACTAATTCACGAGGACTAAACGGTTTCGTCAGATAATCGTCGGCGCCTACCGATAAACCGATTAACTTATCGATCTCATCAGCACGGGCAGTCAGCATCAACACAAACACCGACGTATCGCGGTGTAACTGTCGGCAGACCTCAATGCCATCAAGGCCAGGCAGCATGACATCAAGAATAACCAGATCGGGTTTAACACTGCGTGCCAATGCTAAGGCTGTCGGGCCATCATATGCACGATGGACGACAAAACCCTCCTTGGTCAGGTAGCTACTAACTAGATCGACAATCGGTTGCTCGTCATCAACAACGAGAATTGTAGCTGCTTCCATTGCAGCACTCCCTGCTTCCTTACGATGGACGCAATGGATGTTGTCAAGCGAGGCTAACTATCAGTTCGTGATACCTGGCAATATCGGGCAACAATGCGTATCACGCAAAACATTGCGTTACGAAAGTCAACGTTTACGCCTGCATATAAGGTATCAAGATGGAACTTTTCCCGTTTGTGGAGTGAAGTATACCATAATTTGCCACAACCGTCGTCAGAGGCTACGAGCGCAAAGAGTTTGACAAAGTCGCCGATTGCGCAGTCTTGTTTGAGACACCGACCAACGTTGTGTACACGTTCACGACGCGCAACGGTTGTCGCTCTTGAAGCAGTCTCATTGGCAACACCTTGTATTCTTGTATTGAAGATACCTTCCGGTCAATGGCTCCTATAGACGGGCGAAACGCCGCTGCGCCTGTCCATCGGTGGGGGAACCTCCCCCGTTGGAGGTTAGGAGGGGGCGCACCCCAACGGGGGCAGTCGGGAAGAGAGCTGCCTCCTCCCCCTAAACGGACTGTCGGGAGTGAAA
>NZ_JPIM01000146.1 GCF_000735195.1 Chloroflexus sp. MS-G
GCACCCAGGGATTCATATTGACAAATCGGCAGCTTCGGCGTATAGTAATGTGGCCTGTTGGCAACGGTTAAGGCGTGTTTGAAGTCATCCTAAATTGTCCTTCACTCAGCAAGAGTGAGGCAGGTGTAGGTGGCAATCTATCAGGGTGTTTTTCGATCACGCTCGTAGACGCGATGAGGAACGGAACCGCTATGGATAGTAGTCATTCTCGTCAGCGGCACAGCATGGTGATGACAACCAATACACACACCGGCCTCATCGGGTCTTCGTGCCGGTTTGTATAGACGATGAGTCTACTATAGACTCCCCGGTGAGGCGTAGCTCACCGGATTGTTTTTGTGTCTGTATTGACTGTCTTCACCCCCTGTGCCGCTGCCAAGATGCACAGGGGGTGAATAGTGACCACATTCCCAACTCCCCATCTCGATGAGGTTCAAGCACTGATCGCTGAACAGCGCTGGCTCGACCTGCGTGAGCAACTTTCGCGCTGGCCAGCACCAGAAATCGCCGACCTGCTGCGCGAACTTTCGACTGCCGAACGCATGCTCGTGTTTCGCGTCTTGCCCCGTACTCTGGCCGGTGAAGTCTTTTCGTATCTTGAGCACGATGATCAGTACGAGTTGCTGACCAGTCTGAGCCAGGAAGAGACCAGGCTGCTCCTTGCTAATCTTAGCCCTGATGATCGCACGCAGTTGTTCGAGGAGTTACCTGGTCAAGTTACGCAGAAGCTGCTCAACCTGCTCAGTCCACACGACTTGAAAGAGGCTCGCCAGTTGCTCGGCTATCCTGAAGAGAGTGTCGGGCGTTTGATGACCCCGGACTATGTGGCCGTTCGTCCAAACTGGACGATTGCAAAGGCGCTTGAGCACATTCGGGCGCGAGGACGGGATAGCGAGACGATTGACGTTATCTATGTCACCGATGAGAAGTGGCACCTGCTCGACGCGATTGAATTGCGCCGGTTCATTCTGGCCGAACCAACTCAGACCGTGCGTAGTCTGATGGACGAGAGCTATGTGGTGTTGTCGGCGTTTGATGATCGTGAACGGGCTGTTGAAGCGTTGCGCCGCTATAGCCTGCCGGCCTTGCCGGTTGTCGATTCAGATGGGGTATTAGTGGGAATTGTAACCTTCGACGATCTGATCGATGTCGCTGAAGAAGAGGTGACTGAGGACTTTCACCGGAGCGCAGCCATTGAGCCGCTCCGTGGTAGTTATCTGGAAACACCGATCCTCGAACTGGTGCAGAAGCGGGTACCCTGGTTGGTAGCGCTCGTCTTTGTCAATGTCTTTTCGGGTGCAACCATCGCTGCGTTTGAAGAGACCATCGCTGCTGTGGTCTCACTGGTCTTTTTTCTGCCATTGCTGATCGGAAGTGCGGGGAATGCCGGTTTACAATCGGCAACGCTCACAGTACGCGCTCTGGCAACCGGCGACATAGAGTCAGGAGACTGAGACTGGTGGCGTCTGTTGGCGAAAGAATTGTTGGTCGCCTTCCTATTGGGAAGTGCAATGGCACTGGCTGTCGGTGTTTTGGGCATTATTCGTGTGGGCTGGCAGGTTGCCGGTGTTGTCTCGCTGACGATGCTGGTACTGGTCTTGATGGGAAGTCTGATCGGGATGTCACTCCCATTTCTGCTGCGACGGCTAGGGCTTGATCCGGCAACTGCAAGCGGCCCGTTGGTGACATCGCTGTCGGATATTGTCGGCGTATTGATCTATTTTTCGCTGGCAACCTGGTTACTTGGCATCGGAATGGATTAAACGATAAGCACGCCTATGTTCAAACCTCGCACATTTACGCCGGATGTCCCAGTACGACCGTTGCTGACGCGCGCTGACCTCTGGTTGTTGCTGACCATCATCGGTCTACTGGCATTGGTGGTCGGAATTGCCGAACGCGCACCGGCAACCGTACAGGGGCCGGAGATCAGTCTGTCACTCAGTGCATTACCGTTCTACGCGATTCGTTCGGTCGGGCGTATGGCAATTGCCTATGCGCTGTCGTTCTTGTTTACGATGGTCTATGGCTATATTGCGGCCTATAACGCACGTGCCGAACGAATATTGATCCCTTTGCTTGATGTCTTGCAAAGTGTCCCGATCCTCTCCTTCTTACCGGTGGTGTTGCTTGGCCTGAGTGCAATTTTACCCGAGGCGTGGGCAGTCGAATTGACAGCCATTGTCCTCATTTTTACCAGTCAGGTCTGGAATATGACCTTTGCCTGGTATCAGTCATTGACAACGATCCCGCGTGAGTTGCGCGAAGCGAGCAGCATCTTCCGCTTTTCACGCTGGCAGCGTTTTACGACGCTTGAATTTCCGTTCGGTGCGCTCGCGCTCGTCTGGAACAGTATGATGAGTTGGGCCGGTGGTTGGTTTTTCCTGATAGCAGCCGAAATCTTTACCCTTGGCGAGCGTGATTTTCGCTTACCGGGCTTGGGGGCGTTTTTACAAACGGCTGCTGATGCCGGTGATCTCAACAGCATCGTCTGGGGATTGTTGACCCTCATTGTGGTGATCGTGCTGCTTGATCAGCTCATCTGGCGACCACTGCTCGTCTGGGCCGGTCAATTTCGGATCGAGTTGGTTGAACGCGATGATGAAAACCGGTCGTGGTTGTACGATCTACTGAGCGGCTCAAAGCTGGCAGCCTGGTTTGGTCACGTGATCGGTCGTCTCAACGATACCCTGCTCGTCTGGTTTGGTCGCCGACCGGCTGCCGATCCATATCTGAGTGGCACAGAGAAATCTTCACCAATAGAATGGCTTGCGTTTGTGCTCAGCGTTGTGCTGATCGGATGGGGTGTTTTTAGCGGTGGCCAACTGTTGCTCAGGGTACCGTTAGAACAGTGGGCAATGATTGCCCTGAGTGTCGGGGCAACGATGCTGCGCGTGGTGATGGCAATGATCCTGGCATTGCTCTGGACGGTACCGGTTGGTGTGTTGATCGGCACCCGTCCCGCAGTTGCTGCCGTGTTACAACCGGTTATCCAGATTGCCGCTTCGATCCCGGCCACAGCACTCTTTCCAGTGCTTGTTCTGGTCTTCCTGACCGTTCCCGGCGGGTTGAATATCGCTGCGGTGTTGTTGATGTTGCTAGGAACACAATGGTACATTCTGTTTAACGTGATTGCTGGTGCTTCGGCTATTCCGCAAGATTTGCGCTTCACGACGGAACTTTTGCAGTTGCGCGGCTGGGAACGGTGGCAAACGCTCATCTTACCGGCTCTTTTTCCGTCGCTTGTTACCGGTCTGATTACGGCCAGTGGTGGGGCCTGGAACGCCAGTATTGTGGCGGAATACGTTGTGTTTAATCAGCAAACGTACCAGACGATCGGTATTGGAGCGCAGATTGCCGCAGCGACCGAGGCAGGCGATTTCGCCGGTTTGTTTGCTGCAACCCTCGTGATGGTTATTGTTGTCGTGGCAATTAATCGGCTCTTTTGGCGTCGGCTCTATCGTCTGGCCGAAACACGGTATCGCATGGAATAGTTCAACGGAGAGATCGTATGCAGCAGAAACAAACCAGGCCGCTGGTTGAGCTTTTAGGAGTGACGCAACGGTATGGGCGCGGTGAGCGCCAGTTCACCGCCATCCAGGATGTGAATCTGGTCATTTCTGAAGGCGAGTTCGTTGCCCTCCTCGGCCCTTCAGGATGCGGCAAGAGCACGTTGTTACGGATTATTACGGGGTTGAATCGGCCAACTGAAGGTTTGGTGCGCTACCGCGGCAAGACGCTAAACGGTGTGAATCCGTATGCAACGATTGTTTTCCAAACCTTCGCCCTCTTTCCGTGGTTGACCGTCGAGGAAAATGTTGCCGTCGCCCTCCGTGCACGAGGATTTTCCCGCGACGAAGCGCGAAAACGTGCGGTCGAGTTGATCGATCTGGTCGGGCTAGATGGCTTCGAGCAGGCGTATCCCCGTGAGCTTTCTGGTGGTATGCGCCAGAAAGTTGGGATCGCACGGGCATTAGCTGTTGATCCCGAACTGCTCTGCCTCGATGAACCATTTAGCGCGCTTGACGTGTTGAGCGCCGAGACCCTCCGCGGCGAGGTATTGGAGTTGTGGACCGGAGGGAGTCTGAAGATTCGCGCTGTCTTGATGGTCAGTCATAATATCGAAGAGGCGGTCTTCATGGCCGACCGAATTGTCGTTATGGATAAGAACCCAGGACGGATTATCGCCGAGGTACCGGTGAATCTTCCGCATCCGCGTGACCGAAAATCGGATGCATTTGCGGCGATTGTCTCACGGGTTTACGCAGTATTGGCCGGGCAGACTCAGCCGGAGGCGATTGAGTACGGTACCGAGCCAGGGCAAAATGGCCAAACTCGCTTGCTACCACCTGCATCGGTGACGGCCCTTGCCGGTTTGCTTGAGCAGGCAAATGCCACTGAATATGAACGTGATCCGATTGTGCAGTTGCAAGACGAGCTAGGGTTAGACCTCGATCAGCTTTTGCCGTTGATCGAGGCGGCTGAATTGCTCGGTTTTGCCCGCATCGAGAACGGAAATCTCATTCTCACCCCACTCGGTGAGGCGTTTGCCGAGGCGAGTATTCAAGCCCGTAAAGAAATCTTTGCTTCGCGCTTACGCCGGCTTCCCTTCTTCCGCTGGATGTTACGTATGATCGCGGCTGCCGATAATCAATCACTTCGTTGGGAAGTGTTGTTAACGGCCTTAGAGCCAGAATTTCCACCTGAAGTCGCTGAACGTCAGCTCGATATTGCGCTGGAATGGGGACGCTACGCCGAACTTTTTGCCTACGATGATGCCGAAGGTCGCTTCTTCCTGGAAACGCCGGTAGCGACGGCGTAGTGCCGGGTTGCGCGTATCTGCCGCTGGTAACGCGAGGGATCAGGGGGACGTACTCCATATTCTCCCCACCTGCACGTGCAGTACCCGCCGGTCATTCTGCCGGGGGTCTTCAGCAGCCGGAATCCAGGCCGGACCGGTGAGATGAAGCAGGAGTGTGCCGCCAGGAGCGGGTGGTAATATGTTTGGATCGAGCGTAACCTGCACAGTTGTCGGTTGCTCGGTGAGCTGGAAACATCCCAACTCAACGTGAGGGGTGCTGGTCGTTGGCCAGAGCGTCTCTTCTACCTGAGCGCTGACACAGAGGGTTGCCTGCCCAAGATGAGACGGGCGGCGACCGCCAGCCGCTTCGATAAACATGGTTTGGGGCGCGGTGGGATGTCGCCAAGCCAGCCGGATGATCGCTTCGCCGTTGCTCCAACTATATTGGTACCCACTGCTGTCCTGTTCGGGGCGATAAAAACCACTCACCTGCGCGGCAAAGGTTGTTGGAGAGAAAGGCGGAGCGATGGTACCTAGGAGCGGCTCGGCCAGGGGGTCGAGCCGATAGATGGTAAAGGGGAGCACGAGGCGTGAGACGTTCTGCGGTTTCTGATCGGTCAATTGCTCGAATTCGGCCAGATCGAGCGATACGTTGTCAATCGGTGTAAGCCGAAAGCCGGGTAAGGCCAGATTACCGCCACTCGCACTGAGCATCAGATACACAGTGCGACCGTTGGCTTGCCAGCGCTTTACCTGTTCGGCCAGCAAAACGGCATATGGTGCGGTCGCCACGCTTTTCACGGTGAACGCATTGATGCCGTGCACGAAGCGGAGTGGCGTTGCCAGCAAGTCGGGCACATCACGCGCATCGCTGTAGACCGGTGCGCCACCGCGTAAGAGCACGATGTCGCGTTCGGGTGTGAAATGATCGGCAACGGCAGCTACCTGTTGCAGCGCTCCGGCGTATTCAGTATGGGCAAAGTAGTAACGTCCCGTCCACCCCAGAAACAGTATCAGCAACCCGGCTAGCCCGGCTGCCAACCCCTGCCGCCAGCGACGAGCAGTAGGCCGCAGACGCCAGGCGCCGGCCAGGGCTGCCAGTGCATACGCGGCACTCAGGGCGAAGATCGGATACACAATGGGAACAAAGCGGCGCAGAATATAGATGTAGGTCTGCTCCGAGGTACCGTAAGTCTGTCGCAAGTAAAAGAAACTGCCCAGGAAGCCAACAGTAAGCATGAGCCAACTGGCCGCATTCAGATCACGCCGCCACCAGAGGGCAAAGCCGATGGCAGCCAGCACAACTCCGAGCGGTGAGAGGTACCAGCCGACACGCACCAGACCGGCCAGCGGGATCAGTTCTTTGGGCTGTACCGGAGCAGGTTCGCTGGTGAACGTGCTGGGGTCGGCCATCAGGCGTTGCCACCAGGTCATGGTGCTGTATTCCCGGTAGTACAGCACCAGCGGCAGCCGGATCGGTGCCCCCACGTATCCCTGAATCCGCAGCCAATTGAGAGTCTGGTTTGAAAATGGCCCTTGCCATGGCCCGCGCGTGGCAGCCAATTCAGCTCGCAGGGTCGTTGTAGCGGCCAGGTCAGGTACTGCCTCCCAGGTACGTCCTTGCAAAACAACTCCAGCCTGCAAGCGGGCTTCGGTCGGTGTCATCACGCCCCGCCGCACGTCGCCGGCTACCAGCTCCGGATCACGGGTCAACGGATCATTCCAGCCACCACGAGTATTGAAGAGTAGATCGGCATCGATGATCTGGGGCCGCACGAAATACGCCCATCCACTGAGTAGCAGGAGGCCGATAGCAATAGCCCGCTGCCAGCCTAACCGATGAGCGACAACCCAGTTTTCAAGCGGCAGAGTCCAGCGTCGAGCGCGGATCACCAGCATTGCTACCAGCACTATTCCCAGCAATGCCAGTTCGATCCAAATCCGCCAGGGATCGTCAAGCGAACTGAACTTCGAGTTGAAGTAGGAATCACGTACCGCCAGCGTGAGGAACGGCAGCGCAATCAATGAAGTCAGAGCGAAGTCTTGAAAGCGGGCAAAGCCGGTGTCGAAAAAATAGGCGCGGGCGATAAAGATGATGTGCAGCGTTGCGTGTATCAGCATGCCTGCCATGCCTAGTGCGAGGGCCGTCTGCTCACGCTGCCAGCGTCGGCTAAGCCAGCAATACGCCAGGTAGAGTACCGCTGGCGCCAGTAAGAAGAAGTCAATGCGGGTGAGCGCAACCTGACCGAAGGCAATTCCGGCCAGCGCTGCGTAGGTGATCCGTGCTGGAGCCGGAAGCGTGCGGTCATTGCCTTTCGCAAACAGATACAATCCGCCCCAGGTCAGGCATTGGGCTGTCGTCTCAGCAGTTGAGTAGCGGGCAAACCAGACTTGTACTGCGTTCAGGCCGAGCAATACCATGCCAAGCCAGCCCACCCACGGCCCGGCCAGACGACGACCGATCATGCCGACACTCCACACGCCGAGGATGCCGAGCAGACCGGTGGCAAACAGTCCGAACAATGGGCCACCAGCAGCGGTCAGCAAGCCGATCCAGGCCGGAAAGAGGTGAAAGCCCTGGGGGACGATGCGGCCTTGCGCCAGATCACCTTCGTTGATAAGAAACCCGGCGGCACGCAATCGGGTGGCGATGTAGCGATCACGTGCCTGCCCGATCATCAGATTACTGATCGCCTGCGCTGCCGCTTCCCGAATCGTCGGCTCTGCCGACTGAACCGCCTGTCCCAATTCGGCAACTACCGCATCAAATTGCACAATACTGCCGGTGCGGGCCATGGCAAAGCCGGTTACGGCATAGACGCCTGCGTCACGTACTCCCAGGATAACTTCAAAGGGACGGGCAACCAGGAGGGTGAGGATAAGCAACGTTGGCAGCCAGATCAGCGCGGTACGGGTCGGCAAGAGCACCTTTGCACGACGAGTGTGGCGCCATCCCCACCAGAAAAGTACACCACTAACGATGAGGGTTAGCCCCAGATGTAACCAGAGCGAAAAGATCCCCAGACTTCCCAACGTCAGGGCCAGCCAGCCGCTCCAGAGCGCGCTGATCAGACAACGTTCAAAATGGCATTCAAGACCATCATCACAGCCAAACGCAGGTACGGCAGTGGTTAACGCCCACCCTGGGGCATAGATAAACAACGGTAAAAGCAGAATCCCGACAATGATCTGTTCCATATACGATATCCGGCAATCGGCGCCGGGCGCGATTATAGCACACTGTCGGAGATCTGCGGCGAGTGTTCACAGGCTATGACCGCCAAGCTACTGCCACAAAATTGCCAGGATCACGGCAATCACACAGCCAATACCGAGCAGAAACGTTATCTGGGCCACTCGCAGCAATGTGGCTTTCCGCCCTTGTAACTGACGATACACCCGCGCCATATCGGTCACATTATCGTGTTGATAGGTCATCCGTCGCGGTACCAGCACCAGCATAGCGGCAATCAGCGAGGCAAAAAAGACACAGACTCCAGCACTCCCAACCCAGCGCACGACACCGTTTTGCAGGTATGCTGGCTGATCGTTCAACGCCAGCACGGCAAACAGGACACCGTACAACCCGCTTACCAACTGAATAATCGTTTGCGCACCGGTTTCCAGCCGGTCAACATTCCCGCGCTCCTGAGCGGCAAACCATTCGCGCAACTCACGCTCTTCAGATGTCTCGGGGCCTGCGATCCGCATCCTGTCCCTCACTTCTTGACCACAATCCGCATCCGCTCGTCACAGTACCGATTTTTGCAACGGACACTAAAGATGATTTCTTCATCCGTCTCTTCAGCGCGGTAGATAACCCGTTGACCACGCTGCAACAACTCATCGCGGGTCCAGATATTGAGGTGTTTGCATTTCGGGCATTCGTAGCGCACGCTGTCGTTCATGACACTTCTCCTGATCGCCCCCTCCCAACTTCCCCTGCTGGACCTTACTCCATCACCTGCCGCATCAGACCGCGATATGGCTCAGCGAGCGCATCGAGGTCAACCGGCGCACCGGCTAGCCAGCCGGCCAGTGTGCGCAACGTTGCTGCTGCTGCCAGCCATAGTGAACCGGCAGCTTCACCCGCAGCGGCCAGGTCTGCGGCCTGTTCTAACACTACGGCCAGCGCCTTGCGTTCAGCATCGGCATCTGCCCGACCCAACAGCGCCGCCGCGCCGATCAGGAGCGGTGCAACCTGAAGTAGCACCTGCGCCTCGGCGCGCTGCGTCGGTGGCAATTGCTCAAGCAATGCTGCCAGCGCCGTTGTCGCTTCCTCAATCTGGGGGGAACCCTCAACCCCCTGCGTCGGCGCCGCTGCCTAGCGACGCATCGCTTCCATCTGCTGAATAATCTCAGCCACCTTTGCCGCATCAGGCTGCGCTCCCATTGCCTGAAGCAGGCGCAGGCTCTCGCGGGCATTGCACAGCGCCTGATCGTGTTCGCCGCGCATAAACTGAACCTGTGCCATCATGACCA
>NZ_JPIM01000147.1 GCF_000735195.1 Chloroflexus sp. MS-G
CCGGTCAGGCACGCCAGCCGGTGCAGCGCCTGGCACTCGGACCGCGGCGTGGATGGGTAGGGCACCAGGGGCGCCGTCACGCACGTCCCGCAGCGGGTGGCGGGTCCGCTGACGATGGCAGCGAGGGCCGACCACGCGGAACCGTGGGTGCTGCTGACCGATCTGCCTCCTGTGCCTGTGGGACGAAGCGGGCGTTCGCCAATGCACGTCGATGGGCTGGGCTGGGCAGCGCGGCCAACTGCCGTTGCCGGGCAGGATCTGGTGGTGGCGGTGGTCACGCGGTAGATGGGAGCCGTCGGCACGCGGATCGACAATGCCGAACCGTCGGGGGTTCCGCCCGGTCGTCGGTGGCGCAGGGGGAGATCAGCCTGCGCTAGTGGGGGATGCACTCGTGGCGTTGGGTGCTGCGCACGGGTGATGGTGGCTCCGCTGGTGGTTGTGCCTGAGACCTACGCCTCAAAGCGATGACAGGATCACCATGCCTATCGAGACCCCGTCCCAATGCTTGAAATCGCTCTACATCCTCAACTTTTCAACACTGTTCCTCTCACCGTTCTGGAGATGTCATGGTCGCGCCTCATCACAAGACCAAGTGTCTGATGAGTCTCGTAGTTTCTCACCCCTTCAGCCCACACTCCTGCTGAGCGCCTGATCAAAACCACGAGTTTCTGACCACGCTCTCAGAATCACCTCCTTCTCACACGCTTGATTGCTTCGAGTATAATTGCAGGTATGAAGACATCAATGGTATTCACAGATGACCGATTAGCCGCTCAGCGCCGCACGTTGCGGATTGCCTGGCTGACCCTTTTCGTCTTCTTTGGTTTGTTTCTGGCTCTCATTACCTGCGTGATGTTCAGCGTCTGGCAGTGGTATCTGACGGCGACTGATACGCAGACGGCAACGTTGGTAGTCCGTGGCACAAGCGAGAGCATTGTCTGGCAACCAGCCGGTCGTACCATTTTTCAGGGTGTACGTGATCAACAACTGTTGAATGAAGGCGACGCAGTGCGCGCTTTACCCAATGCCGGCTATGGTCAGGTGGCTTCGTTACGTTTGTTTGAGGGGAGTCAACTCGATCTCTGGGCGGGAACAGATGTGCGTCTAACATCACTTCGCACGACACGCTGGCATAGTGGTACGCTAGAAATTGCCATCGAGCAGCTTAACGGTTATGTACGCTACGATGTGCGAGCCGATCAGCCCTTTCACAACGTGAATATAAGGGTTACGATTGGTGATGCTCAGGTTGTACTGTTGCCTGGTGGCAGTTATAGTATCGGACTGTCTCCACCAGAGCGACGTGTGATGCGTAGTGATGGTCGTCCTGCTCTGGTGGCCGATGTGGCGGTACGCAGTGGTCAGGCTATCGTGACAGGTATGGTTGGTCAACCAATCCACCTGGTGGCTGGGCAGCGGGTTGAAGTTGATCCAGCAGGTATGCCCGGCTTGCCGGTACCGGCACGCTGGGAATTGATCCGTGACGGTGGTTTTTCGCGCTTTTCCGAAATTGAGTACAATAACACCACTCGTACCGATGATCCGACCCTTCCGCGCTCAACGACATGGCAGGTTTCGGGTACACCGAGTCTGCCTCTTCCCGAACGCGGCTTCTTTCGGTTGGCGCAGATTTGTCGTCCACCGAATAATACGCTCGTTTGCCCGATTGAAGATTTTCGTACTGCGGCCTGGTTTTACCGTATGGGTGGTCAGACTAACGGCTTTGTCACCAGCATTCGTCAGGCGTTGGGGGTTCAGGGAACAGGGATTGACGTGTCCGAGTTCCGCTCGCTCATCTTCTCGCTGTGGGCACGGGTAGATTATCAATCATTACCAGCAGCCGGTGATCGTGGTACTGAGTGCCCGATCATGATTCGGATCATTGCTCGTCGTAGCAGTCCGTCCGATCCTGATGAGGAGCGAGTTGTGTGCATCTACACTGCTGCCAGTGATGATGCGTTGCGCGTGCGTGCAGATGGGGTCTTTTATCAGCGAGTAGAGCCATCAACCTGGAGCCGGTTTCAGGTCGATTTACGTGGTGAAAACTGGTTACCTGATTATCGCTATCTGCGCAGTGTTGAGATCTATGCCAACGGTCACGACTATGACTCGCGGGTGGCTGAAGTTTCGCTGATAGGAACACAGTAGGCTGGTGTATGCTGTATCACGGGGTTGATTTGGTAGAGGTGGCGCGTGTTCGTCGAGCGGTGATGCGTTACGGTCAGCGATTTTTGTGCCGAGTGTATACGGCAACTGAACAAGCTGATTGTATCGCAGCCCCGGCGGGAATCCGTTATGAAGCGCTGGCAGCGCGTTGGGCGGCCAAAGAGGCCTGTGCCAAAGCGCTGGGGATTGGTTTGCGCGGTCTGGGGGCGTTGGCCGTTACCGATCAACCACGTGCAGGGTTTCAGGAAGTCGAAGTGATACGTGATGCTACCGGTCGCCCTCTGCTGCGGCTATCAGGGGTGGCCGCTGAAACTGCTTCCGCGTTGGGTATTCGAGCGTTGGTCGTAAGTCTGTCGCATACGAATGAACTGGCTATCGCTAGCGTGGTTGGTTGGGCAGGTTGAAGGTATGAGTGAAACGATATTGCCATTTGTTGTAACCGCCAGTCAGATGCGTGCGGCAGAAGAGGCGGCTGTTGCGCAGGGAACGACGTGGGCTGCGTTGATGGAACAGGCTGGCGCCGGTGTCGCTCTGGCAGTGCGTCAACATGTTGCATTGCCGGCTGATCGACACGTATTAGTCTTTGTCGGTCCTGGCAATAACGGTGGCGATGCGTTAGTTGCGGCACGCCATCTGGCTGATGCAGGGGTTAGGGTTGTTCTGTATATCTGGCGCAGAACTGGTGCAGATGATAATCTCCTGGCCTGTCGTGCCCGCAATATTCCTGAGCTATATTCGACTGCCGATTCTGATGGTTCTCAGCTTGCTTCGGCGCTGGCGACGGCGGCTGTTGTGATTGATGGTCTATTAGGGACCGGCGGGAGACCGCCAACGAACGATCTGGCAACGATTATTAAGGCAGTGAATGCCGCACGTACTCGCCGTCCTGAGTTGCGGGTAGTGGCTATCGATCTACCGAGCGGGGTAGCCGCCGATGATGGACAGATACCTACCGTTGCTATTCGAGCCGATCTGACTGTGGCTACCGGTTTGATGAAGCGTGGATTATTGCTCTGGCCCGGTCGTGGGTTTGCGGGCAAGATTGTTGTGGCTCCTATCGGATTATCTGCACTCGATCGAGCACTGACGATGAGCGAATTGTTAACTACTTCGCATGCACGTGCCTTATTGCCACCCCGTCCGGCTGATGCCCATAAGGGTATATTCGGTAAGGTCCTGGTGTTGGCCGGTTCCATTAATTATCCCGGTGCAGCGGTTTTAGCATGCGCAGCCGCCCAACGCGCTGGCGCCGGTTTGGTGACTCTGGCTACCGGTCGCACGGTATTATCGCTAGCGACCTTGCCGCCAGAAGTTACGCTTTTGCCAGTCGCCGAAGGTGATTGGGGGGCAATTGGTCCGGCTGCAATCGACGATCTGGCCGAACATTTACCTCGTTATCAGGCATTGCTGATCGGCCCAGGCTTAGGACAGGCTGAAGTCACCCGCAAGCTGGTATTACGTTTGTTTGGGCTTGATCAGGCTCGGAGTCGGACCCGCGTCGGCTTTGTAGCCATTGGTGAAATGACCCCAGAATCGGCACAGCAAACGGTTGAATTGCCACATACCGTGATCGACGCCGATGGCCTGAATATCCTTGCCGGTGCGTCACAATGGTTTGAACGTTTACCACCTGAGCGTTGTGTTCTTACGCCACATCCCGGTGAGATGCGGCGTCTGTTAGGTGTGGCTGAATTGCCTGCCGATCTGGTTCAGACGGCAGCAGAAGCGGCGCAACATTGGCGGCAAACCGTTGTACTTAAAGGGGCGACGACGGTGATCGCGTCGCCAGATGGGCGAACGATGATCCACGATGGGGCGAATCCGGCATTGGCAACCGCTGGATCGGGTGATGTATTGGCTGGAGTAATTGCCGGTTTGATCGCGCAAGGCTGTCCACCATTCGCTGCTGCAACGTTGGGTGTCTATCTACACGGTGCGGCTGGCGCACGAGCACGAGCTACTTTTGGCGATGCCGGTGTGATTGCCGGTGATTTGTTGCCGCTCTTACCGCTAGTGATACAAGAGGTACGCTCCGGTTAAGAAACCGGGCCAGGATGCAGAAAGGAAGAGTAGTCATGCGAATGGTGGAAATAATTGCGGCTAAGCGCGATGGCCGCCCTTTGACCACCGCCGAAATCGAGTGGGTGGTCAAACATTACGTCGCCGGTGATATTCCTGATTATCAGATGGCCGCACTCGCAATGGCTATTGTACTGCGGGGAATGGATGACCGCGAAACAGCCGATTTGACCATTGCAATGGCCAATAGCGGCGATACACTCGATCTGCATGACATCGCCCCGATAACCGTTGATAAGCATTCAACCGGCGGGGTCGGTGATAAGACAACGCTCGTTGTGGCGCCGATGGTCGCAGCGGTAGGCTTGCCGGTGGCAAAGATGAGTGGTCGTGGTCTCGGTTTCAGTGGCGGTACTATTGATAAACTTGAGAGCATTCCTGGCTTTCGCTCCAATCTGAGTGCAGCAGAGTTTCGGCGTGCCGTCCGTGAACTGGGATTGGTAGTTGCTGCGCAGAGCGGTGATCTGGCGCCAGCCGATAAAAAACTTTACGCCCTTCGCGATGTGACCGCAACAGTTGAGTCGATTCCGCTGATTGCTGCCAGCGTGATGAGCAAAAAACTGGCTTCCGGTGCGGATTGTATTGTGCTTGACGTAAAATATGGGCGCGGAGCATTCATGCAGACGCTCGCCGATGCCCGGCAGTTGGCACGAACGATGGTTGCGATTGGGCGTCAGGCCGGACGGAAAGTGACTGCTGTTCTCAGCAGTATGCAGCAGCCGCTCGGTTTTGCGATAGGGAATGCGCTGGAGGTACGGGAAGCCATCGCTGCACTGCGTGGTTCTGGCCCATCCGATTTGGTCGAACTATCACTGGTACTGGGGAGTGAGTTGGTGCGCATGGCCGGTTTGCGCGATGATATTGATGCTGCACGTGCGGTGCTCATTGAAGCCCTGCAAAGTGGCGCGGCCTGGGAGAAGTTTCGAGCGATGGTTATTAACCAGGGTGGTGATCCATCGGTGATCGATGAACCCGAACATCTGCCTACTGCCCCAGTGCAGGTGGCGTTTCCGGCTCCACGTAGCGGTTTTGTCTCTGCGATTGATGGCCAGGTCTTGGGTCTGGCTGTGAATGCGTTGGGCGGTGGGCGGTCGCGTAAAGAAGATATTATCGATCACGCGGTTGGGTTGGTGTTACACGCTAAAGTCGGTGATAAGGTCGCCGCCGGTGAGCCATTACTGACGATTCACGCAGCCCGTCAGGTCGATGTCGAGCAGATTGCTGAACGTATCCGTTTTGCCTATACTATTCATGATGAACCACCACCATCGTTACCACTAGTCGAGGACATTATTCGTGACATCTGATAGAGGGTTGCCATGCCGATTTATGAATACTTCTGTCCAGCCTGCAATGGTCAGTTCCAAAAACTGGTACGTGGATTTAGCGATCCACCCGGCTTAGTCTGCCCTCGTTGCGGGAATACCGAAGTGCGACGTGCAATCTCGCGTTTCGCTACTCTCAAGTCCGAGGATGAACGTCTCGAGTCACTGGCCGACCCGTCAAATTTCATGGGTTTGGACGAGAGTGATCCTCGTTCGATTGCCCGTTGGGCCAAGCGCCTGGGCAAAGAGTTGGGTGAAGACGCTGGTGAAGATTGGGATGAGATGGTTGATCAGATGCTTGAAGAAGAGCTGAGTGGGAAGAAGGATGAAGATGATGTGCGGAAATCGGGCGATAAGCCCGATGATCTCGGGTGGGCCTGATAACCATTTGCATAAAAGACAATCTAACGCTATGATAAAGCAAAGTTGCCTAGAATGAACGGTCGAGTATGCGAATCCTCTTCTACACCGGCAAGGGCGGCGTCGGCAAAACCAGTGTTGCAGCGGCAAGCGCCCTCCGCTGCGCCCAACTAGGATATCGAACAATCGTACTCTCGACCGATGCAGCCCACTCGTTGGGAGACTCGCTCGGTGTTGATCTACGGGCAGAGCCGCTTCAAGTAGCACCTAATTTGTGGGCGCAAGAGATCAATGCCCTTCATGAGCTTGAATCAAGCTGGGGTACCGTATCACGCTATCTGGCCGATCTACTGGCGTGGCAAGGAGTCGAGACAATTGCTCAGGGGGAGTTGTCGGTTATTCCCGGTACGGAAGAACTTTTTAGCTTACTCCAGATCAAGCGCCATTATGACGAAGGGAAGTATGATGTGATCGTCGTTGATGCGGCACCCACCGGCGAAACACTGCGCTTATTGTCACTCCCTGATGTGATGCGCTGGTGGATCGCCCGTCTCTTCCCGATTGCCCGTGCGCTGCTCCGCGTAGTGCGACCCGTTGCACGACGAGTCACCGATATGCCGATTGCCGACGACGACGTGCTGGCCTCGGCCCAACAGGCTATTGATGCCCTGATCGATGTTCGTCAGTTGTTGACGAATCACCAGATTTGCACGGCCCGCATCGTTATGAACCTGGAAAAGATGGTGATTCGCGAAGCCCAGCGCTCACTGACTTACCTCAGTTTGTTTGGCTATGCGGTCGATGCAATTATTGTCAATCGGATTTTACCTCCCGACGTTGATGCCCATTTTGCGCAATGGCGTGCGATGCAGCAGCAATACGCGCCCCTGGTTGAAGAGATGTTCGAGCCGTTGCCAATCCTGCGGGCACCCCATTTTTCGCAAGAGATCGTCGGTGCCGAACTCCTTAATGAATTAGCCGACCATCTCTTCGCTGATCGCGATCCGACCACTTTCCTCTACCAGGGACCGACGCAACGGGTCGAGAAGACCTCTTATGGCTACGATCTGATCGTCCCGCTGCCGTTTGCCTCTGAGGATCAGGTGCATCTAGCGCAAAGTGATGATGAATTGCTTATCTCGGTGGGGTGGCATCGCCACCGAATTGTGTTGCCCCAATCGCTGGCCCGTCTACGGGCGCAAGATGCCTTTTTTGAAGACTCTTCATTGCGCGTCATCTTCCGTCGCGATGTGGCTGCCTGATGGGGATGTTTCAGGGCGCGTTTGATGATCAACGATATTGCTCGCCGATCATCGCTGCCGCCGCCGTAGGAGCAGCGGGTTACTGACCCACTCGCGGAGATCCCTTCTGGGCTGGTGGGGTGTAGTTATGCTACGCCCCACCGATGATGCAGGTGTCATTGTCATTGCAACAACACCTTGCTCTCTCAAACGAGATACTAAATATTGGGCCTGTATCCACATGTATCCACAAAATGTGGATACATCACATGGTCATCGTACTACCAGCGCTCTAACCAGACCGAGTTATCCGCGTGCCAGTCCTGGAATGATAAAGATGTCAGCGACCATTGCCACCAGACTCAACCCGTGTAACCACACTGCTGCCCAAACATTACGGGTGCGTAGTACCAGATAGCCTCCGATTACACCAATGGGAAGTGCCATTCCCACCATCAACCAGCGTTCAAACAGTGGCACCGGCGCTACAAACAGGTGGTTCAGTGCGTAAAACAGCGTTGTCAAGCCAACCGTCAGATGGGCATTCACACCTGAATCGCGCAGACCGAATAGCAGTACACCACGCCAGAGAAATTCCTCGGCCAGTACCAACACTGGGAAGAGGTACAGGAAGCCCATTCCAACCAGAATGGTCTCCATGGCTTCCATCGGTGCACCACCACCGCGATAGTAGAAAAAGGTGTTAATCCAGTCCAGGAGCATCAGCCCGACACCAATCCCGCCACCCCAAAGCGTTGCTGCACGCAGGTTGGCTTTCGTTACTCCTAGCGTTGCCCAGCCTTGGGTTCGTCCTAAGATAACGGCAACTCCCAATCCGCCGATAACGTAAACCACGAGTGCAGGCCATTCCGTCAAGCCCGTGAGCCCGCCGAGAATACCGATGAGCCAGACTGCTCCCACTAATCCTCCTCCCCAACGGATACGGGGATCGGCGAACAACGATCCGGTTGGACGTACAGATGCAGGTACACGCATAAGCACCTCCGCGCTTCGGTAAGCTGCTAGCTTACCTATCGTATGCGACGAAAGGGCAATTGTGGCAGAATGGTACACAACAAACGTTGTAATCTGGTCACGATAGCGGACTGGAAAACTACAATGCCCACTCGATCATTCGAGTGGGCATCATGCATTGTGGTGCCAAGAGCCGGACTCGAACCGGCGACCCTCGCGTTTTCAGCGCGATGCTCTACCAACTGAGCTATCTTGGCAAGCCGCCATACAATGTTGTGGTGGGCGATGACGGATTTGAACCGCCGACACCCTCGGTGTAAACGAGGTGCTCTACCGCTGAGCTAATCGCCCCAACGTCTGGTGCCCAGGAAGGGACTTGAACCCTTACGAGCGTGGTTAGCTCACTAGGCCCTCAACCTAGCGCGTCTGCCAATTCCGCCACCTGGGCGCTTAACGCCTTGCTATTATACGAAATCGCTAGCGAGTTGTCAAATGGGATGGGAATGTTCTGGTGGGTTCGATGTTTTCACGTTTGCGCAAAATGATCGATTCACGTGAAGTCAGTGTATGTCGTAGCAGCACGACTGTCTCCTCACCAACCCTTGATAGGGGGGGATTTAGGGCGATTTCAGTCATTAGGATGGGTTATCGAGATGAGCAGATAGGTCGAAGTGCAGCGCCGCTCTGTTGCGATGCTGAGCACAAAATGCACCTGATGGCGGCGCTGCGGCGTGGGCAGCGTGGGCACGGTCGATGCGCTGGTTGGCGGGGTACTGATAGGAACGTGGCGTCACCTCGCCCCTACTGACCAGGTTCATCTGTCGTGAGGTGATGATGGATGGAAAAGGCTCTTAGCGCCTATCCGAGTCATCCTGCCGCAGAAGAAAATCGATCAGGGTGCAGCGCCGCTGTGTCCGTACATCAGTCTTTCCCCACCATATGACTCC
>NZ_JPIM01000148.1 GCF_000735195.1 Chloroflexus sp. MS-G
CGGGCCGGAGGCCCGCGCACCCAGGCATTCAGGTGTGTCATTCCTGCTTCTTCTACCACAGAATATTTCGGATCGGCGCTGAGTGTAAGCAAAAGCAACCTGGCGCAGTTGTTTAAGTCAACGACTGCGCCTGATTAACATAATACTTGTAGACCGGCGTGGGTGAACTATCACTCAGTGTCTTTATCCTCACTCTTGCCGTTGCGCTCGCTCTCATAGCGCTCAGCTAGTTCGCGGAGTGCGGTAAACAGCTCAACATCTAACAGCACGCCGGCCGGGTACCCTTTTTGTGTAACAATAATGGGCTGGTGAGTCGCTTGTGAGCGTTTGATAAGCGCGGCCAGTGAGGATGCTGCCTTTGAGATCGGTACGACACCTTGGCGAAGATCAACGTTGAGTAAGTTTTTGGTGATGTCTGACATGGCAGAACTCCATTTGTGAGTATTTGCTTGTTTTAAAACCCTCGATTCATGTTCTGTTATCGGTGGTGATAGCCACAAGCGTTGATGAGGTAGCGATAGCTTCTACCTCTATCTGCAAGCCTGGCAGTGATAAACCGATACAGACAGGAATCAATTCTTATGTGCTTGTGCAACAGTATAACGCACTGTTTACAAAATTTCAACTCTCACTAATCCACAATAATTTGTTGGGATGAACAGGTGCTGATCCTTCATCATACTGATACGCCGCTTGTTACGATACATAACGTCATAGCGTTAAAGCAGGTTTTGGGGTGTGATTTCCAATCGTTGATGTACTGCCTTCATTATCAGACGACGCAGAAACAGTGAGAGTTGCATTGACGTGTTGGCACATCCGGGTTTTTCAGGTTTCTGATATTCGGCTGTATTCACTATGCTAACGTTATGCAGCCCTTTCCAGCGCTGACCGCCCCCACCGTTGGCGGGAAAGTGGAGATCGCTAACCAGCATTCTCGCGGTGCCCGGAAAACCGATCATACTGACTACTATCGGAACAGGGGGAGGTAGGCTGCCTCACGCACGGCAAGCCCACTGCTCCCTACTCTATCTTCTTCATCACAGTTTACGCTTAGAAAACAAGGATGCAGCACTGCTGCATCCTTAAAACATCTCGATGCTGCCAGGACGGTCAGAGGCCTTCTTGTTCACGAATGTACGCGAGCAGATTACGACATGCTGTTTCGATCATGTGATAGACCTCTTCAAAACGACCGTTGTAATACGGATCAGGCACCTCATCGGTACCAAGGTTGGGGGCAAAGCTCAACAAGAGTCTGGCTCGCTCACGAGCTTTGGGGTGAAATCGACTCAGATCGGCCAGATTTTCGCGATCCATGACCAAAATGTAATCGAACTGGTCAATATCGGCGCTCCGTACCTGACGGGCATACATACCGGCCGTCGAGATATTTCGGCGCGCCAGCACGCGCTGCGTCCCTGGATGTGGAGGCTCGCCGACGTGCCAGCTACCGGTACCGGCTGAATCGATCTCAAATCGTTCACTCAAGCCGGCCTCATTGACCAGGTGGCGAAAGATCGCCTCGGCCATTGGTGAACGACAGATATTCCCCATACAGACGAACAGAACTCGTACTTTGCGCTGCATAATCTCCTCATTGGCTCATAGCAGGTAGAGCTTGTAGAATGGCATCAGCAACTTCATCGATTCGCCGGACATGGCGAAAATGTTCGGCGAGTGGACCAATGACCAGCAACGGTGCCGGTGCAGTGGTATGGGTTGTGGTTGATGCCTGTTCGATATTGCCATGATCTGACGTTATGATCAAGTTGTCTTGATGACGACGGGCATCCAGCCAACCGGCGATCAGACCGTCGATGCGGGTGAGTGCTTCGCGGACGCCATGCGTTCCCAGGCGACCATGCCCGGCAAGATCGGGCAGAAAGCTCTCAAAAAAGACAAATTCGTACTCGGTGGCAAGGCGGGCCAGCCGTTCTCCGGCGAGTTGTGGACTGATCGGTTCGATGGTTACGGCCTCTGGATCGCGGGTTGCCAATCCTTCACCGGTAATATCCCAACTCAGTGCTCGACCCTGCTTCAGATCGGCAAGTGTGCGTAAATCGATACTGGCTCCCTCGGCAGCAATCACACTCGCCGAGTGACGTAGACGGCGGCTTGCCACTGCTTGCCAATAGCTGTTGGTAAAGACGTTAGCAAACGCGACGCGGAGTCCTCGTTCGCGGATTCGCCGGAAGAGAGAGCGTTCGGCGAGCAATGGCCGCAGAGCCACTGGCGGAAAGTGCGGCTGATGCCTGCCATGGAGTGCTGGAGCGTTGATGCCTGCCAGTAAGGCTACGTGGTTGGTGCCACTTTGGGGCAAGCCATCTACTCCCAAACAGGTGTCGAGTGCAGTCAGCAGCAGGTGGTCACGATAACCAATCTGCTCACTGGTCAGCGGTCCACCTAGGAGCCGGTGAACGGTAGGCATCGGCACCTGAGCCAGTGGGTTGTCAGCGCTCGCCGGAGCCAGGCCTATGCCGTCGAGAAATACAAACGTTAGAGTCATGGTACGTGTCGTCCATATATCAACCGTATAGAAGAGAGTGCGGTACCTGTACCAACATGCGTACCGTGCGCTTGTGAAAATGTTGACAGGTTCAACATCATCACCTATAATTACCGGCATTGTAAAACATGTCTCGACTTCCGCGACGGTCGAACTCCACAGACTGGAATGGTACGACGGCCTTGGAGCATTTGCCATCGAGCGGAGCCGGCGGCTCGCGCCAGGTTGACGGCCTGTGCAACGTATGTTGCCCGACCTCGTGCGTGCTACCAGCATAGACAAATGACGCTCGTCATTGACGGCTGAGTGGAGGGAGAGACAAATCAAATTTTCTTGAGGAGGCTTTGTAGCATGTCTGTCCAGCCCGACCCTGTAACCCAGCAGAATGAGGAAGATCTGGATTGGACGCAATTACTCGATGAGTATGATTATGCCCGTCCTCAGCGTGGTGAGCTGCGCGAGGGGTTGATTATGCACATCGAAGAGAATGGCGTTCTGGTCTCGATTGGCACTAAGCGCGAAGGGATTATTCCGGCTCAAGATTTGCGCCAGATGGGAGAAGATTTCATCAATTCGCTGAAAGTTGGTGATACGGTTCAAGTGTATGTGCAAGAGCCGGAAAATCGCGACGGTGATCTGATCCTCTCGCTCACGATGGTGCAGGTGGCGAAGGACTGGGAGGTGGCCGAACAGCTCTTCCAGGATGGTGGGATTGTTCGTTGCAAAGTGATCGGTTTTAACAAGGGTGGTTTGCTCGTTCAATTCAACCGGATTCGCGGATTTGTACCGGCTTCGCAAGTGGCCCAGTTGCATGGGCGCACCGCTGCTGACGAGCGCCAGCAGGCCTTGCAGAAGATGGTGAATCAAGAGATTCCGCTAAAGGTGATCGAGGTGGATCGCGAGCGCAACCGGTTGGTTCTCTCTGAGCGGGCTGCTACTCAAGAGTGGCGTAAGGCGCAGAAGCATCGTTTGCTCACCGAGTTGCAGCCGGGTGATGTCCTGGTTGGCCGCGTGAACCAGCTTACCAATTTTGGTGCATTTATCGATCTGGGTGGTGCTGATGGTCTGGCCCACATCTCCGAACTGAGCTGGCAGCGGGTCAACCATCCGCGTGAGGTGCTCCAACCCGGTCAGGAAGTTAAGGTGGTTGTGGTCGAGATTGATCGCGAACGCGAGCGTATCGGTCTCTCGATCCGCCAGTTGCAGAATAATCCCTGGGAGACGATTGACCAGCGCTACACTCTTGGGCAATTGGTGACCGGCCCGGTGACAAATGTGACACCTTTTGGCGCCTTTGTCCAGATCGAAGAAGCGGTGGAAGGCTTGATCCACGCCAGTGAACTGGATGCCGATCCGCAGGCTCAACCGCGCGATATTCTGCAACCCGGCCAGATTGTGACCGCTCGTGTGATCAGCCTTGATCGTCAACGCCAGCGGATGGGGTTGTCGCTACGCCGAATTGGCGAGAACGACGTTGAGCCTGAGTCTGCGGCTGAGCCGATTTCTACGCCTGCCCCTGCTTCAGATGAGGCTAATTCTTCAGCACAAGCGTAATTGTCGCCAGCAGGCAATACAATCTGTAAACATAGAACCGGCATGGATCGATATCCGTGCCGGTTTTGTCGTATGATAGAGACGTGACATATCTGCTGGGATGACAAGGAGGCAGGCATGCGATTTCTTTCGGCAGCCGATATTGCAAAGGCAGTGCCGATGGCAGCAGCAATTGAAGCAGTGGCGCAAGCATTCGGGAAGTTGGCGCGGGGAGAAGCCTGTATCCCGCTTCGTACTGCAATCAGTATTGCCGAGCACGCAGCAACAACGTTCTTTATGCCGGGACTGCTCACTGGCGAGATGCCAGCTCTTGGCCTTAAGACTGTTTCGGTCTTTCCACACAACATCTATCGTGCTGAGCCAACCATTTATGCCCTAGTTACCTTATTCGATCCGACGAGTGGTCGTCCGCTGGCTGTGCTTGATGGCACCTATCTGACGGCGTTGCGTACCGGTGCAGCTTCCGGTGTAGCAACACGTCTGTTGGCGCGGCCAGATGCACGCACGCTGGTTGTGTTTGGGGCCGGTGCGCAAGCTCTGCCGCAGATACAGGCTGTGTTAGCAGTTCGCCCCACGATTAACAATATCTGGATTGTGAACCGCACCCGTGATCGAGCGATGTTATTGGCAGCACGTTTGCGCGGTGAGGGTTTCCGGGGCGATGTTCGGCTTGCCACTAATCTAGAGGTGGCGCTGGCCGAAGCAGATGTTATCTGTACGGCTACGAGTAGCTCTGTGCCTCTCTTCGCGGCAGATTTGGTACGGCCCGGCACTCATATCAACGCTATCGGCGCGTATCGGCCCGATATGGCCGAGATTCCGCCTGAGCTAGTTGCCCGTAGTCGGGTTATTGTCGATCAACGGCAAGCTGCCTGGGCCGAGGCGGGTGATTTGATCCAGGCTCGTGCTGCCGGTCTCATCGATGAGCACCATATTGTCGCCGAATTAGGTGAGCTTGTGAATGGTACAGGAAATGGACGAACTTCAGCCGACGAAATTACGCTGTTTAAGTCGATTGGCAATGCGGTGCAAGACCTGGCCGTTGCCGCGCTGGCGTTACAACAAGCGAACACGCTCGGTTTAGGGGTAGAAGTGACGCTCTGAGCTTTTTCATCAGGTAGGTAGCTATTATTCATCGAAAAGTCATGCTCGTTCCGTACAACGATCATTGAATAAACGATGGATAATACCTCGTTGGTAACATTTCAGTTCTGTAATAAGGAGATGCACTCGTGAAAAACATCTGCGTAGTAGGTACAGGATATGTCGGTCTTACGACTGGCGTATGTTTTGCCGATCTTGGCCATTCTGTGACCTGTATCGAGATCGATCTACACAAACTAGAATTGCTGCGCAGCGGAAAGTCACCGATCTTCGAGCCTGGTCTCGAAGAGATGCAAGAACGAAACATGCGTGCCGGTCGGTTGCGTTTTACCGATGATTATGCGGTCGGGATTCCCGATGCTGAGTTTATCTTCATCACCGTCGGGACACCTATGGCCGAAGACGGCTCTGCCGATCTCACGTATGTGAAAGCTGCTGCGCGCAGCATCGGTCAACATTTGCGTTCGGGTTCCATCATCATTGATAAGAGTACGGTACCGGTAGGGACCGGCGATCTGGTCGAAAACATCATTGCCGAGCATGCCGGTCCTGATGTGAAATTTGATGTCGTTTCTAATCCGGAGTTTCTCCGTGAGGGGAGTGCGCTGAGTGATTTCTTTAAGCCTGACCGCATTGTCCTTGGCGCGAAGAATCGGGAGGCCGCACAGCGGGTTGCCGCACTCCACGAAACGTTAGGCGCACCGATTATTATCACCGATCTACGCACTGCCGAGATGATCAAGTACGCCTCAAATGCGTTTCTGGCTACGCGCATCTCGTTCATCAACGAGATTGCTCAGATTTGCGAGCGTCTGGGTGCCGATGTCCGTGAAGTGGCCAGAGGAATGGGAGCCGACAAGCGTATTGGGCCACACTTCCTCGAAGCCGGTGTTGGGTACGGTGGTTCCTGCTTCCCCAAAGACGTATTAGCTCTCTACCATATGGCAGCTTCTGCTGGATGCCACCCCCAGTTGTTGCAGGCAGTCATGGATATTAATAGTGACGCTCGTAAGCGTTTTGTCAAAAAGGTTGAAACGGTGCTGGGAACCCTTGAGGAACGGCTGATCGGGGTGCTCGGGTTATCGTTCAAACCCAATACCGATGACATGCGTGAAGCACCGAGTGTCGATATTATTAATGCTCTCTTGAAGAAGGGGGCGCGGGTGAAGGCTTATGACCCCGTTGCAATGCCACGGGCAGAAGAGTTGTTGCCGACCGTGACCTTTACCGCCACAGCGTATGACGTTGCGAAGGATGCCGACGCCTTGTTGCTGGTTACCGAATGGAATGAGTTCAAGCAGTTGGACTGGCATCGTATCAAGCGCTATATGCGGCAACCGGTGGTCATTGATGGGCGGAACCTCTACGATCCGCGTGAGATGCGTCAGTTGGGTTTCATCTACTGGGGGGTCGGTCGCGGTGAGGCGCCGGTACCGATTCTGGAAGAAGCCCAGAATGTTGGTGACTAACGAATGAACAAGGTGGTAGTCCTTACCCTATCAGGCAGTAAAGGATAGAAAAGGGTGAGAGGTAGGGGCGGGTTGCAAACCCGCCTGCTAAAGAGTGTGATAGTGATCCTCACGACAATGAACGGGCATGCTACCCCTGCACTCTGAGAGAATGATCAGAAACCCAGGCTTTTAATGATTCTCGACTATGAGGAACGCTGGCGACCAACGCATGTGCGTGTGCTGCGGAGCACGTCTGGCGGCCCTCACCTTCCCCCCCAGCCCCCCTTCCTCTCCCACGCTGTGGGCGAGGAAGGGGGGAGGATGGCCCGCACCTTCCCCCCCAGCCCCCCTTCCTCTCCCACGCTGTGGGCGAGGAAGGGGGGAGGGCAGCCCTCACCTTCCCCCCAGCCCCTGCCGCTCCTCCACGGGGAGAGGCAGGGGGAAGATGAGCAGAGCAGCAGCGATCCTGCGCCTGCGTCACACCAGATCACCCCTCTCCCGCAGCGCGGGAGAGGGGCCGGGGGTGAGGGCAGCCCTCACCTTCCCCCCCAGCCCCCCTTCCTCTCCTACGCTGCGGGCGAGGCAGGGGGGAGGGCAGCCCTCACCTTCCCCCCAGCTCCCTGCCGCTCCTCCACGGGGAGAGGCAGGGGGAAGATGAGCAGAGCAGCAGCGATCCTGCGCCTGCGTCTTTCAACGATGCCGCGTTCATACACCAGATCACCCCTCTCCCGCAGCGCGGGAGAGGGGCTGGGGGTGAGGGCAGCCCTCACCTTCCCCCCAGCCCCTGCCGCTCCTCCACGGGGAGAGGCAGGGGGAAGATGAGCAGAGCAGCAGCGATCCTGCGCCTGCGTCACACCAGATCACCCCTCTCCCGCAGCGCGGGAGAGGGGCCGGGGGTGAGGGTGATCAGGCTCTAAGAGCGGGTCTAAATATCCCCCTGGGATGTGGGTTGGGGCTGCTGAGGCAATGCTTCAGCAGCCCATTATACTTGGCAGTGCGCCTCTACTTGATGCAAGCGGCACGTAGAAAAGCGGTACAATAAGCAATATACCTTGTCGTTTAGATGTTTGAGGAGGTTCGTTATGGGCGATAATCGCCGTAGTCGCATGATTACCGAGGGGCCGCAGCGTTCGCCGAATCGGGCTATGTTGCGGGCGGTTGGTTTTGGCGATAACGATTTCACGAAGCCAATTGTTGGAGTAGCAAACGGCCACAGTACGCTCACGCCTTGTAATGCTGGGTTAGGTATGCTGGCAACACGTGCTGAAGAGGCAATTCGTGCTGCCGGTGGTATGCCGCAGATGTTCGGTACCATTACGGTCAGTGATGGTATTTCGATGGGTACCGAGGGCATGAAATACTCGCTGGTCAGTCGTGAGGTGATCGCCGATTCGATTGAAACGGTGGTTAACGCCCAGCGTATGGATGGTATTCTCGCTGTAGGCGGTTGTGATAAAAACATGCCCGGTGCGTTGATCGCAATGGCGCGGCTCGACATCCCGGCCATTTTTGTTTATGGTGGAACGATTAAGCCCGGTCGTTACAAAGATCGTGATTTAACGATTGTCAGTGCCTTTGAGGCAGTCGGTGAGTATAGCGCTGGCCGGATCGATGAGCATGAGTTGCTCGAAATTGAACGGCATGCCTGTCCAGGGGCCGGTTCGTGTGGAGGCATGTACACGGCCAACACGATGTCATCGGCAATTGAAGCACTCGGTCTCAGTTTGCCCGGCTCTTCTACGATGGCCGCCGAAGATGAAGAAAAAGCTATTAGTGCTGCCCGTTCAGGTGAGGTATTGGTCGAGGCGATTCGCGCCAACCGCACCGCTCGCCAGATTCTAACTCGTCAGGCATTTGAAAACGCGATTGCAGTTGTGATGGCGATTGGTGGCTCAACCAACGCTGTGTTGCATCTCCTGGCAATCGCGCATGCGGCTGAGGTTCCGCTGACGATTGATGATTTCGAGACGATCCGTCAGCGGGTGCCAGTGCTATGCGATCTGAAACCGTCGGGTCGGTATGTAACTACTGATTTCCACCGTGCAGGTGGTGTTCCGCAAGTGATGAAGATGCTACTCAACGCTGGTTTGCTGCACGGTGATTGTCTGACAATTACCGGTCAGACGGTTGCCGAGACGCTGGCCGACGTTCCTGATGAACCGCCGGCAAATCAGGATGTAATTCGGTCATTTGAACGGCCAATCTATCCGCAAGGGCATCTAGCTATTTTGCGTGGGG
>NZ_JPIM01000149.1 GCF_000735195.1 Chloroflexus sp. MS-G
ATGCGGGCCGGGGGCCCGCGCTCGCAGGCGAGAGCCGCCATCAGTAAGGGGCAATGTAGTCATCGAATGCAATCTGAAGCTGAAAACTGCAAACCCGCTCACTCACCTTATCGTTGCCTCCACCAGGTAGCAGACTCAACAAACAGTGGTGTATCAGGCTGTAATTGAGCAGCGCGATCCAGATCGGATTCAATCTCAGGATCGGCAGAGTCTTTTAGAAAGCGCCCCCAGGCCCGAATGAAATAGATGGCAGCACGTTCAGGAACAACCGCCAGCGCACGCCCACTCTCTGATACCAGGTATTCACCCAGCGTTGTCTCCCATCCTTGCGCAACCGTCCCCACAATGAGTGGCGATTCAACGCTGAAGATGTCAGCCGGTGTATAGCTGCGCATCAGGGCTACTGCGCCATCGTAATCACCAAAAAACACGTGATTGATCAGCGGAAAAGCACTCTCGTCAATTGCTCTGAGGTGAGCATCGTGTATCTTCTGGATCAGGCGCTGATTCCAGCGCAGTGATCCACCAGTCGTTGGTGGATCACTATTACCAGCAGCATTTACCGCAGTATTAATTGCTGCCAGAGCATCTATCCAGAGATCGGCCTGAGTAAATGCCACAGCCTGTCGATTCTGATCGGCGAACGGAGCTGTTTGATATTCAGGCACTAATTCACTGATGGTTCGCTTGACCATCTGGTTCTTTTCCCAGCTATAGACTTGGTAAAAAGGATAGTAAACCCCACAGGCATAGCAAAAAACGTAGCGTTCTGACTGATCAAGCACCACTTCAGCAACACCATCGCCGTCGAGGTCGGCGATAGTACCTAACCCCGGACTCGACGAGAAGGCAACCAATTCCTGACGTAGCGTATTGTCGGCAAAGCTGAACAGATGGTAACTACCACTGTGCGCACCCAAGCCGCCCTCGATCTGTAGCCAGATTCGTTCAGGAGCAATGTTCACCTGTTGTACCACGCCAATAAAATCTGGTTCGAGTGTTTCCATACCTTCACCAGACTGCAACGACTGACGATCAAGTTGTTGCCAGCCGCCAACTGTGTACTCGTACACAGCAATAAAATGTGGCACTGATGGATCGAGGTCGAAATTTCGCATGCCGGTGCTGTGAACAACCCACAATTGGCGTTCCCCATCAGCAGTAAGTGGCTGGGCTGCGAAACCATCAAATGCGTTTGCCGGTAGATTTTCCCGTACCAGTGCAAAGAGTTCGGCGAATTTTGGCTCGATAGTGGTTGTTTCAGCAGCGCCTTCCGGTAAAGCGTATTGATCGCCAGGCCGACACTCACCCCGAAAGAAGGCCCATTCCTCACACAACGAACCGTCGTTAAACAGACACACACCGATCTGCCCACCATCGCTGGTCGTTTGAATTTCCAGCCGCCCTCCCTGTTCGCTGCAATAATTGGCAGCCGGATTAGCGAGACCAACGACAGGGGTAGCGGTCGGTGGTCGTGCCGGTTCAGGCTGCGGATCCGATGGACTGGAAGTTATTTCCGTCGGTTTCGCGATGGTTGCAGCGGGCGACGAAGGCGGTGCTATCGCACAACCTGCATTGACAAGGATCAGTCCTACCACAACGGCGGGAAGCAGGACACGAATGACAATAGCCATGAAAATTACCTTTATGCGAGCAGGCAGGAAACACGTTTAACGGCCCATCGTATAAAACTCATCGTTGGGACGGAGTGCACTCATATTGGCCAGCCGATTGCTCATTGCGAAGAAGGCTGCAATCGCACCTATTTCCCAGATGTCGTCCTGGGTCAGACCATGCTGGAACAGGGGTTGCCAATCTTCTTCACTAATTCGGGCCGAGTCGATCGCTACCTTCAAAGCGTAATCGAGAATGGCACGTTGGCGAGGGGTGATTTCGGCGCGTCGGTAGTTAGTCGCAATTTGATCGGCCAGTCGCGGATTTTTACTGCGAATGCGGAGAATTGCACCGTGGGCAATGACACAATACAAACAATCATTTGCCGCCGAGGTAGCAACAACGATCATCTCTTTCTCGGCCTTACTCAGATTAGAAGGACGTTCCATTAAGGCGTCGTGATAAGCAAAAAAGGCCCGAAACTCATCAGGCCTTTTCGCTAGTGCCAGAAAAACGTTGGGGATAAAACCACTCTTCTCAGCAACCTTCTCGATGCGTTCACGAATATCATCCGGCAGGTCTGCAATTCGGTCAGGTACCGGAAACCGGCTAATCGGGCGTTCGCTGATGTTCACGGCAGTACTCCTTACAGGGGAGAGATGATTCGGCTATCATTATATCACGGCGAAGATGAGGAGTGAGGAACGAGAGCACGAGGAAATCAATATGTTCGGTTGGTGGTTGTGTTCACCGATGAAGGTATCTCACACGCTCACACCAACTCTGTCTGTGTAAACCGTGTCAGGTCGTACACAACACAACGCGAAACGGAGATCTGCATTCACAGGTAATTGCGAGAGTCGCGACTCATCGGCAGTGGATGCACGCGGTTCGTCAGTGTCGCTCTACAGTGGTATCGTCCGATTATCAAAAGCGACTCGGAGCTGACCACTCTGAAACGACCTACCCCTGATAATCTCCGTTCGCACCAACCTCATTTTTCGGCTATACTATTCATGATTACCTGATTGACCGATCGCCGTCGATGGGGACGGAACGTAAGCGTCAGCCAGTGTGCGCATGCGTTACTACGTCCCGCTACGGCGAATCGTGGCGGGTCTTTGATATGCATAACATACGGAAAGGAAGGTAGTGCCGATGACCGTCTCGATCAAAGAAATCAGTGCCGATCCGGGATTTGGGCACGATCTACCGCCGCACACGCTCCGCGATATGCTGCGGTACATGATGTTGGCACGCGCACTTGACGAGCGTATGTGGGTACTCAATCGCGCAGGCAAAGCGCCGTTTGTGATTAGTTGTCAGGGACATGAAGCAGCCCAGGTTGGAGCCGCCTTTGCCTTAACGCGCGGAAAAGATTTTATCTTACCGTACTATCGCGGTCTGGCAATGGTGCTGGTGATGGGCATGACCCCTACTGAGGTGATGCTAGGCCTGTTTGCCCGCGCCACCGATCCTAGCTCTGGTGGCCGACAGATGCCAGCCCACTACGGTTGCCGGCGTTTGAAGATTGTCACTCAATCATCACCGGTCGGTACGCAAATTCCGCATGCTGCCGGAATCGGACTGGCCGAGAAGATTAAAGGTGGCGACGCGGTGGTATGGGTTTCCTTTGGCGAGGGTACAACCAGTCAGGGTGATTTCCACGAGGGAGTTAATCTGGCAGCCGTACACCGGCTGCCGGTCATTTTTCAATGTGAAAATAACGAATACGCGATCAGTGTTCATCAGCGTCAGCAGATGGCAATCGGGAGTGTCGCCGAACGCGCCGCAGCGTATGGGATTCCCGGCATAAGTGTTGATGGTACCGATGTGCTGGCGGTTTATGAAGTAACCCGTCGTGCCGTTGAGCGTGCCCGACGTGGTGATGGGCCAACGCTGATCGAAGCACGAGTAGTACGAATGACGGCACATTCAAGCGATGACAATGATCGCACCTATCGCCCACCACACGAAATCACTCTGGTTCGCCATCAAGACCCGATTGTGCGGTTCGTTGCGCAGTTGCGGGAACACGGCATCTTGAGCGAAGCCGAAGAGCAAGAGATGCGAGCCGAGATCAAGGCCATTGTTGATCGGGCAACTGAAGAGGCCGAACAGGCACCAATGCCCGAGCCAGAAACGCTCTACGATCATGTCTATGCACCACCACGCCAACGTCGTTAGTCTGCCAGGGAGGATGTTATGCCTGAGATGAATCTGCTCGAAGCTATTCGCCAGGGTCTAGATGAGGCAATGGCAGCCGATCCGCGCGTATTTATTTTTGGTGAAGATGTTGGCAAGCGTGGCGGTGTCTTCCGTGTCACAGAAGGTCTCTACGACAAGTATGGACCGATGCGCGTTATCGACTCGCCGTTGGCCGAGAGTGTGATCGTCGGCGCGTGTATCGGAGCCGCTATGAACGATATGCTGCCAATTGCCGAGATTCAATTTGCCGATTTTATTGCGCCAGCATTCAACCAGATCGTGCAAGAGGCAGCCCGTATTCACTATCGCTCAAACGGTGATTGGGAAGTGCCGCTGGTGATCCGTGTGCCTTACGGCGGCGGTATCCACGGCGCACTCTACCATAGTCAGAGTGTTGAAGCATTCTTTGCCCATGTCCCTGGTTTGAAAGTGGTTACTCCTTCAACCCCTTACGATGCCAAAGGGTTGCTGAAAAGTGCTATCGAGGACCCGAATCCGGTACTCTTTCTCGAACACAAGAAGACCTATCGCCTGATCAAAGGCTTTGTACCCGAAGAGGACTATCGGGTTCCCATTGGTCCCGCCGACATCAAACGCCCCGGTGAGGATATTTCTGTCTTTGCGTATGGCCTGATGTTGCACTACTGCCTGGAAGCTGCGCAAACACTAGCCGCGGAAGGAGTCAGTATTGAGGTAGTTGATCTGCGCACGTTGCGCCCACTCGATACCGAGACAATTCTCGCCAGTGTACGGCGTACCGGCAAGGTGTTGATCGTGCACGAAGATAATCTGTTTGGCGGGTTTGGCGGTGAAGTAGCGGCGATTATTGCCGAACATGCATTTGAGTATCTCGACGGGCCGATTGTTCGGATCGGCGGCCCGGATGTACCGGCAATGCCATTCGCCCATTCGCTGGAAGCGGCTTTTATGCCATCACCAGCTTCGATTGCCGCAGCAATGCGTCGCCTGGCAGCGTATTGATACGCTCAACCCAGCATGATCCGACGACAACGAAACAGGTCAGTGCGTGTTATCGTGCGTTCTCGATATACGTTGCGAACCATGTGGTAGGTGAGATACATGATTGAGATTAAAATGCCCCAACTCGGCGAAAGTGTGACTGAAGGTACGGTTGGCCGGTGGTTAAAACGCCCCGGTGATCCGGTCGCGAAGTACGAACCGCTGCTTGAAGTAGTCACCGACAAAGTTGACACAGAAGTTCCCGCCCCTGAAGCTGGTATTCTGCACGAGATTTTGGTGCCGGAAGGAGAAACGGTGCGGGTTGGTACCGTCATTGCCCGACTGACACCGGCAGGCGCCACAGGATCGGCTACTTCTGCAGCACCGGTAACGACCGTAGCAGCAACAGAATCGCGTGCTACAACGACCACGGTAACGGCAACCACGGCCCCACCAGCAACTGACGATGGACGAAATACCTATCTCTCGCCGGTGGTTGCCCGTTTACTGGCGGAACATCAACTTAATCCAGCGCAGATTCGCGGTACCGGTCAGGGTGGGCGGATTACCAAACAAGATGTGCTGCGCTTTTTGGCGGAGCGCGAAAAGCAACCCGCAACACCGGCAGCAACACCTGTGGTCCCTGCACCCGCCGCACCAACGCCTGCTCCAATACCTACACCTGCACCGGCACCTATGCCGGTAGCGCCTGTACCCACTCCACCACCGGTTACCGCGCCAACAACTTCTGAAATCCCTGCCGATGCCGAACTCGTGCCGTTAACACCAATGCGACGCAGCATTGCCGAACATATGGTGCGTTCAGTTCGGACCTCACCTCACGTCACTACCGTTATGGAGGTCGATCTAAGTCGGGTGATAGCGCATCGAGCAGCCCACCAGGAAGCATTCAGTCGCCAGGGTGTCCGTCTCACAATGACGCCGTACTTCATTATGGCTGCGATAGCCGGCTTGCAGGCTGTACCGGTCTTCAACGGTAGCTTCACCGACCAGGGCATTATCATTCACCGTCGCATAAACATTGGCGTCGCCGTGGCCTTGAACGAGGGCTTACTGGTACCGGTTATTCCTGATGCTGATGAAAAGAATCTGCTCGGCTTAGCCCGAGCCGTCAACGACCTGGCCGAGCGGGCACGTAGCAAACGTCTCCGCCCTGAAGAGACGCAAGGTGGCACCTTCACGATCACGAATCACGGCGTCACCGGGAGCCTCTTTGCAACACCGATTATCAATCAACCACAGGCTGGCATTCTCGGTATTGGGGCGGTTGTCAAGCGTCCGGTTGTGATCACCCAAAACGGTCTTGATGCCATTGCAATTCGCCCGCTCTGTTATCTCTCGTTCACTTTTGATCACCGGATTGCCGATGGCGCTACCGCCGACCAGTTCCTCTCTACGGTGAAAAAGCGGCTCGAACAGTGGGAAGGGTAATGTGACTGAGAGGGTCAACTTAATAGGTTGGCCCTCTGAACTATGACGACAGATTAGGATTAAGTTGAGGTAGAGGAACTCACCTACGTCAGGATACGGATTAGAGCCTATCCAAATAACCCTGCTGCCCGCAGAGCAATGAGGGCACAGGCAAAATGCAGAAAAGCAATATCGTTCTCGGCCTTCTTCTCCCAACGAATCAGGATGCGCCGGAGGCGGTTCAGCCAACTGTGGGTGCGCTCTCCTACCCACCGTCGGGCGCGCTTACCAGCCTCGCGGGCGATTGCTCTCGCCTCTTCCCCGCGTGAACGCATATGGGCAGGAAACCCAAACTCCAGCACAGTATCGCGCACTGCTTGCTAGTCATACCCTTTGTCCAGGCCCATGTGCTGAGGATGCTCCTCAGTCGGTTCTGGACGGGTTCCCACGATGTTTTCTATCGTTTCGCGCACCAGCTTCATAGCATGGCAATTCGCTCCGTCCACAGCCAGGCCAATGGGCCCACCATGCCCCTCGGTCAGAAGACTGCTTTTGGTGCCGTGCTTGCCCCGGTCTGTTGGATGTTTGCCCGTGTCTGCCCCTCCCAGCGGGGCTGTGGTGATGGCTCCGTCCATACTCAACCATTCCCAGTCTATCCCTTTCCACGCATCAAAGCGCTCCACTTCCACTTGCCAACGTTTCAAAAACACCCCCGCTTTTACCCATGCCTGGAAACGGTCGTGGGCAGTGGAACCAAATCGGTCACATCCAGGGCTTTCCACGGGCAGCCGGTGCGCAAGACGTAGAAAATGGCGTCGGCGCACGCTCGGTCTGACCGCCGCAGACGACCTCCACCCAGTGGGTGGGTATGCCGATGCTCCGGAAGCAGGGGTTGAAGCACCTCCCACAGTTCATCGGAAATGCGAAAGCCGGTAGTGGTGTTGTTGGTGGGTGTTCTGGTCCGAGTCCGTTTTTCGCTCATCGGTTCACCTCCTGTGCCCAATTATACCCGTTTTTCGGATAGGCTCTAAGTCTCGGCTATCGTTCTGTACAATTGGCGGATAGTGCGCCGTAGGAGTTTCCCGACATCATAACTGCGTGCCAGATTTAGAAACACCGGTATCAAAATACAAGGTGGCTCTTGCTCTGCCAGTTGCTTGTAAGCCCTGGCTAACGCATAGTTCACAAAAGAAGTCTTGCCCACACCGCGATAGCCTGTAACCAGATAGCTGCCCTGGATGTAGCAGATGCCAGTGATCAGTTTTTCCAACTGTGGCAACTTGCACGGTGTCATGACACGTTCAACGGCTTCACCACGCTCATAGCGCAGCCATTCTTCAAAAGTTAGAGGATCCAGGCACCAGCGTTTTAGCGTTATTGACATACTTATCCTCCCATCATTACATCCGAACACCCCTTTGCCATATGCTCTATTTTTGCAGCAGCGCGACGCTGCGCTTCCCTTTGGCGGTCACGTCCCCTTGTTGCGACTTTTCGGCCTGTTCCTGGTCCATACGGGTTGCTCCTGACGAAACGGGGCTTTAGCGTTTGACGTCGCCAGTGATGATCACGTTGCCGCTGGCGTTCCCGCCGATGGCGACAGAGCGATTGCCGCTGGCGATGACGGTCTGCCCAGCGGGGCCGGATTGCGGCAGCAGGCGGGCGAGTTCCTGGGCCAAGGAATCGTCTTCGGCGAGGAGTTTCTTCAGTTGCAGGCGCAGGGCGGCCAGGGCATCTTCGTCGTCGGGATGGGCGGCAGCGTCCTGGGCGGCTTCGAGCGCGGCGGGTCTGGCTTCCATCTTTGGGCGCAGTCTGTCCCACAGGGCTTTGACTTGCTCGAAGCCTTGTTCACCGGTCTTTTCGCCGAGTTTTTTGGCCGCTTCCTGCCCGGCAAGTTTGGCACCTTTGAGCAGGTAGGGCAGGAAGGGGGCGAGGAGTTGAACAAGTTGGGCGGGGAGTTGATCCATGGGAGGCCTCTTTCAGAAACTAGCGGAGGGGAAAAACATGCTTTTCAGGGCTGTTCTCTGGCTGACGATGAACCACAATGCCGGCGCAGGGCGGATTCGATTTTGCGACGGTCGCGTTCTTTGCGCGGGCGGAGTGAGCGGGCGCGCTCCAGGTGGCGGCAGGCTTCTTCGAGCTTTCCCTGCGGGATCAGGCAATTCACGGCAAAGTGATAGTGGGTGAGGGGGTCTTTCTCGTCGAAAGCCAGTGCCTGGCGGAAGGCGTCTTCGGCCTCAGGATAAGCCTCACGGTGGGCGAGGATACTGCCCAGGGCGGAAAGCAAGAGGGCGCGCCCGCGCCGTTCCTCAACCTGCTCCAGCCCGCGGCGCAAGAGGGCCTCGGCGGTCTCAGGCTGTCCCTGCTGCGCTTCCATGAGCGCCCAGGCCTGCCAGGCGG
>NZ_JPIM01000150.1 GCF_000735195.1 Chloroflexus sp. MS-G
TAGCTCGACCCACTCCTCCTCGCCCGCTGCGGCAATTTCGTTAATTACCACCTGGTCCACGGCTGCCGGCAGTGTTGGCGTTGGCGTCGGCGACGGGAGCAGGATAGCGGTTGGTGTCGGCGTGGCCGTGGCCGTCGTGCTCGGCGTGACCGTGGCCGTCGCGCTCGGTGTGAGTGTTGCGGGCAGATTATTCGACACACCGGCCGTCGCCTGTTCCCGCACGAGCCACTCGGGTGCGCCATCGCGCACGCGGGCATAGACCGTCGTGGCACTGAGCGCCGGGTATTCGACCGCCGTGCTCAGCGCCGTCGCCTGCCAGAACAGCGTCAGCCGCGCCCCACCGTCGGGTAAGGTACCCTTTGCCAGAGGTATCAGTAGCCATTCGCCTGCGGCCAGCGTCACCGTCGGCAACGAACGCACCACGCGACTGCCACTCGTGCTCACCCGCTCAAGCTGCCACTCCGCCAGCTCGACCGCCGTCGGCCCGCGATTGTACAGCTCGACCCACTCCTTCTCGCCCGCTGCGGCAATTTCGTTAATCACCACCTGGTCCACGGCTGCCGGCAGTGTTGGCGTTGGCGTCGGCGACGGGAGCAGGGTAGCGGTTGGTGTCGGCGTGGCCGTGGCCGTCGTGCTCGGCGTGACCGTGGCCGTCGCGCTCGGTGTGACCGTGACCGTCGCGCTCGGCGTGGCGGTGACTGTTGCGTCCGGTGTAGCCGTGTTCGTCGTGCCTGGTGTGGGCGTGGTCGGAATGCCTGTGGCAGGTGGATCACCACTATTCCAGATTCCCGGCGAAGGCGAACCCACTATCCAGGTATTGCTACCGTCAGGCTGGCGAGCGATGGTCTGATCAGGTCGTAAAACGATCAGCGGACTCTGATCGATCACCTGACCGGTTGGATCGCTCAAGATAACTCGATCCGGATCGTTATTGTTGAGTATAGCACTGGTCAGTGGGATAACCAGCAAACTATTCGGAGCAATAACCACTCCTTCACCGATCAGGGTATGAGGTCCACCGATAACCGAATCATCAATCCGCCAACCACTCAGATTAACCGGCACGGTACCCGGATTATACAGCTCAATCCACTCTGACCCCGATGACGGATAATGCATGACCTCATTGATCAATATGAGCGGTGATTGAGCATGAATTGGTTGAAGGGCAACAATGAGCAGCCACAGGCAAATGAAACCGATAGTAAACTGACGCATGATCGCTTCTCCAGTATGAGTTATTTGTCCTACTAGAGAAACCGTACAGAATGGCAAAAAGATTCGCTGATTTTAGGGGGAATTTGCCAAAAGGAAGATCGGCGCTTACAACATCGACGCCTTTCTTGCCTACGCGAGGATCTGAGTGCCTGATCAGAAACTCGTGGTTTTGATCAGGTGCTCAGTAGGGACGTCGGCTGAAGGGGCAAGAAACGACGCGCCTCAGCAACAAATCTGGGCTTTTGCCAAGGCGCGACCATAGCATCTCCAGAATGGTTCGGGGAATGTTGGCGAGCAGCACCGGCGTCTCTTCGACGCGATAGAAACGGGTAGCATCGGGGTCAGCGCCAGTGCTACGGCGCACGCTTAGCGCACCCTCACCTTCCCCTCTAGCCCCCTTCCTCTCACACCAGAGGAGAGGAAGGGGATGGTACCACTGTCGCGCTCACCAAGGGCGAGGAAGGGAGGACGGTTGGCACCCTCACGCAATGATTGCACAGCTACGGTACGTGCTCAATGCGAAAGCTGGGTTTTTGATTACGCTCTGAAAGCGGGTGAGGAGCACCTGTCTCCGCTGCTCATTCCTCTTCTTCGTGAAGCGACGAGCAAGGAATGAGGGGAAGCTGATGATCTGACGCCAGCCGATGCGCAAAACGAGTCGTTTCAGGAAGGCGATACCGGGTCGTGCAGGCCATTACCAACTCTGGTGATCGATCAAGGCTAACCCGATGACCGGGCGAGACAAAGACCGGTTGGGCGGTGGCTCGGGTTCGTAACACCCAACCGATCTGTTCATCACCGTCGTACAGTGGCTGACGGGCGCCACGTTCGGCAGGCGGAGGTGTAAATTGTCCGATCAAACGATGCTTGGCACAACCAATTGTTGGCCGATCAAGCAGTACACCGATATGACAGGCAATCCCACAGCGCCGTGGATGCGCGATTCCGTGACCATCACAGATAATCAAGTCAGGTGATGTGCGCAGACGACTAATGGCGGCAATAATGGCTGGCGCCTCACGAAAGGCCAGCAGGCCCGGTACGTAGGGAAAGGTAACTGGTTGCCGTACCAGTGCATAATCAACAGGAAGCAAATCAGGCAGGCGCAAGACCACAACCGCAGCCCGAATAATTGTCCCTTCGGCTTCAAAACCAGCATCAACACCGGCTACCAGACGAAGTTCACCGTAGTCATCGTGCAACCGTACTTGTGTACGTAGCACGTGTTGTTCGGCAATTGCTGCCGCAATCTGCTCATCAAGTTCTTTAGTCATCCGCGTAACGTTCTTCACGCCAGGGATCGGCATTATTGTTATAGCCGTAGCGCTCCCAGAAACCGAGACGGTCGTGATCGAGAAATTCAATACCCCGCAGCCACTTCGCACTCTTCCAGAAATACTTCTTTGGCACCAGCAAGCGCAAAGGATACCCGTGCTCTGGTGTCAGTTCCTGACCGTCATACTTATACGCTAACAGCACATCGTCATCGAGCAATACGTCAAGTGGTAGATTCGCCGTATAACCCTGCTCACTATGGGCAATCACAAAACGAGCCGAAGGCTTCAACGGCGGAATATGGCGGAGAAACTCGCGAAAACTTACCCCCTCCCAGACGGTATCGAGTTTGCTCCAGCGCGTGACACAGTGAATATCGGTTTTGATGGTCGTTGTAGGTAATGCGCGAAACTCGCGAAAACTGAAGCGGATCGGTTCGGCCAATTCACCCCAACAGCGGAGATCCCACTGCTCTTCAACATTGGTATACTTAGGTACAGAACCGTAGTGCAAGACAGGAAACTTATCGGTAACATACTGACCGGGCGGGACGCGATGACGCTGATCCGACTGAACCTGATCTTTTCGCCTAAACGGGTTGAACATTCGTCCCTCCTTCGAGACTATTGATTAGGATGATCTTTTCAAACGGTATTATATCGCAGAAGTGAGGTTTTGCCTATGACAACCTTCGTCCGTGCATCCCTGGATCGACCGGCTTACACACTGCCCGGCCACTATTTTACCAGTTCAGAAGTATTCGCCCGCGAACAAGAGCGTATTTTTGCCACACAGTGGATTTGCGTCGGACGTAGCGCCGAAGTGCCGGCTGCTGGCTCCTATCAATTGATAGAGATCGCTGGTGAGAGTCTGATCCTAGTTCGTGATCACGATGGTCAGCTTTACGCCCATTATAACGTCTGTCGTCACAGAGGTGCTCGTCTTTGCACAGAAATGCAAGGTCAGTTTCATGAAACTATTCTGTGCCCGTACCATGCCTGGGCCTATCGGCTCGATGGAACGCTGGCTGCTGCCCGTTATATGCAGGACGCACCCGGTTTTCGGCGTGAAGACTGGCCGCTGATCAGTGCGGCGGTAGCTGAGTGGGACGGTTTTGTCTTTGTATCGCTAGCTAGGCAACCAACACCATTTGCAGAAGCCTTTGCGCCGTTGATCGGTAAGTTTCAGACATGGGAAATGAGCCGCTTGCAACGTGGCGCGCAGATCGTTTACGAGGTTGCCGCCAACTGGAAACTGATTGTGGCCAACTATTCAGAATGCTATCATTGCCCGCTGATTCACCCTGAGCTGGTGGCCGTCTCTCCCTGGCAGAGCGGACGTAATGATCTGACCAGTGGCCCATTTCTCGGCGGTTACATGGAGCTTACTTACGACAGTATGACCCTGAACGGCCAGACCCGTCGGCCACCACTTCCCAAGCTGGCTGCTGAAGATCACAAGCGCGTCTACTACTATTCCATTTTTCCCAACCTCTTGCTCAGCCTGCATCCTGACTATGTGATGGCCCATCGGCTGATCCCGCGCCAACCGAATGCCACCACCGTGATCTGCGAATGGTACTTTGATCCTGAAACGATGGCTTCACCAGACTTTGATCCATCTGACGCCGTAGAGTTTTGGGATCGAACAAACCGGCAGGACTGGCACGTCTGCGAACTATCGCAACAGGGAGTCAGTTCACGCGCCTACCGACCCGGTCCGTATGCGCAATCAGAAGGACTGTTATGGCAATTCGATCAGGAATATTTGCGAGTGATGGGTGAAATGGTATCGTAAGGAAGTATCTTCTTATTGTGCAATACCGGTTGTCATTCTCCCAAAAGACAGGAGAGTGACAGAAGACACGCCACGGAAAGAGCATACTCAGCGACACGCTAGCGATGGGCAGGTGCTGGCAGGCTTATGCCAGACCTGCATCGGGGTCACCTTCAGAGACAGCAAGGCAACGATCGCGTTCAGATTTTCGACCCGCAGCACCGAAAGACACAACATGCGCATTCTGATGTTCACTTACGGCAGTCGTGGTGATGTGCAGCCATTTCTTGCCCTTGGCGTAGCACTTCGCCAGGCAGGGCACATACCGATTTTAGCAGCCCCAGAGCGCTTTGCACCATTTGCGATCTCACATCACATAGATTTTCTACCGCTCCCAGGCAATGTCGAGACCCTGGCCCGCCAGATCGCCGACGAAGCACGCAACCAACCACTCCGACTAGTATGGATCATCTATCGCTTTGCGATGCCAATTGGCGCAGAGATTGCCCGCCGCATCAAAAGAGCTGCACGTACCGTCGATATGATCGTATCCTCGTTTCTGACCGTCGCACTCAGTCATCTTTATGCCCAGGAATACGGGATTGCCGAATGCACGGTTGAACTCTTTCCCTTTTTCGATCCACCGGTCGAGATTGCCAGTATTATGTGGCCTACCGACCTCATTGGTCTCACCGGCAGACGCCTCAGCCACGTGTTTACCCAAACCGTCTTTCGTTTGAGCCAAAGCCTGAGTTACCGGATTCTGCGCTCCCGTTTTCCCGATATTGGCCCTGCCCGTCTCTCGTGGGCTACACCGGGACGTCATTTTGGGTTGTTGCAAGCGTATAGCGCTGCGCTCGTCCCACCCGGTTGTGCACCACTGACGGTACAAACCGGTACGTGGACATTCCCCCAATCCGAATGGCAACCGCCACCTGAATTGCAAGCCTTTCTGGAAGCTGGTCCACCACCAGTTGTTGTCAGTTTTGGCAGTATGGTAAGCCGCGACACACCATCGCTCATGACAATGATTATAAAAACGTTATGTCAAACCGGACTGCGTGGCATCATCCAGCGTGGATGGGCAGACGCTACGGTTCAGCGCGTTCCCAATACGATTTACCTGGCCGATGAGATTCCCCACGATTGGTTACTGCCCCAGGCAGCGGCAATGATTCATCACGGCGGCGCTGGCACTACCGCCAGCGCCCTGCGCGCAGGTGTGCCGTCAGTGATCGTTCCACTCGCTGCCGACCAGCCGTTCTGGGCCTGGCGTGCACACAAGACTGGGGCCAATCCACCACCCATTCCGGTCACTGAGCTATCGGTAGAACGATTGCAGAGCGCCTTGCAACAGGCACTCGATCCAGCGTACCGCTCACGAGCAGCAATAGTCAGTGCGATGATGCGAGCAGAAGGCGGTGCTCCTGCCGCAGTGCAGCATATTGAGCGTTGGGCTAGAGATAACGGTAGGTCAGGGTCGGAACCTGCACCAGCGCAACGAAGCGCGGGCAAATTGGAGCCTCACTTCTAGAGATGGGTGCCGAACGGTCTACGATACCTATCGGCACCCAAACGTAATCGCTGGTCATACTCGGATATAACACTTTCGGCAGATGAATGAAATAACAGGGCTGCTCCGCCAACATGCAGGCAGATGAGTATCATCTGACGGATCAACGAAGCGATGTCAGATCAAACAGAACAATCCCTTCATCGCGAGTACTGACTGCCAGTTGTGAACCATCAGGATTTATAGCGACAGCCAGAACTGCACCGGCATTTGATAAATCAATTTCGCGGAGTAACGTCCCATTATCCCGCTGGTAAAACATCAAATGACCACTTATTGTCCCTGCAACCAGCAAACGACCATCGGGAGAAATCGTCAGGCTGGTCAACCAGCCACGTTCTTCAGGAACGTTGAGCTGGAATACCTCGGTATTCTTACGAGTCACATCACGAACTCGTAACGAGCCGTCACTACTGGCACTAAAGAGCAGGTTGTCGAAGAAGATCAAACTGGTAATTGGTCCATTGTGACCTTGCAAAATCTGGGGTTGACCGCCACGAGTTACGTCCCAGACAGCAATCTTTGGCGAATCGGCGGGTTGATTCGTGATCGCAGCAAGATATGCATCATCCTTGCTAAATGTCAGCGAGTAAACCGGTCCGCCTAAACCACTGAGGCGACGTAAAAATTTGCGGCTTGCTGTCTCCCACAGATACACTTCACCCTGCTCATTCCCAACTGCAATCATGCTCCGATCTGAGCTGACCGTCAGATTGAGTGGGAATCCGTTCATTCCACTCAACTGCTCATTGGGGCGCCGATTGGTCAGATCAATGGCAACAATCTCACCGGCTTCACTGATAGCCACTACTTCAGAATCGCTAATGAAATCGATATACTGAGCCGTCGCTGCACCACCATCGAGACTGAATGTACGACCCGTATCGAGCATGTGCACCCGAACCGCACCATTGGCACCACTGGCGACCAGTAATTTGCCATCTGGCCCGTACCGGACGCCTGTAACTACACCCTGGGTTACCTGAAAACTTTGCACGACCTGGGATGAATCAACATCCCAAACCACCAGGTTCCCTCCCATATCACTTGACGCCAGGATGCGCGTACTATCTGGATGCCAGCTCAGACCGAGCAGACGCAATCCACGTTGCTGCAATACCCCACGCTCAGCCCCACTCACCGGACTCCACAAACGGACACTTCCGTCAAGACTGGCGCTGGCTAGCAGGCGGCCATCAGGACTATACGCCACACCTCGGATCACCACCCAACCATCGTGACCACGCAATTCTCGCTGTTCATTACCGGTTGCCGCATCGAGAAGGTAGACACTCCCGTTGATCGATCCAACAGCGATCTGACGACCATCGGCGGAAAAGGCGATACCGGTTAACCAAAAAGGTGTGTTCGTTTCAGGGTTCACCGGCGCACTAAAACGAAACGTCTCAATCTGACGACCACTTTCTACATCCCACAAGCGCGCTGTACCGTCACGCGATGCCGAAGCTAGCCGCTGTCCGTCTGGACTGAACGCCACATTTCCGAGTAGATCGGTATGACCACGGAGAACGGCTACAACCTGCCGTTTTTCTACATCCCAAATCCGAATTGTGCGATCGGCACTGCCCGATGCAAGCAACCGTCCATCAGCACTGAACGCCAGCGACCGGATCCAGTCTTCGTGACCGGCTAACTGCGCTAACTCACGACCCTTGCGCACATCCCACAACCGCACAACCGGATCATCTTGCGCACCAGAGGCTAGTATTGCACCATCAGGACTAAACACCAGCGAACTCACTTCTCCCTTGTGACCGCTGAAGGTGGTCTGTATGGTCAGTGAGGTAGCATCACGCAATTGAATAGTCTGACCAACAGCGACGGCAATCAGGGCACCATCAGGGCTGTAAGTAGCCGCTCCCAGATCATCTTCGCGCAATTGAGCAGTCTGCGTAATCGCTGCAACCTGTTGCAACAAATCGGCTTTTGAAACGGTTTCGGTGGTCGGTAGCGGAACATTGGTCGGCCTGGTCGCCAGTGCATTACCGGGCCAACCCGGTAATGAGGCGTTGGTCAGATACAGCCCTATCAATATCGCCAGGAGCACACAAACGCCAAGTGCAATCACCGCGAGACCGGCCACTATCGCCAGTAAGCACGAGGTACTAATCAGTGGTCGAGATGGTGCTGCAACCGGCGCACTCCCGACCGAAGAAGCTACCGGTGTCGGTGGAGGAGCAGGCGGTAACGTTGCTACCGATGTCGCTGTAGCATAAGTTGGCGCGGGTGCAGGCGGTGTAGAGGTAGCCATGGCCGGGGCAGCAGGCTTCTCGATAGGCGCTGTTGCCCCCATCGGCCGACCGGCCATCAAGCGCACCGTTTCCAGCGCGCTCCGCATCTCACTCACCCGTTGATAGCGATTGGCCGGTTTCAGTTCCAACGCACGCAACGTAAGTTGCTCGGCCAACATCGACACCTGCGGATTCAGCACCCGCGGTGCATTAAGCGGCACCCCTGCCTGCCGCTGATGCGCGGGTGTTGGCGGCCAACCGGTGAGCAGGTGATAGAGTACTGCACCAATTGCGTAAATATCACTCACCTGACTCGGTTCCACCGAATGATCGTACAGCTCAGGTGCTCGGTAGGGTGTTACTTCAGTGCCAATGTGGCGTACACAGGTAAACGGCGCCAGATTCAGACTACCCTCTGGTGAAGACCAGAGGTCACACGTTCGCAGATCA
>NZ_JPIM01000151.1 GCF_000735195.1 Chloroflexus sp. MS-G
TCGCCGACGCCCTCGCCGCCGCTCGGACAATCCGCGATGCCGATGACCGCGCCAAAGCGCTGGCCGCTCTCGCCCCCCACCTGCCCACGCACCTGTTCGCCGAGGCCCTCGCCACCGCTCGGACAATTGCCGACGAGTCCTGGCGATCTTGGGCGCTGGCCGCGCTCGCCCCCCACCTGCCCACGCACCTGTTCGCCGAGGCCCTCGCCGCCGCACGGGCGATTGAGAGGGATTTTTCTCGCCCCAGAGCGCTGGCGGCGCTCGCCCCCCACCTGGCAGCAACCCCTGCGCTCGATGAACAGTTTGTGCCAACGCTGCGCACCCTTGCGCAACGGGGGCGCCCGGCGTTGCTCGGTGATCTGCGAGCGCTACAGCCGTGGCTGGCGGCGCTGGCTGAGCGGCGACGGCAATCCACAATGTTAGCGGCGCTGGCGACGGCGATCAGCGAGACGGGGCGGTGCTGGCCGTAACGCTCTATACCACTCCTAGTTCAGCGGTTGCACTCAGCGCAGTGACGCCATCCGGCCCCTGCGCCTCTAGCTCAACCCGCCCATCGCCGATTCGCGCGAGCAGGCGGAACGGCGCCAGATCAAATAGCGGGGCCTGACTACGAAAGCTGAACCCGCTGATCGGGCGATCAATGTGGTGGCGGGCCAGCTCCATGAGCAGTACTGCAACCAGCGGGCCATGCACGACCAGGCCAGGGTAGCCCTCTTCCTGTTGGGCATAGGGCCGGTCGTAGTGAATGCGATGGGCGTTGAAGGTGAGGGCTGAAAACCGGAATAATAACCGGGTATCAGGAATGACCGTGCGGCTGATGGCGTCGGTAACCGGTGGTAATTCAATCGGTGTTGGTGCTGGAACAGGGGAACCTGGCTCGCGGTAAACGATGTCTTGCTCCTCTTCGATACAGAGGGTATCGTGCTGATAAATCTGGTAGCCAACCGTTACAAAGGCCAGGGGGCCGCTGCGCCCGCTCTTCTGGGTAATGTTGCGGATCACTCCCTCGCGGCGCGCCGGCTGGCCAATGAGCAGGGGGTGGTGAAAACGAATGCGGGCGCCGGCAAACATGCGTCGTGGGTAGGGGATCGGTGGAATAAAACCACCGCGCTGAGGGTGACCATCGCTGCTAAGCTGGGATTGCGGCGCCCGCGGTAAAAAGTAAAACCAGTGCCAGAGAGGCGGCAGAGGACTGCCGACGGTTGGTGGCCCAGATGGCGGTTCGAGCGTAGCGGCGGCAGCCAGTGCCTGCGCCAGACATATCTCATCTTCTACCAGCTCGGTACGCCCGATCCACGCCATCCAGTTTGCGCTGCTCATGGTCGATTGACCTCCTTTACACCAAATATTGATACGTTTGATCAGTGGAATGAGTATATTATACCATTTGAATACGCTACTTATCGGCAAGGAGAGGCAAGTATTTACTTATATTAACTCACAGTTAACTCTTACAAACCGGTAATTGCATAGATTTTGCTTTTGTGCTATGTTATAAACACGCAGTTTTGATTTCATATCTTGGGCTAAAGACAGGCGGCCATGGCGGCCTTATTGTAGCCAGGGCGGCGTAATGGGCTTTTTGCTGTTTACAATGCTGTGAGGAGAGGGAAAAACGATGCCAAAAGGTTCACGCCTGAACAGATCAGCCGATCAGACCACTGAAACACCAACCGAAGACAGTACCACCCTTACCACACCACAACCCGATTCAGGCGATGCGCAGGCCGCTAGCGACCATCCGTCAGCGGTGCACGATCCGCAACCGCTACCGATACCCGGTCAAGAGCGTTTGCCGCTCAGTGGGATTCGGGTGATCGATGTTGGCAATTTCCTGGCCGGCCCGTATGCGGCATCAATTCTGGCCGAGTTCGGCGCTGAAGTACTCAAGGTTGAACACCCGATTGGTGGCGATCCAATGCGCCGTTTCGGCACCGCCACCGCCCGCCACGATGCTACGCTGGCCTGGCTGAGTGAAGCACGCAATCGGAAGTCGGTGACAATTGATCTGCGGCAGAAAGAAGGCGTCGCGCTCTTTCTCAAACTGGTGGCGAAATCAGACATTCTGATCGAGAACTTTCGCCCCGGTACGATGGAAGAGTGGGGCTTGAGCTGGCCGGTGTTACAGGCGACGAACCCTGGCCTGGTGATGCTCCGTGTGTCGGGGTATGGTCAGACGGGTCCGTACCGCCGTCGCTCAGGCTTCGCGCATATCGCCCATGCCTTTAGCGGTCTCTCGTACCTGGCCGGGTTCCCCGGCGAAACGCCTGTGTTGCCGGGTACCGCCCCGCTGGGTGACTACATCGCCAGTCTGTTTGGCGCGATTGGGATTCTGATTGCCCTCCGTCACCGTGAGAAGACCGGCCGGGGGCAGTTGATCGATGTTGGTATCTATGAGGCGGTGTTCCGCATCCTCGATGAAATTGCCCCAGCGTATGGCCTGTTTGGTAAAATCCGCGAGCGCGAAGGCGCCGGTAGCTTCATCGCCGTTCCCCATGGCCATTTCCGCACCAAAGACGGGAAGTGGGTTGCTATTGCCTGCACGACCGATAAGATGTTTGAACGGCTGGCAGAGGCGATGGAACGACCAGAGCTGGCCGCACCGGAGATGTACGGCGATCAACGGAAGCGCCTGGCCGCCCGTGACATCGTGAATCAGATCACTATCGAATGGGTCGGTTCGCTGACCCGCGATGAAGTGATGCAACGTTGTCTGGAAAAAGAGGTTCCAGTCGGCCCGTTGAACAGCGTTGCCGATATGTTTAACGATGAGCATTTTCAGGCCCGCGGTAATTTTGCGCACATTGAAGCTGAAGGAATTGGCGAGGTCGTTGTGCCAAATGTGATTCCGATTCTCTCCGAAACACCCGGCCGGATCACTAACCTCGGCCCACCGCTGGGCAATGCTACTTACGAGGTGCTGCGTGAGCTGCTCGATATTTCGGCGGAAGAGATCAAGCAATTGCGCAGTCGCAAGATTATTTAAGCGGGAGGGCGCCGAGGGAAAGATGAAGTTGCCAGACGGTTTGCAACGCTGTGCCAAGAAGCTGACCCAGCACACCTGGCGACATTTGCATGCTCACCTCGCCTCGGCAAGAGTGGTGTAGCGCTTCCTCCATACTGGTACGCGGGCTGCTGGCCCGCGCTTCCAGGTAGTAGAAGCACTGTTCAGGTACACGGCCCATTTGCAACAACTCTCCTTGGTGGAGGTAGTGTGCAGGCAGAGAAAAGAGGGTGACCAGATGTTCTTGTCCTACTGATTGCCTGTACCAGGACCTTGGGAAGTAGCTTTGGGCCAACACAATTGACAAGATGTTTCCTTTAGTTGCCTGTACTGACTCCTTCTTCCTCGTCCATATAGCCGGGGAAGGAGGCTGAGGCGAAAGTGAAGTTTCCATACCAGACGCTGAACACGTTCATAACATTGAGGTGAAACGCATGGGCGAAACTACAACAACATTACCTCTGGCCGGAATCAAGGTTATTGATGCGGCAACGGTAATTGCCGCGCCGTTTTGTGCTACATTACTCGGTGAGTTTGGCGCCGACGTTTTGAAGGTGGAACATCCTATCGGCGGTGATGCGTTACGTCGCTTCGGTACCCCTACTTCCCGCGGCGATACGTTGACCTGGCTGAGCGAGTCGCGCAACAAGCGCTCGGTGACGCTCAACCTCCAACATCCTGACGGGGCGCGGGTATTCAAAGAACTGATTGCGCAGGCTGACGTACTCTGTGAAAACTTTCGTCCGGGCACGCTCGAAAAGTGGGGCCTAGGTTGGGAGGTATTGCATAAGATTAATCCACGGCTGATTATGCTACGGGTGACCGGCTACGGCCAGACCGGCCCCTATCGTGATCGCCCCGGCTTTGCCCGTATTGCCCACGCCGTGGGCGGTATTGCGTATCTGGCCGGCATGCCCAGAGGCACGCCGGTAACACCGGGTTCAACCACCCTCGCCGACTACATGACCGGCCTCTACGGTTGTATTGGGGTTTTGCTGGCCTTGCGTTACCGTGAGCAGACCGGATGTGGTCAGTACGTTGATGCCGCATTGTACGAGTCGGTCTTCCGCTGTAGTGACGAGCTGGTGCCGGCTTACGGCATGTACCGCAAAGTGCGCGAGCGCCACGGATCGCACTACAATGAGTTCGCCTGTCCGCACGGCCACTTCCAGACGAAAGACGGCAAGTGGGTCGCAATTTCGTGTGCGACCGACAAGCTCTTTGCGCGCCTGGCGAATGCAATGGGGCGCCCGGAACTGGCGTCATCGAGTGTCTACGGCGACCAGAAAGTACGTCTGGCGCACGCCAGTGATGTAAACGAGATTGTTCGTGACTGGTGTAGCTCACTGACCCGCGCTGAAGTGCTGGAACGCTGTTACGCGACGGCCACGCCGGCAGCGCCGCTTAACGACATTGCCGACTTTTTCGGTGATCGCCACGTTCACGCCCGGCGTAATCTGGTTGCGATTGATGCCGAAGACATTGGTGAAACGCTGATCATGCCGAACGTCGTACCGAAGCTCTCTGAGACGCCCGGTAGTATTCGCTCGCTCGGCCCGAAACTCGGCGAACACACGGAAGAGGTGCTCAAGGAATGGCTGGGGATGAGCGAGGCGGAGATCGGTGAGTTGCGGGCGAAGCGGGTTATTTGAGGAAGTGCGCGAACGAGCGACCCAGCCGGGTACACGCGCAGCCGACGTACCCGGCTGCGCACGAATCTACCCTCGTCCTTGCGACTATGTCGCAAAGGTATTCGTATGACGATAACAGCGTGCTGTGATGAGGAAAACCAATGAACGGTATTCTGCACGGTTTGCGGGTCGTTGAAGGTTCGGCCTTCGTCGCGGCCCCGCTCGGCGGCATGACCCTGGCACAACTAGGGGCCGATGTTATTCGCTTCGATCCGATTGGTGGTGGACTGGATTACAAACGATGGCCGGTCACGCTCGACGGTAAACATAGCCTGTTTTGGGCTGGGCTTAATAAAGGCAAACGATCAATCGCAATTGACATCCGCCATCCGCGAGGGCAAGAATTGCTCACGCAGCTTATCTGTGCGCCCGGCGAGAATGCCGGTCTGTTCATCACCAACTTTCCGGCCCGTGGCTGGCTCAGCTACGACCATCTCAAACAGCACCGTTCCGATCTCATTATGGTCAACCTGGTTGGGCGACGGGACGGTGGTTCGGAAGTAGATTACACAGTCAATCCGCAGCTCGGCCTGCCGTTTATGACGGGGCCGGTCACTTCACCCGATGTCGTCAACCATGTCTTACCGGCCTGGGATATTGTGACCGGCCAGATGATCGCGCTCGGGCTGCTGGCTGCCGAACGTCACCGGCGCTTAACCGGCGAAGGGCAACTGGTCAAAATCGCACTCAAAGATGTTGGTCTGGCGATGATCGGTCACCTGGGTATGATCGCCGAGGTCATGATCAACGATACCGACCGTCCCAAGCAGGGGAACTACCTCTACGGTGCATTTGGGCGCGATTTCGAGACCCTCGACGGGAAGCGGGTGATGGTAGTTGGTCTGACTAGTTCGCAATGGAAAGCCCTGGGCAAGGCCACCGGTTTGACGGCCGCGTTTCAGGCGCTGAGCGAACGGCTCGGCCTCAACATGGACGAGGAAGGAGACCGCTTCCGAGCACGGCACGAGATCGCGGCCCTGCTCGAACCCTGGTTCCACGCCCGTACTCTTGCGGAAGTACGCCGCATATTCGAGCAGCATCAAGTGACTTGGGCGCCGTACCGCACGGTACGCGAAGCGATTGCCCAAGACCCCGATTGTTCAACCGACAACCCCATGTTTGCGATGGTTGAACAGCCCGGTATCGGTCGCTATCTGATGCCAGCCTCACCGCTCGATTTCAGTCAGGTACCACGGCTGCCTGCGCAACCTGCGCCGCGCCTTGGCGAACACACCGACGAGATTTTGCTTGAGGTGCTTGGCCTGAGCGAAGGGGAAGTGGGTCGCTTGCACGACGAAGGCATCGTGGCCGGACCAGACGGACGATAATTGCTTTTCTGCGATGAGATTACGACACCCTTCATAATTGTATCAGAGGAGGATGTATGCACAAACTACCCCGTAACTTCTACAATCCACTCGCCATCGGTGCCCCGCAACCTATTCGAGAATTGCCGGTACGCCCCGAACGGGTCGTTCATTTCTTTCCGCCCCACGTGGAAAAGATTCGCGCCCGCATCCCCGAAGTCGCCAAACAGGTTGACGTTCTCTGCGGCAATCTTGAAGATGCCATTCCGGTAGACGCCAAAGAGGCGGCCCGCGCCGGGTTCATCGAGGTTGTGCGCAATACCGATTTTGGCGACACCGCGCTCTGGGTACGGGTGAATGCACTCAACAGCCCATGGGTGCTCGACGACATCACCGAAATCGTCGCTGCGGTAGGGAACAAACTCGATGTAATCATGATCCCCAAAGTTGAAGGCCCATGGGATATTCACTTTGTTGATCAATTTTTGGCCTTGCTCGAAGCCAAATATCACATCCAGAAACCGATCCTGATCCATGCGTTGCTCGAAACCGCCCAGGGTATGGTCAATCTGGAGGCAATTGCCGGCGCTAGCCCCCGCATGCACGGTTTCAGCCTCGGCCCGGCCGATCTGGCCGCTTCGCGCGGTATGAAAACCACCCGCGTTGGTGGCGGACACCCCTTCTACGGCGTTCTCGCCGACCCCCAAGAAGGCCAGACCGAACGGCCGTTCTACCAGCAAGACCTGTGGCACTACACCATTGCCCGCATGGTCGATGTCGCCGTCTCGCATGGCCTGCGCGCCTTCTACGGCCCGTTTGGCGACATCAAAGACGAAGCGGCATGCGAAGCCCAGTTCCGCAACGCTTTCCTGCTCGGCTGCACTGGCGCCTGGTCGCTGGCTCCCAATCAGATTCCAATTGCCAAGCGTGTCTTTAGCCCCGATGTGAATGAAGTATTGTTTGCCAAACGGATTCTCGAAGCGATGCCCGACGGTTCAGGGGTGGCGATGATCGACGGCAAGATGCAAGATGACGCAACCTGGAAGCAAGCCAAAGTGATCGTCGATCTGGCACGTATGATTGCGAAAAAAGACCCCGAACTGGCGAAGGCATACGGCTTCTAGTGCTGCGCTTGTGCAAAAGGAGAAAGGGATGAGTGTCAAGACCAATCCCGGTAACTTCTTCGAGGATTTTCGCGTCGGGCAAACAATTGTGCATGCGACACCACGTACCGTCACCGAGGGCGATGTGTCGCTCTACACATCGCTCTACGGTTCCCGCTTTGCACTGACCTCATCAACCCCGTTTGCCCAGGCGCTTGGCTTAGCGCGAGCGCCGCTCGACAGTCTGCTCGTTTTCCATATCGTGTTTGGCAAGACTGTCCCCGATATTTCACTCAACGCCATTGCCAATCTCGGCTACGCCGGAGGTCGCTTTGGGGCCATCGTCTATCCCGGCGATACCCTTTCGACTACCTCAACCGTCATCGGCCTCCGCCAAAACAAAGACGGCAAAACCGGCGTGGTGTATGTGCATTCAGTTGGAACGAATCAGCGTGGTGAGATGGTGCTCGAATACACTCGCTGGGTGATGGTACGCAAGCGCGACCTCAACGCACCGGCACCTGAACCGGTTGTCCCCACGTTACCCGACTCGGTGCCGGTCAGCGAGTTGAGCGTGCCCTATCAGGTATCACTGGCGACGTACAACCTGGATCACGCCGGCAGCACCTATCTGTGGGAAGATTACGAGGTGGGCGAAAAGATTGATCATGTTGATGGCGTGACAATTGAAGAAGCCGAACATATGCAGGCTACCCGGCTCTACCAGAATACAGCGCGGGTGCACTTCAATCTCCACGTTGAACGCGAAGGGCGGTTCGGACGTCGGATCGTTTATGGCGGGCACATCATCAGTCTAGCCCGCTCGCTCTCGTTCAACGGTCTGGCCAACGCGCTGAGTATTGCCGCCATTAACAGCGGTCGCCATACCAACCCCAGTTTCGCCGGTGATACCATCTACGCCTGGTCGGAAATCCTCGCCAAAATGGAAATTCCAGGGCGAACGGATATCGGTGCGCTGCGGATACGCACCGTCGCCACCAAGGATCGCCCGTGTCACGATTTCCCATACCGGGATGCGGACGGCAACTACGATCCGGCAGTCGTGCTCGATTTCGATTATACGGTGCTGATGCCACGACGGGGATGAGTTAGGATGTAGGGTGGATCGGCAGAAATGCTCACGCCGGCGGCACGCGGATTAAGCGTACCTTTTCCTGGGAGCGCGGGCCTCTGGCCCGCATCCGGTGCTGGCAGCCGTAAACCTCACGCTTGTCTTAGGCGGACGCCATTAGGGCGAGGTTGGAACCTGTCCCTCACCTTGCCTCCTTCCGCTCCCACACGGTGAGCAGAAGGG
>NZ_JPIM01000152.1 GCF_000735195.1 Chloroflexus sp. MS-G
AGGAGGGGGCGCATCTCCGCTGTGGAGACGGTCGGGAAGAAAGCCACTCCGTGATGTCCATATAACTCCTCCTAACGATGACCGTTAGTGTGCGATTGCGCATGGATGTCGATAGGTGTCAAGGATACGCATGAAATTACGAGTTCTTGTCTCAATCCTTCTGCTCATCTTACCGTTCGGTTGGTCTTTCAGCTCAAGTGAAGCTATCACGCTCACTCACCCTCATACGTCAACTGCACTACTCCCCAATAATGACCTATGCACCTACCGAGTAGCAGTAACTCGATTCTACTGCGATACAGCTCGTGATGGTGGTGATGCTGAATTTACACTGATGTTCGGTGTTTCCGGCGATATTCCGTTGCTAGGTGATCTCGATAGGAATGGTCGCCACGAGCCATGCGTCTATCGGCCTTCGGTGAATCACTTCTGCTGCGACACTGCACGCAATGGCGGCGATGCCGAACTGGTCATCGCATTTGGGATCGCCAATGACATTCCACTCCTTGGTAATGTTGGACGACTGTTTGGCGTCTCTATTCCAGTTGTCACTCGTTAAACGCGGCAACCTAAGATAATTCTGTCACGATTTGTAAACATGCGGGTGGGTTGCAAACCCACCCTACCACACAATATTACGTATCATCGGCGCGAAAACTGCATCCTTTTGGCAGCAAGCCGAGATCGTAACCGCGAGCTATCGCGTGTGCTCTATTGCGTGCATCGAGCTTTTCATAGATGGTCTGGACATCACGCTTGATAACCCCAATCCCCCATGCCAGGGCACCGGCAATCTCTTGATCGGTCAATCCCTTTGCCATCATTTCCAATATCTGCTGTTCGCGTTTGGTAAGGCTTTCGTATTCCTTGCGTATACGCGGAGCACGGACTGCATCGACAGCTTTGCGTAGAAGCTGATGAAGTTGTTCAAAGTCGTTAAGCAACTCCTTTGGCACCGCAAGATCGGCACCACGTTGACGGGCCAGTTCTGCCAATTCGGTGTAGGCTGTCATCGCCAGAATTGCCACCTCAGGAGCCTGACGCTTAATACGTTCAATTGCTATCAAACCTGCTTCATGGTGTTGACGAGCACTTAACCCACTGGTACGGGCATCTTTCCAGCTTACGTCAATCATCACGACGTCAGGGCGATGGGAGAGCGCCATCGTCACAGCTTCAGCGGCGGTAAATGCCTCTCCGACCAGTTCGACATCGGGTAGTTCGCTTAGCATCTCTTTCAGCCCTTTGACAAACGGAAGGATGTCGTCGGCAATTATCACTCGTAATGTTTCAGCCATAAATACTCCTACACTATGCTACCTTGTACTTCAACAACAACACCTCCGCCAACACGATTCTTGATAGTGGCGCTGGCGCCGATTCGCCTGGCCCACTCTTTAATGCTGTGAATACCATATCCATTCTCGAGATGGTCAAGATTCTTATCGGTGGGAAGACCTTTTCCATTATCAGCAATACAAAGCACAAATTTCGCTTGTTCAATGTTAAGGCTAATATCAATGCGCTCATCGGGCGAATTGGTAAATCCAGCATGTTTGGCAATATTCGCGAGTGATTCCCGACAAATACGAAAGAGAATCGCCAACACCTCCGGCGGCATATTGACGTGATCTGGCAGATTCTTATGAATTTGCACCTGGTCGCCAATCCGTTCTCGCACAAGTTCAATATATTCTTCTAATGCCTCAGCAAATGGTTGCTCAAGGTCTATTCTGCCGCGTAAGTCATCTTGAACACGGTGCAGTTCTTGATAGATATATTTTGTCGCTCGGTTGATTGATTGTAGTTTTTCTTTCAGTTGATCAACGATATTACCATATTCTGATTGACGAACAAGTTTATTGATGCGAAAGATAACTGTTCCCTGCAAGAGGTTTGCTAAGTCATGGACATCAATACCTAACTGCTCACGAATGCTGCGGCGCAGGTTGATGACGCTGAGACTGTGAACAAGCTGATAACAAAAGAGCGTAAGGAGTTCTTCAGCGGTCGCTGGGAACCCATTTTCATCCCAATGATTCTCTAACAAGACTATTCCACGTGTATGGTGCTGCTGGTCGCTCATGAAAGCGGCCAGGAGTGAGCGACTACGACCACTTAACAGATGATAAAAATCATCATCAGATAGTCCATAATTTTCGTAATACTGGCTGAGTTCTTCGCCACTCAACCGCATAATTTCGCTTTTAGCAAAAATACGTTTGGCAAGTTCAACGTAATTATCAGAAAACTCCTGACGTAACGATGAGCTTATGAAGTCAAATTTTTCTACTCCCTGCGCTCCCTGCGCGTGTGTAATAAAGATCGCACAATGTTCGCAGAAAAAAAAGCTGAATACCTAGTTGAGCATATGAATCAATAAGTTCCTGCTCATCGTTAATCCCGATAATATCGGTGCTACTCTTGAGCAAACGGCGTAAACTTTCTTGCTGGCGCTCTTGGGCTTCAACAAGACGAGCATTATCAATTGCAGACGCAGCCGCACTTGCCAGCAGCGTACCAATAATGCCGTCACCAAACCGATAGAAGTTGACAACATGGCTGTCGAGAGCAATCATCCCAATAATTTTCTGTCGATAGAACATAGGGATATACAAAATACTCCGAATCTCTTTACTTTGATAGCGTTCGGCTTCCGTCTCGAAGTGTGGGTAATCCTGGCGAACATCAGCAACAATCAACAGCATTCCGTCTCGCATAACGTAAAAGTTCGGTAGACGCTGATCATGAATGTCAAATGAAATGAATTCAAGCGCATCTGGATCGACAAAGCCATCATGCGCTACAATCTTCAAATAATTGCCGTAACGAAGCTGGATCGATGCGCTATCGTAACCAATCAACTCACGCAGTGCGGCTAAGACATTCTTGTACACACTTTCAACACCGCGACTAATATCTTCATTAATTCGCTGAATATGGTCACGAAGCTGCTCATTCTGCATTCTGCGCCAAAACATTTCGGCTGCCAATGCTGCGTGCATGGCCAGAGCGGTAAACCGACGTTGCTCTTCATCGCTGAAGGTGTGCGGGGCCGGGTAATCGAGCGAAAGCGTGCCGACGACACCTAATTGGCCGATTAATGGGGCGACCATCATAGCGCCAATGGTGACTTTACCGGCAACAAAGTCAGCATCCTGACTGGTGTCTGGAACAACCTGGATTCGTTCTTCCCGCAGCGCACGACCAGCAATACCTTCCAATGCAATCGGCTCGGAACCATAGTCAAAACCCCGCCGGTGCCGAGCACAGACATATTCCAGTGTTCGATTTGAGCGGTTTAGACGCCGAATTTCACATTTACTTGCCTCGGGAAAAGCTGCCATCGCCTCTTCAGTAATCGTCTCAAAAACATTCCGCTCTGCAGTACTAGCGGCATAGATACGGTAGAAACGCTGCGTTTCGGCCAGTTGCTGCTCTTTCTCACGTGTCAACTGGCGATATTCGATAGCGCGAGCCAGCCGTTCGGCGATCATGCGCAGATCAATTTCGTGCACGCTATGGAAGCCGTGCGGGTCAAGGTGATGCGAGTTGGGATCAAGCAGACGATTGACCAGACGGATCACACCAATGACGTGACGACGCCCGTTGATAGGTACAGCCAGCAGATGGCGTACTTTTCCGCTAGGTAATGCCTGACGATACCTGGCAACGTTGGTTTGGAGCACCTCTGGCTTCTCGTCAAGATTGTTGACACGAACGGGACGGCCAAAGCGTAAATAGGAGGTGGTGATGAGCGTGAGTCCGGTGACCCCCTGACCCGGTTCATAGCTCTCGGCAAAGGGAAGTTCAGGGCCACTATCAAGCACCCGTTCGAGCTTGCCCTCTTTGAACCAGAAGATAGCCGCCGTTTCGGCACAAAATTGCTCGCGGATTGACTGCAATAGTTGTTTGAGGGCATTGTTGAAATGCACTTCGTCGTTGTCAACAATGGTATCAAGGAGCCGGACTCTAGCTTGACTTCTAGTACGCGATAGTGTATAACGGTGCTCATGGAAAACACCATGCGCACAGGGAAAGCCGCAAAACTCCTTGGTGTCTCGGTCAAGACGTTGCAGCGTTGGGAACGCGAAGGAAGGCTGATTCCGGTGGCCCGAACGGACAGCAACCGCCGTCTCTCCCCTGAGACGCAAATCCGTGAGTTCATCGGTTTGCGGCAGGCGAACCATGCGCCAACCACGCTGGTCGCCTCCTGTCGGGTATCGCGTGCAGCACAGAAGCCGGACCTGGCGAATCAGCGCAACGTGCCGGAAGAGGTCGTGGTGGCGACGGGATTGGCGGGGGTCGAGTGTATCGAGGAAGTGGGCGGCGGGTTGAACGTCACGCGCAAGCGGTTTCTGGCCCGTATGGACGCGATCGGGCGACGGGACGTCACGATGCTGATCCTCGCGCACCGGGACCGCCTCACCCGTTTCGGCGTTGCGTGGTTCGAACATGACGCCAAAACCCATGGCTGCGAAGTGCTGGTGCTCACCCAGGAACGGCTGTCTCCCAAACAGGAAATGGTGCAAGACGTGATGACCATCGTGCACGGTTGTTCGTCTCGGCGATACGGTGTGAGGAACGATCGAAAGCAGGTGGATGCAGCGCTGAAACAGGATGCACATGGCGTCAAACAGGCCCAACAATGCAACGAACCCACAAGATCGCTCTTTGCCCGACTCCTGAGCAGGTGGACTACTTCAAGCGCGCCTGCGGCACGGCGCGGCGCGTCTGGAACTGGGCGCTCAATGAATGGAACAAACAATACGCAGCAGGCGGCAAGCCGAACGCAATGGCGCTCAAAAAGCAGTTCAACGCCATCACATACACCGACCCACAGTGGCTCGACGAGAAGGGACGGCCGTGGTTGCGAGACATTCACCGGGACGCACACGCCCAGCCGTTTGCCCATCTCGCCAAAGCCTGGGAAAGATTCTTCACCGACCTCAAGGCTGGCAAAGAGGCGCACGCACCGCGCTTCAAGAAAAAGGGGCGCTGCCGCGACAGCTTTTACGTAGCGAACGACAAGTTCCGTCTGGACGGCAAGACGATCCGTCTGCCCAAGATCGGCGAAGTCGCCATGACCGAGGAACTGCGATTCAAAGGAAAGATACTGGGCGCGACGGTCTCGCGTACGGCGGATCGTTGGTTTGTGGCAATACAGGTCGAAGTACCTGATGCGCAATGCTATCGGCGTCGCACCTCCCATGAGGTCAATGGCATCGACTTGGGCGTTAAGGCTGCCGCAACGATCTCCAACGGCGAAGTCATCGAAGCGCCAAAGCCGCTCAAAGCGGCGCTGCGTCGCCTCAAGATTCGCAGTCGGCGTCTCAGCCGCAAGCTGGAAGCCGCCAAAGAGATGGCGGGGTTTGGACGCCATGCCTGCCTGCCCAAAGGAACGCGCCTGCCGGTCTCGAACAACCGGCAGAAGTCCGCTGCGACATTGGCAAGGCTCTACGCCCGCCTTGCCAATCTCCGAGCGGACGTTACTCATAAGCTCACGACTCGACTCTGCCGCGAAAACCAAGCGTTAGTGATCGAGGATGTAAACGTCAAAGGGATGCTCGCGAACGAGAGACTCGCCCGCGCCATCTCTGACGTGGGCTTTGGGATGTTGCGCTCGCAGGTGGAATACAAGGCGAAACGCTACGGTACTCATCTCATCATCGCCGATCGTTGGTATCCAAGTAGCCGACTCTGTTCCAAGTGTGGCTGGAAGAACGAGGCGCTGACGTTGAGCGATCGAGAATGGGTGTGTGCGCAATGTGGCGCGCACCATGACCGTGACCTCAACGCAGCGCTGAACCTGAAACGGCTGGCAACCGTAACTGCCCTACCCGTGGCGAGTCCGACCAGTAATGGCGGCGCTACGGCGGGGATGGCCCCCGCCGTAGTCGGGAAAGTCACGCCTGTCAGATACGACGGTGGTCAACAAGACACGTCGGGGCAGGAAGAGAAGTGTGCGCACTTTTGCGCACTTTCTTGATAGCAGGTGTTCATACAGTTCGAGCTGAATAGTACGCGGTGGGTCGAGGAACAGCAGAATATGGTTATCTTCAGCGAGAGGGTGTACCGTTACCTCGAACTCGTGCTTGCGCCCACTCGGTGCAAGCATCGTGTGGCGAAAGGTGTTCCGAACGGCATGTTCGGGAATCATGCAGGCAGTGCAATTTTCACCAATGCAGCCAAGGTATTGGTAACACTTTATACCAGGCGTTAATCTGCCAAAATATCGTTGCAGGCCAGCATTAACAAACTGGACTCGTCGTTCGTGGTCGATAATGCAGATTCCTGAGCGATAGTGATCAAGAATCCGGGCGACCTCTGAGCGTTGATCGGCAAAAGCGCCAGGGTTTACACTGGTTCGGCGGGCAACAAAAAGAATACTCAACCCTAGGAGATTGATGGTTAGCGGAATAAATAGCCCCCATTCAGAATGTTTGTATACGAGCCAACCGGTGAACGTTGAAATTAATATTGTCAAGATGATAGAAATAGTTCGATATGGATTGTGTAAAAAGCGAATCGCGCTTAGCATTGGGATCAGATAGAATGTCCATAAGACCCCATCTGCCGAGCCAAAATGAACAATAGCCAGACTAAGTAATACAATTTCAATCAAATTTTGATACAACTTGATCCGCTGATTTTGCCAGAGTTGTGGTCGCCAGCTTCCACCAATTGCGGTTGCAATTTGAAAGACGTACATGAATCCTACGATCAGGAAACCATTGAAATATGGTTCAATATTTCCTCTAGACCGAAACACTACCCACACCGTAAGACAGATCAGACTACCGAAGCGCAATAACCATACCCAGGCCAGTGCACCGCGTTCCTGACCGATCCAAGCCCGCAGCTTGCGAAGCGCAAAGTGGGGATTGCTGGGGAACAGGGCAATAATGCTTAAGAGTTCGCGCATAAGCGATGCACCTTTCGCGGAGAGCCGTGTATAGATGTATTGTTATTGTAGGTTCGATTGTACGCAAAGCCAAGAGATGAAGGAATCGTTTAGCATACCCGGAAATGATTCGTTTGGTACGATGATGGAGTATCCGATTGGCTTGACTGTAAACAGGAGCATGAACATGGATTTTAGCACACAGTTACAACAATTTCGCGAGCGGGTCGGTAACCGGCAGGCAGTTGCGTTGATCCTCGCCGGTAGTCGTCAGGAAGACACGGCTGCCCTTCTGATCGGCGCACTCCAACCGAAGCGAGTCGCGTTTTTACTTACTCCGGAAACCCATGATTTTTTAGAAAAGGTGGCTGCAAAGCTAGATCGGGAACCTGATCCAACGTGGATCAAGCGAATAGCCCATTATACTGATGTCAACCAGGTATACCGCGAATTACGCGCTGTGATCGAAGAGTGGTGTGATCTCGACCGTGACCAGATTCTGGTCGACCTCACTGCCGGTACCAAACCGATGACGGTAGGACTAGCAAAGGCGGCTTACGTCCTTGGTCTTGGAACCATCTACATCGAAAGTGATTATGAACAAAATCAGGTTGTGCCCGGCTCGCAACGGCTGATCGATCCATCCGATCCGTATGAAGTCTTCGGTGATCTGGAGGCTGCCCAAGCTAGACGCTTGTTTAACGCTCACGATTATGTAAACTCTGAGCGGATTTATCGCGATCTGGCCCAACGGGTAAAAGAAAATAAAGGTTATGAGCAACTAGCCCTGTTAGCGCGGGCTTACGCACAATGGGATACTTTCGGTCTTGCGGCTGCTGCCGAGACAATGGCTCAACTCCTGGCTCAGTCATTGATCACCGAACTGCGGGTACAGCAACGTCTGCTAGAAGCCCAACGTGACGCGATCAGTCGTCTGCTCAGGACGACGCAGGCAATGCGCTATTCTAATACGGACTTGTCTACTTTGGCTGATGCTGATGCGATCTTACCGCTCCTCGGCTCACTTCACGCCAATGCACTGCGTCGTGAAGCACAACGACGATATGACACGGCAGCACTGTTACACTACCGTAGTCTGGAATTGATGAGCCAGCATCGCCTGGCAACGCATGGTGTGTTGGCTGAACATCCTGATCTTGATCGGCTCAAACAGCGGCAACCACAGCTTGAGAATGAATACCGCGCTGTTGAGCGATCATTGGGTTTTCGTGAACGAGGTCTGCAACCGAATCGTGATGGTCGATACAACCCTATCACTTTACTCGACGGGTATATGTTGATAAAAGCGCTTCAAGATCCACTCGTCCAGTCGGTCAATCTAGCCGATATTCAAAACCGCGTGAGTGTGCGCAATAAGAGCATTCTGGCCCACGGCTTTCGTCAGATTACCGAAACAGAGTATCGTGATTTC
>NZ_JPIM01000153.1 GCF_000735195.1 Chloroflexus sp. MS-G
GTCAGCAAAACAGCTACGATCCCAGAACTTAAGGTAACGAGAATCTTTCCTCGGCGTTGAACTTCAGGATCAGGCGAATCGATGCGCAGGAGCCAGTTGAGCAGATGTGTCATGATGTTGATCCTTTTGCCGGGACCACCTAGGCATCTGTATATGCGTTATTTTTGCACATCGGGTCGAGCGATGTCAACCAACGACAGTGCTGATCTGCACCACCGACGACTCTGAGCACGATAGCACCTCGTTTATGCGGCAGGGTTGGAAGTTGCAGCAGACTACCATCACATCATTCATTTCGTTTCGGCCAGCGTAAGCCGAGCAGACTCGGTCGTTCGACGGTAGGCATGCTGGTGAAATCCGCTTCACCAGGACGTAGGTGCGGCTTACTGGCAAGCCATGCATCACGAGTAGCCTTGGCTTGTTGCAGGAGTTGTTCGATAGCTTCCGCATCACCGGCAGTAATCTGATCACGGACCGTTATGAGGAAGCGAATCACTTCGTCGATCCAGCGGCTTAAGCCATGCGGATTGGTCAGCAGAATATCACGCTGCATGGCGGGATGACCGGAGGCCAGACGCGATACATCGCGGAAGCCGGTAGCAGCCAGCGGTGCCATTTCTTTCCAGGCCGGACTATTCCCGGTTGCAGTGACCAAACCAACGGAGAGCAGAAGGGGGAGATGCGAGATACCGGCTACGTAGGCATCATGCTCTTCTGGATCGATGTAGTACGGCTTGGCGCCGATTGTGCGCACCATCGCTTCTACCGCTTCAACAGCCTGCGGCGTTGTGGTGCTGATGGTCGTAAGACAGTAGATCGCACCACGGAAGAGGTCAGGATCGGCTGCGCCTGGCCCCGATTGTTCACGACCGGCCATTGGATGGCCACCGATGAAGGTAACGGTTGACGGGAGAAGTTCGCTTGCCCAGTGGCAGACCATCGCTTTCGTACTGGCAACATCAGTGACGATGGCCCCATTGGGTAAAAGTGAAGCCAGTTCGCCGAACACATCGCGAATGGCACGTACCGGCGTTGCGACAACCACGATTTGCGCGTCGTGGACTGCATCGGCTAACGTGCGGGCTTCACGATCAATTGCTAATCGTCCACGTGCTTCACGAGTAACCTTGAGGTCGCGATCAAAACCGGTGATCGTAATGTGGCCGATGGGTGACTCCTTCGGATCAGCATTACGGAGGGCCATACCCAATGACGTTCCGATCAGCCCCAGACCGATGATAGCAATACGGATCATAGTGCGTATTCCTTTACCGCGTTATGCTCTTTCTAACCCGATCAACGATAAGAAGAGAATTTCAATCAGCACCAGGATCACGGCCAGCGCAATAAATTTAATCGGGTCAAGCGTGCGCAACGCGGCCAACGCCAAAACAGTGGCAACGAATATGCCACATTCGTATGCTTCACGACGCACCCTACGGTTGTCGAGTGCCCAGGCCCGCAGTGTAATCCAGCGCCGACTCAGAACAGCAATAATTGGCCGACAGATTGCAGCAACACACAGAAAGACGGCAAACAACATCAATGTGTACACCGGTATATCAGGTGGGTCGAGTAAAGTACCGGTCGGCGCCGGTATCATTGCCACCGTAACCAGAAAAAGCCAGACTCCTAGCGTCCCTTCTACGGTCAGACCGGGCAACTCAAGCCATCGTTCGAGAGACCCAAAGGTGGTAATACCGGTGATAAAAGCTACAACAGCGAAAAGCAGACGCCATCTAATTGCTGAGCCGTCGGTCAAATTGAGACGGATCAGCATAGCAATGACCAGGAACCAGCTTAAGACAGCTAGTAATGCCAGCAATGGCAACCAGCGGCTTCTCTTCGGTAGTTCATCATGCTTCGCCATAATGATCCTCCCACGTCACGCGAGCTAGCCGCTGACGAAGGAGATGGTCGGCCAACACTAATGCCAGCATCGCTTCGGCTACCGGTACCAGGCGCGGCAGAACTGTTGGATCGTGGCGGCCATGCACTTCAATCGTAACCGGATTTCCTTCGCGATCAACCGTCTGTTGGGGGCGAGCGATGCTAGCCGGAGGCTTGGCTGCCAGACGTACCACAATTTCTTCTCCGGTTGAAATACCGCCGAGAATGCCGCCATGATGATTGGAAAGCGTCCCAATGGTGCCATCATCCCGGCGAATGAAGGGATCGTTATTCTGCGACCCACGGAGCATAGCTACACCGAAGCCTTCACCAATCTCAACCCCTTTGATAGCCGGAATGGAGAACATAGCCTTGCCTATATCAGCCTGAAGTTTATCAAAAACCGGCTCGCCCAAGCCGGGAGGAACTCCTCGGGCACGCACTTCAACAATACCACCCAGCGAGTCGAGTTCACGACGCGCCTGATCAACTCGTTCGACCATGAGTGCTGCGATGCGGGCATCAGGGCAGCGCATAATATTCCGCTCAATTTCTGCTTCATCAAACACTTCGGCGCGCAGATCGGCCAGTTGCAGGGTGTAACCGATAATACTTACACCGTAGGTTGCCAGGAGGCGTCGGGCCACAGCACCACCTGCCACCCGCCCGATGGTCTCACGCGCCGATGAGCGGCCACCACCACGCCAGTCGCGAAAGCCGTACTTGACATCCCAGGTATAGTCGGCATGACCGGGGCGATAGGTATCTTTAATATTTTCGTAGTGGTGCGATTTGGCGTCGGTGTTGTACACGATCATTGTAATCGGGGTACCGGTTGTGCGCCCCTCGAAAACGCCAGAGAGAATCTGAACTTCATCGGCCTCACGACGCTGCGAACTGACCCGACTCTGACCGACACGTCGGCGATCAAGTTCACGCTGAATATCGGCAACATCAAGCGGCAAACCGGCGGGGCAACCATCGACGGTACAACCAACTGCCGGCCCGTGCGACTCGCCCCACGTTGTTAAGCGAAAGACGTGACCAAAGGTGTTTCCGGGCATAGTGTCATTCCCTGTTCATCTGCCTCAAGCGCGGCGCATAATCTCTTTACCCCAAGCACCAGCTTTCCACTCCATCCAGACACGATCGTACACTGCTTTGACTTCACCGGCAATGCGTGTCCAAGTGTAGTAGGCACGGGCCAGCGCAGCACCGCGTGCCGCACGTAGCCGTGAATCGGCGGGTGCATGCAGGCTGGCAAGCAGTGCCTGGACCAGCCCCTCTACATCTCCTGCTGGCACAACGAGGCCGTTGAGTTCGTGTTGCACAACTTCGGCTAATCCACCAGCATCAGAGACAATCACCGGACACCCGGCGGCAAAGGCTTCCAACGCGACAATGCCAAACGGTTCATAGAGGGAGGGAAAGACGGCAACATCACCAACTGCGTATAGCCGGTTGCGGTCTTCATCGCTGATAAAGCCCAGAAACTCTACCGCAATACCGAGTTCGGTTGCACGCCGTCTCAGTTCGTCGAGCATACTGCCGGTACCGGCAATAACCAGACGCGCCGGTATGTCGGCTACCACTCGTGGCCAGGCCTCTAACAAAATATGTACCCCCTTCTCGTACACTAACCGTCCGACAAAGATGACGAGTGCTTCGTTATCGGCAGCAAACCGGCGGCGGAATGACACCCATTCGGCCGGATTGGCAAACGGTTGGGAGGGCAAGTGTACACCATTCGAGATCACATCGATCTTATCCGCCGGTGTGGTAAAGTATTCTCGGATCTGACGAGCCATAAAATGCGAACAGACAATCACCCGCCAGGCTTCGTAGGTCAGACGCCATTCGAGATCGTTAATATATTGGGCACGCTGACCGTTGATGGCGCCCCGCCCACGACCACGTTCGGTTGCATGAATGGTAGCAATCAGCGGGATGCGCCAGTGATGTTTGAGGGCAATCCCAACTTCAGCGGTAAGCCAGTCGTGAACGTGAATCAGATCAGGTCGTCCGCCAGGGAAAAGCACATGAGCTGCCTGCTCAAGATGGCGACCGGTATGATAGACAAAACCGGGAAAGTCGTCGGTATCGAGCGTTGGAACTGAGACACGACAGATGGTGAGATTTTGATGACGTTCAAACGCTTCCCCGCCACGTAGTTGGGGGGTAAGGACGGTAACGATCACATCGTGCTCAGTTAGGGCTGGCGCCAGATCAGCTACATGGCGACCAAGACCACCGACGATATGTGGTGGATATTCCCACGAGATTTGGAGAACGTGCATAGCCAGATTATAGCATAGCCGAACAATCCCTGTATCTGTGAGGATTGAAACGAATTCTCATGCCGGGAAACGGATGCACTACGATGTCGTGGCACCTCTCCAGGTACACATCTACACCAGGGTCTGTACACGGGCAATCACATACTTTAGATACCGTCCTTCAGGAAAACCGGCGGGCACGGGATGATCGAGCGGGTGACCAGCCTCGTGAATGATTTGCATTCGGCGATGGGCCTGGGCAGCCGCTTCACCGAGCAACTCACGGAACTGCTCTGGCCCAATTTGTGCCGTACAACTGGCAGTTACCAGCAGACCGCCAGGCGTGACACAACGCAATCCCAGTGCATTGATTCGCACGTAGGCGCGCATGGCAGCGTGCTGACTGCTACGTGTGCGGGCAAAGCTAGGCGGATCAAGAATGACAACATCGAACATCTGTCCTCGCCTAGCATACTGGTCAAGCAGCGCGAAACAATCGTCGGTCACAAAGCGATGACGGTCTGCTGGCAAATGGTTGAGAGCGATATTAGTGGCTGTCGCCTCGGCCAGCCCATGCCCAACGTCGCAACTCACGACTTCGGCTGCATTACCGCGTAAGGCATAGAGGGAAAAACCTCCAGTGTACGCAAAACAGTTCAGCACACTGGCGCCGGCAACCATCCCCTCCAGCGTGCGCCGGTTCTCACGCTGGTCGAGAAATAGACCGGTTTTCTGACCGTAGAGCATATCAACCTGAAAAAAAAGACCGTTTTCCTGTACAACCAGATTGCGTGGCGGCCACTCTCCCCACAGCAATATCGGTTGTGCCTGGTCATCATCATCGTGCTGGCGTGGTCGCTGTATCACACCGCGCAGCTCCGGATCAACGGCACGGAGGGCATTCGCGACGATGGGCACAATCGTTTGTACACTATCGGCGTAGGTTTGGATAACAGCATAATCGCCGTAACGATCAACGACCAGACCGGGCAGATAATCACCTTCGCCATAGATCCAACGGTAGGCCGTTGTCTGACCACTGGCCCGTATTGGCGCCCGCAGTTCCCAGGCTTCCCAGACTCGTTCGCGAAACCATTGCTGATTCGGGAAATCATGCCGACTGTAAATGCGTAGACCGATTGGACTCTGAGCATCGTACAGGCCATAGACCGTCAAACCACCACAGCGCGCACATACCCATTGGCCGGTACGCAATCGTTCACCGCCGATTAGGTGATTCCGGTAAACCCAGGGGTGTCCCTGCTGAAGGCGGGAACGGATAGAAGGATCAATTACCAGGTCGCCAGGAGATGTCATATTGTTCCGCTAAATAGTCGCTCCACTCGGCACGTTACCATCTGCCGGAAAGGCACTAGCCGGTGTACGTGGTCTGATCGCAACGTTGCGCCCAATGCGCACACCTGCCGGTATCTGAGCCTTTAAACCAACAATGGTTAGCCCAGTGTTCAAGCGTTCTGGTGCTTCAGTGTTTGGCGTATTATCATCGCCATCACCGACTCGCGCCCCCTCGCCAATCCGCACACCTTCATCAATAATGCAGCGGTCAAGGACAACACCGGGTTCGATGATAGCATCGCCCATGACGATGGAGTCACGCACGACTGCACTAGGAGCAACGATCACCCCTGGCGAAAGCACCGATCCGATAACCGTACCGTATACCCGGCAGCCATCGCTGAGCAGACTATTTTCAACCCGTGCTTGCACGCCAATCTCAGCGCCCGGTCGATCAGAACTGACCGTATGGATCACCCATTCGGGGTCGTACAGATCAAGTGCTGGGGTTTCAGCCAGCAACGCCAGATTCGCCTCGTAGTACGCCTGTACCGTACCGACATCGGCCCAATAGCCCTGGAAGTAGTACGCGAACGCACGCGCACTGGTGACAATGTAGGGCAGCAGATGACGACCAAAATCGACGGCATCGGTCGAACGAAGCAGATCGATCAGATACTGCTTACGGAAGACGTAGATACCCATTGAAGCAAGGTTTGAATCGGCCCGGCGTGGTTTTTCAACGAAACGATCCACCCGTCCTTCGCTCCCAACCGACACAATACCGTAACGATGGGCATCGTGAGGACTTACACTCCGTACAGCCATAGTCAAATCAGCTTGCCGCTCTTCGTGCAGTTTGAGCAGGGGCGTATAATCCATCTTGTAAATGTGGTCACCGGCCAGCAGGAGCACCGCATCGACCGGCTGTTCTTCAACCACGTCAAGATTGTAGCGTACCGCATCTGCCGTCCCACGCTGCCAACCACCGCCATCGGGGGTCGGTGAAGGGTGCAGCAGCCGTAAGCCACCTTGTGCACGGTCGAGATCCCAGGGTCGCCCAACGCCAAGGTGAGCATGGAGCGAACGTGGACGATACTGAGTCAGCACGGCTACATTGTACAGACCCGAATTAACACAGTTTGAGAGTGCAAAATCAATAATGCGGTACTTACCACCAAACGGTACCGCCGCTTCAGTGCGTTCGGCGGTAAGGACACTGAGTGCCGGTGAGTCACCACCGGCCAGTATCATCACAAGAGTGCGTAGCATATCGACTCCGTTTGTAACGTCAATACAGCAAGAGCGTTTCCCGCCGGTATGGCCGACAAACTGGGAACTCAGATCGTTTCTCCCGACGGTACATCACTGGCTGGAAAATCTTCTGCTTCACGGTCTGCATTAATGATGACATTCCGACCGATAGTAATTCCGGCTGGAATATGGGCCGCTTTGCCAACAACGGTCACCCCGCAGTTAAGTTTATCAGGTTGTTTGCGGTTCGGCACCGTCAAATCGTCACCAAAACCGACCCGAGCACCGGCGCCGACCACGACCTTTTTATCGATAATCACCCGATCTAGCACCGCGCCGGGGCCAATCCAGGTATCGTTCATAACCACACTATCGCGCACAACCGCTCCTGGCGAAACGTAGACGCCTGGCGACAACACTGAATGAATGACCGTTCCGCGAATAGTACAGCCGTTGCAGATAATCGATTGGGTCACCTTTGCCTGCGGCCCGATCTTGGCCGGTGGTCGCTCTTCGCTACGGGTGCGGATCAACCAGTTTGGATCGAAGAGATCGAAATCAAGTGATGGGTCGAGCAACTGCATACTCGTCTCCCAGTACGACTGGATCGTACCGACATCGACCCAATACCCCTTGAAGCGGTGGGCAAAGACTCGATCTTCAGCGACCATCGCCGGAATCACATCCTTACCGAAATCGATGCGGGGTTTCTCCGGCCCACCCTCGGAAAGACGCCGGATCAGGATGTCAGTGTTAAAGACGTAGATTCCCATCGAGGCCAGATTCCCCTTATCTCGCCCCTTCGGCTTCTCGGTAAATTCGATCACCCGGTCGTTTTCGTCGATGGTCATGATACCGAAGCGATCGGTCTCTTCGAGTGGTACCTCCATCACCGCCACTGTCAGATCAGCCCGTTTTTGTAGATGCGTGTTAATAATATCGTTGTAGTTCATCTTGTAGATATGATCACCAGACAGGATAAGTACCAGATCGGCGCGTCGCTCCTGGATGTAGGCCAGATTCTGGTAGACGGCATCAGCCGTCCCGCGATACCACGACTCATCACGACGACCCTGGTACGGCTGAAGTAAGCGCACACCACCACGAGCACGGTCGAGATCCCAAGGTTTTCCAATTCCAATGTGCTCGTTGAGGGAATGAGGCCGGTACTGGGTCAGAACTGCGACATCGAAGATACCAGAGTTGACACAGTTGGATAGGGTAAAATCTATGATCCGAAACTTACCGGCGAAAGGTACTGAAGGCTTTGCTCGTTTTTCCGAGAGGACACTGAGACGGGTGCCTTCGCCGCCTGCCATGATCATTGCTACGATGCGCATACGCCCCCCGTGTGAATAGCTAACATTCTTGTGTTATCGATTGTAAACGCAAGCTGGTAATCGTGCAACGCGAGTGCATGGATGGTGCAAGCGCCACCCTTACCTT
>NZ_JPIM01000154.1 GCF_000735195.1 Chloroflexus sp. MS-G
TGCTCGTGTTAAAGTGATACATACTATCGCGCCTCTTCTTCATAGCAGGAATGGAAACCGTTCCATTCCTGCTTCGCTTTAGAGTCTATCCGGAATACCCTGTCGCAGAAGAAGATCGGTTGGGGCGCAGCGCCGCTGCGCCCATACATCTATCAGGTTTCATACGCTGTACTGTGAAATAATTATTCGGATAGGCTCTTAGTAACCGCGCAGTGACAGCAGCAGTGGCGGAGTGAGGGATGGGTTTGGAACTCCTCGCTGGCGCACGCTGATGTAGTTTGTGCTATGCACCAGCTACGATGAGCTTGTCCGAATGATCGTCGTCACCGCACAACCGATGAAACTCAGGCGATGGTTTGGAACATGATGGACAATCAGCCTAATGCCAATGGAGTCGCGAGGTGCGGCAATGCGATACTTTATCCCCGCACAACGAACCTCGGTGGATGAGTGCAGCGGTGTCACGATGGATGTGCCCGGTAATGTGCCGTGCGCCAGTGATCACCACCCTACCTCTTTAGAGGGGCGGTTCACGAACCGCCCCTGATCCACTCTATCTCTGCCATGCTCACGCACGTACCGTCATCTACTCTACCTCCACCACTGTGTTCATGCAGCACCAGGTAACAGCGCACTAACTGCGAAGTGTGCCAATTCCACCTCTGTCCCCCTCTACACGCCGACGCATGCGGTCGGTAAGATCAGACACGGCTTGCATCGTCAGGATTGAGATGCGGCAAGAACGTGTTCAGCTACACCCACCTACTCTTCCTCTTGATCGTTATCCTGTTTGCCATTTCCTCCATCAAGGAAGATAACCTCCTCTGCCCGCACATAAGTCCGTGAGCGTGGTTGACCACTCTCTTTATCATGCCAGCTATCTGTTCGCAGACTGCCCATCACCATCACTCGTCGCCCTTTTTGCAAATAGTTTCCGCACACCTCTGCCAACCGTTCCCACGCTTCCACGGTTGTCCATTCAGTTTCGCTCAGACGTTTACCTTGCTCATCACTGCCTGCCGGTCGATTGGTAGCTAGGTTGAAGCGGCAAACGGTAACGCCATTGCCTACTTGCCGTACTTCTGGATCGGCCCCCAGCCGCCCGATCAGCTCTACCCGATTGACCGTACCCCGAAAGCTGCGCATCATCGTCCTCCTTCAGCTATGACTTGCCCCCAGCAAATTACTGGTCTCATAAATAAATCGTAGAAAGCGGCCAAAAGTTACACGATCTGTGAGAAAAATGTAAAAAAGTCCCCGAAAAGCACCGCGCTGAGTATAATGAGAATCATGACGAACCTATCTGAGTCAACCAATCCGAGCGGCAATTCTGGCCTGACATCACCAATTGCTACAATTCTGGCATCGAGCAAGACAGTGCTCTCGTCGCTTGATTTAGGTGATGTCTTACAGCGCGTGCTGGCTGTCACCCGTGAGCTGAGTGAAGCCGATGTGGTCTCAATCTGGTTACTCGATGAGCAAGGCGAATGGTTGACAACAGCAGCAACTCTGGGTCTTGAAAGCCAACCAGATCATAAGCGCACGTTCCGTCTGCGGGTTGGCGAAGGGGTGGCCGGCTGGGCGGTCGCCAATCGCCAGATTCTGCAGCTCACCGATCCGGTGAACGATCCACGTTACATTCAACAGCTTGATCGGCATCCGTCAGCGATTCTGGCTATTCCTCTGATTGTGCGCGATCATTGTTGCGGTGCGCTCAGTCTGGCCCGGTTTATCGGATCGGTACCGTTTAGTCAAGAGCTGATTGAGACCATCTCGATCTTTGCCGATCAGGCGGCGATTGCTATCGACAACGCTAACACTGCCCAGATGCTGCGCCGGGCCATGGCCCGCGAACGGATTCTGCTCGCCAGCATGACCGTTCACGATCCAATTGCCAATATATTGCACGAGTTGACTGCTGTCTTGGGAGTCAGGCCGCAACTGATTACCAGTACCTCCAGTGGTGCAATGTTCGATAATAACGGTCTTCCCGTTACCAGCGAGAACTTTGAGCGTTGGCGGCACGATGGCGCATTGATTGTAGATATACGCTTCGATGGCCTACCGGCCTGGCTGGTAGCCTGTCTTCCAGGCCACTACTGGACGCATAGCGACGCCGATCTGCTGGCGTTTGCCGCCAGTCAAATAATGTATGCCCGTCAACGAGCATACGAACGACAGCTACAGGTTCGATCTGAAGCATTGCACCGTCTGGTAACGCTGACCAATGCCCGCATCGATCAGGTCAGCGTTCTCGATGAAATCCTCGTCGAACTTCAGCGGTTTATCAATTTCGACTCGGCATGTATTTTCGTCGTGCACGATAAAGAGTATGTGCGCTTACTTGCTCAACGTGGTCTACAGTCGAAATTCGATCAAGTGACCCTTTACGCCGGACCTGGTTCGCTGATCAACGAATTGCGGCAAATGGGTACGGTAATCTACTATCCTGACGTTCAACGTCTGTCGAACTGGCAAAAGGTGCCCGATAGCGACATTATCCGCTCGTGGATAGGGGTTCCGCTGCAAGTCGATCAGGCAACGATTGGCGTGCTAACGATTGACAAATGGACACCTGACGCCTTCACTACAGAAGATATTGCCACCGCGCAGATGTTTGGTGAACAGATTGCAGTGGTCATTAATAATGTCCGTCTCCTACGTGAAGCCCAGGAACGAGCACGTCAGTTCCAGGTTCTCCAGCAGTTTACAGTGCGGATCGGGACCTTGCGCGATGTTGATCGGTTGCTCCACGAGGCGGCTCAACTCCTGCATAAATCGTTCGGTTATTATCAGGTCTTGATCAGTGTTGTCGTCGAAGATCATCTGGAAGTGCGTGCAGCCTGTGGTCAGCTTAAACTCGATCCACAGACATTTCCGCCAAGACCGGTTACAATGGGGATTAGCGGCTGGGTCGTTCGACATCGTCAACCGGCTATTGTGAATGACGTTACCCGTGATGCACGGTATGTCCTTCATCCCAGCTTACCGGCCACGGCTGCCGAAATGATCGTGCCCATCCTGGTTGACGAGCGTGTCTTTGGGATCATTATCATTGAGAGTGCGGTAAAGGGTATCTTTGGTCAGGGCGATCTTGAACTGGTGATGGCGATGGCACATCTGATCGGTGTCACTATCACCAATCTCGCCCATGACGCTGAATTACAGCGAGTCCGTGAACAGTTAATTGAACGTGACCGATTGCGTGCACTTGGTGAATTGTCGAGTGGGGTGGCTCACGACTTCAATAATTTACTGGCGAGCATCCTTGGTCACGTTCAGTTATTACTTGAGGAAACCGATGATCCCCACCTCGAAGAGGGGTTGCGCGCCATAGAGTTAGCTGCGCTTGATGGTACTGCCACTGTCAGGCGATTGCAGGGCTTTGCCCAAACCAGTCGCTCGACACCGGATAGTGCAGTTGATCTGAATCGGGTCGTTGAAGAAAGTCTGGCCCTCACCCGACCGCGGTGGCGCGACGAGGTGCAGAGCCGTGGTGTGCCTATCGCAGTGCATACCGATTTGGCCCCGCTACCGCTGATTGCCGGTGATGCGTCGGCGTTGCGTGAACTTGTGATCAATCTCATCTTGAACGCCATTGATGCCATGCCGAACGGTGGTACGATCACGCTGCGCACGTCGCTTGCCCCAGCACGACTGTTAGGTGAAGCTGCCGTTATGCTAGAAGTGCAAGATACCGGTATTGGTATTGATCCAGCCCTTCACGAGAAAATCTTTGCACCGTTCTTCTCAACCAAAGGTGTTCGCGGTACAGGAATGGGATTGGCCATCGTGCGCGGGATTGTGCAGCAACATGGTGGACGGATCGAGGTAGAGAGTGCGCCGGGGGCAGGCGCACGATTTCGAGTTTTACTACCGATTGGTACGCCACCGGTATCTGAGCCAGAGTCGCGACCGCCGGCTGGCACACCAGCCCTTCACATTCTAGTTATCGATGATGAGGAGGCAGTGCGTAATGTATTAGTACGTATTTTGCAACGGATCGGCCACCACGTCGATGCTTTTGCCTCCGGTGAGGATGCGCTGGATGGGTTCAGCGCCGGTCAGTATCAGCTCGTCTGTACCGATCTTGGGATGCCGGGTCTATCGGGATGGGACGTTGCCGCCCAGATTCGCCGCATTGATCCGTTGGTACGCATTGTGCTGGTAACCGGCTGGAGTGAGCAGATTGATCGTCATGAAGCGCGCTTGCGCGGGGTTGATGCGATATTATCGAAACCGTTTACCATTCAACAAGTGCGTTCGCTCTTAGCTGAGTTATTGAATGATGTGTCATAGTTCATGATTCGATGGTTCCAGCAATCTTACATCTCTTTGTGAAGTTGGCTGTTCACTATGGTGGGTACTCTGGTTGTGGCAACCCTATGGGCAACCGCGCAACCACTGCCAGAGTCGGCTATTCTGAGTGCTGATGCTTTGATTATCAACGCTGCCGATGGCATTGATGTGGAAACGCTAGCACAAGCGCACGATTTGTTAACAGCTCAGGCAGTGCAGTACGCTTACCTGGCCGGATCGCAGGCGAATCTGGTCGCTCACGATTTCATACACAGCGGCGTTGGTACCGAACGACTACGATACCTCGATAGCGTAACGAGCCTGCTGGCGAGTGCTCGTGCTGATGGGTGTCGGCGTCTGATCGTGGTGGCTCCGTATGGGCAGCAACTGGCCCTGGTTCGTCAGGCGCAAACGATGGGCTTCAGGGTGATGGCCCTTACCGGTGATCGATCACCCGAACCTGGCGAATGGCTATAGGCAACCGTTATGTACTGGCAGACATTGCTGCACTGAACGTGCGTATCAGCTTCATACACCGTATCTGATAAATACCTGTCTGATAGAATATGCGCCGGTAACAGACAACGATAGGTATATTCTTTGTCGGAATGTATTTTTTTTCTGTAGAATGTTTAATATTCAAACATCAGTTCATAGTTTCACGTAAGCGATATTTCGCATTATAGAGCAACAAATTGGTGTGCTTGTTGGCAATTCTTGACAAATAGCGAAAGATATATTACTATTTCGATACCTTTGCGACGCTACGCTGTGCTACTACATATGTTCTACAACACAGTGTGAACGCCGATAAGAAGCTGAAGTGCGACTGATACATTCCTGATAAGGCCCACTCAGTCGGCTTCGCTTCCCAACCTGCCAATCCCCAGTACCACCAGGTGCGTGGTCGTGGTTCAAAACCCGTACACTGGCCGATTGGCAGCGAGAAAGAGGAAAAACGCTCCATGATTGAGCTACAACACGATCGCTCGGCTGACCTACTTCCATTAGAACTTCAACGTCTTCGCGAACGTGCTGTTCACTATCGGAGTAGGTATCTACAACTGTCGCGACCGTTTGCGACGATTGCTTCGTTCATTCGTACTGCACCAGAACTGCAAAACAGAATTCGTAAGCTTCCCGTCCGGTATCTCCTCCATTCGGTAGTCACGCTCCTCTTTCCGGTTGCCCTCCTGTTAGGGCAGTTGCCACTACGACCGGTAAAACCAGCAGTGATGGCGCCAACAAGAGCACCGGTAGAAATTAGTGGTGCTGTACCGATCATTATTCCCGGCCCACTCAATCTTGATAGACGCCGGAATGGTGAGGTGGTGGGCGATCCACCACTTGACGTCGATGAGGCATTACCGGTACCGCTGACCATCCTCTCGCGCAGTGAAATCAATGCACCGCTCATCGTGCCGGCAACCGTAACTGCCGATGTAGCGAAGGTTCGGAATGGTCCTGGTCTGGCTTACGATGATGTAGCCCGCATCACGGCCGGAGCTACGATTGAGGTCGTTGGTCGCTATGGTGAGTGGTTGCGCTTCCGTACTGCCGATGATCCCACGCTGCGCTGGATTGCGGCTGAGTTGGTTGATCTGCCTGAAGCGGTCTTTTATAACCTCAAACCGGTCGCCGAGGCCAATATTCCGCCGCCGCCGCCACCGCGCGTGGCGACCGTGCGGGAAGAGGGTCTGAACCTTCGTGATGGTCCTGGTACCAATTACGTCAGTATGAAGAAACTCTCTGCTGGGGCGGAGCTAAATCTAGTTGAGCAGTACAACGGCTGGTTTCTGGTTGAGACCGGTGGCTTATACGGCTGGGTGACCTCAGAGTTCCTCACTATTGCGCCGGGTGTGGTTGAACGAGTTCCGGTTGCGGCCTCTATTCCCGATCCTAATCCACCGCTCGTCGGTGCCGTGCTGGAAAATTCGGTCAATTTGCGCAAAGGTCCCGGCTCTGCGTATGAGCGGATTGGCGCCGTTAATGCCGGTACCGAAGTGAAACTGCTTGCCCGACATAAGGATTGGTATCGGGTTGAGCTGGCCAACGGTACGAAAGCCTGGATCTACGCCGAACTGTTACGGGTTGCACCGATGGCTGCCCGGCGGGTTCCGTACACCAATGATATTCCAGCTTTACCGAATCGCAGTCGGTTGGCGAATACCGGTCCGGTCAATATCCCGGCCAGTGGTGATGTTGCCAGCTATGCAGTTCAATTCGTTGGCTATCGTTACGTGTGGGGTGGCTCTAGCCCACGCAGCGGTTTCGATTGCAGCGGGCTTACTTCCTATGTTTATCGGCAGTTCGGCGTGAATTTACCTCGTACTGCTGCCGCTCAGTTTAATTCTCGGTATGGAGCGGTGATCAGTAGTCTGAACAATCTCGCTCCTGGCGATCTCCTATTCTACGCAACCGGTAGGTCGCGTGGTATTTCACACGTTGCGATCTATATCGGCAACGGTCAGATGGTGCACGCGATGTCACCGGCCTACGGTGTGCAAATCTCTAGCATTTGGGGGTCTTACTGGACGAGTCGTTTTGTCGGCGCGCTCCGGCCGTATCGCTAGACGAGTCGACAAATGATGATGGTGATGAGGGGGCGGGTTTCGCATCCGCCCCTCATCATTTTCTGATGTTCCTGCACACAGAGATAGTCGTTCCGCACCTGCTTTGCTTGTACTGACCAGCAGTGGGGTAAAGAGAGATGATCACAAAGAGAAACGACCGCCGTTGTGTGAGCAGAAGCGGTCGTTGTCATTCCCAAAGCTTGCCACAATGCATCCGGCTAACCGGAGACTCCTCTTTGCCGAGCTGGTGAGGCGCATTACCATATTAGCGGGCGCGCGTTCGGCCCCGAACGCCAATAAGCAGCAGCGCAGCGAGTAGAACTGTCGAAATCCCAATAAAGAGAGCTGCTGCATCAATGGTGAGAATTCCAGTTCGTACAAATGTCCCCAAACCGGGAATCATCCAAACCAGCCAGCTACAGACGATCACGGCGCGTTGTTCAAGCGCCGATAGTTGTCGGGCACCAATTGCCAAGACTGCCGTCGCTGCCCAACCGATTAATCCGAGCAAAAAGCCTTGCAGTTCCATGGAAACCTCCGCGCTGCTGCACCGCAATACCCGATCAGCTCTTCATTGAACCTGAGGGTAGCCATCGCCTGATGGCCGTTTGCCTGCATCATAGCAGAAGGTTTGGATGATTTCAACAACTAAAACCGGAAATATTTTGTGCAAAATGTCTAAATTCTACAACCGAATGTAGCGAATGAGAAGCGCCATCGCTGTGATCAGAATCACCAGCAGCAACGAGAAGCGTCGGATCGTCAGCAAGATTGGATCGGCGCGCACAAGTTCCTCGGCGTCGGGAAAGAATTGCGCCAGATGGAGCAAACCGAGCACGATAATGATCAGGGTCAATACCACGCTTCCGGTTAGCAGCCAGGCAAAGCAGAGCAGTAATGTCATCCCAATAATGCTCCAGTAGGTGAGATGATTGCCCATATCTGGGCCGTTATGTCGCTGCGGTTGTTCCATCGTGAACTCCTTTTGAGGTAGGGTATGAGATATTTTCAGTATAGCGTGAGTCTGGAGTGGGTGTCTATCGTGTTGTAGCCGGTTGTTCTGGCAACTCCTGGTAATTCACCGGTAACTATTCCTTTGTAGACTACACGACAAGGTAGTATTGGAGACATTCTA
>NZ_JPIM01000155.1 GCF_000735195.1 Chloroflexus sp. MS-G
CGCGTTGTGCTTGTTCCGCTGCTATACGCGCCAGCACTTCCGCCTCGGCCCGCGCTGCCGCTTCGCGTCGGGCTCGCGCCTCAGCTTCCGCCGCCTGCTGTACCACCGTCGCGTAGTCGCCAAACGCCGTGCCGTCGTCGGCGTAGCACACCACGTGGTCGCCTTCCACCCCCACCCACAGGTCGGCCAGTTCCAGATACACCCACCCCCGCTCGTCCGGCGGTTGCAGCCGGTAGGTGTCCCCCACCAGCCGGTAATCGAGCAACCGGAGCTGCCGCTCCCCCCGCCGTCCAATGTTGTCCACAATCACATACTGCGCCACCCCCGCCCGTGCATAGTGCGCCACCTTCCACACCACGTCGTTCTCCCGCGTCTCCGGCGAGGTGATTTCAATTATCAACGCCGGTCGTACCCCCTCCTCCGCCACGTCAAACGTGCTCCAGTCGCGCCGCTCGCGCAGCCCCGGAATGACCATCACGTCCGGCCCGTGCGGCCGCAGGTCGGGCACGTCCCACGCCACCCGCACATCACTCAGCACGATAGCCCGCCCGTGCGCTTCGAGCCGAGCGCGCAACACCGCCGTGAGGTACATCCGGTCGGTTTCGTGACGGTCACTGTGCACGATGAAGTCTCCCTCTTCGGGATGCAACACATCTTCGAGGGTGAGCGGCACCGGTTCGAGGTGGTCGGGGTCGTCGGGGGTAGGCCGACGGACGTAGCGCCAGCCGTAGCGGAAGGGGTCGTCGGCCGGTGGCGGCGCCGGTGTGGTGACGGTAGGATGGGTCATCACGGTTCCTCCTTGCTGTGGTAGGTAGGTCTGCCGGTATTGTAGCATAGCGCTGGGCAGCGTGCAGGGGCGAGGGTGACAGCGCAACGGGCAGCGGGTAGTGGTATGTTCCATTCATCGTGTTTTCCTGGCGCTCAAAACGGTGCTCGATATAAAAACCGTTTGAGCGGCCAAAAAGTTACACGAAAAAACACGGCAATTGCGAAGGAAGGCACAGAGTGTATCGGAGATACCGACAGTGGCGAGGGAATGGACACTGCGGTCAGATAGACACGGGTGCAGCACCAACACGAAGGGGCACCTGCGTTGGGCATCTCCGCGTGTTGTCGTCGCATCGGTTGCGGTGTTTGCGCCTACGTCCCCTGTAACCGCTGCAACTTGGCTTCCAATTCACGCAGACGGGCTTCAAGCTCGGCCCGCGCTGCCGCTTCGCGTCGGGCCTGTTCCTCCGCCTCGGCCCGCGCTGCCGCTTCGCGTTGTGCTTGTTCTGCTGCTGCACGTGCCAGCGCTTCTGCCTCGGCCCGCGCTGCCGCTTCGCGTCGGGCCTGTTCCTCCGCCTCGGCCCGCGCTGCCGCTTCGCGTCGGGCTTGTTCCTCCGCCTCGGCCCGCGCTGCCGCTTCGCGTTGTGCTTGTTCCGCTGCTATACGCGCCAGCACTTCCGCCTCGGCCCGCGCTGCCGCTTCGCGCCGAGCTTGTTCCTCCGCCTCGGCCCGTGCTGCCGCTTCCTGTCGCGCTCGCGCCTCAGCTTCTGCCGCCTGCTGCACCACTGTCGCGTAGTCGCCAAACGCCGTGCCGTCGTCGGTATAGCACACCACGTGGTCGCCTTCCACCCCCACCCACAGGTCGGCCAGCTCCAGATACACCCACCCCCGCTCATCCGTGGGTTGCAGCCGGTAGGTGTCCCCCACCAGCCGGTAATCGAGTAACCGGAGCTGCCGCTCCCCCCGCCGTCCAATGTTGTCCACAATCACATACTGCGCCACCCCCGCCCGTGCATAGTGCGCCACCTTCCACACCACGTCGTTCTCCCGCGTCTCCGGCGAGGTGATCTCAATCATCAACGCCGGTCGCACCCCCTCTTCCGCCACGTCAAACGTGCTCCAGTCGCGCCGCTCGCGCAGCCCCGGAATGACCATCACGTCCGGTCCGTGCGGCCGCAGGTCGGGCACGTCCCACGCCACCCGCACGTCACTCAGCACGATAGCCCGCCCGTGCGCTTCGAGCCGGGCGCGCAGCACCGCCGTGAGGTACATCCGGTCGGTTTCGTGACGGTCACTGTGCACGATGAAGTCTCCCTCTTCGGGATGCAACACATCTTCGAGGGTGAGCGGCACCGGTTCGAGGTGGTCGGGGTCGTCGGGGGTAGGCCGACGGACGTAGCGCCAGCCGTAGCGGAAGGGGTCGTCGGCCGGTGGCGGCGCCGGTGTGGTGACGGTAGGATGGGTCATCACGGTTCCTCCTTGCTGTGGTAGGTAGGTCTGCCGGTATTGTAGCATAGCGCTGGGCAGCGTGCAGGGGCGAGGGTGACAGCGCAACGGGCAGCGGGTAGTGGTATGTTCCATTCATCGTGTCTTCCTGGCGCTCAAAACGGTGCTCGATATAAAAACCGTTTGAGCGGCCAAAAAGTTACACGAAAAAACGCGGCAATACTGAACCTACCTGCAACCGCTCGTTGCGAAAGATGAGCGAAGGTCATCTCCTGATCGGCAGTGCCACTTCGAGAGATCAGAAGCGGGTGATTAAGCAGGTACCTCTCGGAGACAAACGCCATCTCCACACCCGTCACTGTTCAAACTTACCTTTGCACCACTTTTGCACCGAATTTGTTTATACTTCACCTTCTTGCTTTTTATGCTAAAATGTTTCTAAACCTGGTAGTTCCAAATCGGCACTACAATCTTTAAGGAGGCGCTATGCACTCAAAAGCGACTCCCATCCGCGAGGATGGCATTTACCACTCGTTTTGCGGTCTGGTTAGCGTTGGTTGGCTCTACCAAAAGATCAAAGACAGCTTCTTTCTCATCCTTGGTACTCATACCTGCGCCCACCTTCTGCAAAACACCCTCGGCGTCATGATCTTTGCTCGACCGCGCTTTGCCGTTTCGCTGCTTGAAGAATCTGATCTCAGTTCATCGCAGCCTGACATCGCTGCGCAAATCGAGGAGATCAAGCGCGAGCATCATCCTTCGGTGATTTTTCTGCTCTCGTCGTGCACCCCCGAAGTGATGAAGGTTGAGTTTGAAGGATTGGCAGCTTCGGTCAGCACCCCCGAAGTGCCGGTTTTGTTTGTTCCTGCCTCCGGCCTGGATTACACCTTCTCGCAGAGTGAGGATTCGGTCTTACAGGCACTGATCCCCTTCTGCCCACCAGCCCCACCCGATGACAAGCGAGTTGTGTTTCTCGGTTCGGTCAACGATGCAATTGCCGATGACTTCTCGCTTGAAGCGGCCCGGCTAGGCATTCCGGTTGCCGGCTTCTTACCGGCCAGCCATTTTACCGAGTTGCCACCCATAGGGCCGGGAACCGTGATCGCTCCCTTGCAACCGTATCTCCATAAAACCGCCACTCAATTGCGCAATGAGCGAGGCTGTACCGTTCTCTCGTCACTCTTCCCGTTTGGGCCTGACGGTACCCGCCGGTTCTGGGAAGATTTAGCTGCTCAGTTCGGAATGCGGGTTGACCTTAGCGACCGTGAAGCGGCAGCATGGGAACGGATCAAGCATCACACCGATCTCTTGCGGGGCAAGAAGGTCTTCTTTGCCAGTGATACGCTGATGGAGCTACCACTTGCCCGTTTCCTCAAGGCCTGTGGCGCTGAAGTAGTCGAATGCTCGACCCCATACATTAATCGGCGCTTTCACGCTGCCGAACTGGCTGCGCTCGAAGGTGTGCGACTGGTCGAACAGGCTAATTTCCATCGTCAGTTGCGCACCATCGCTGAAACGAAGCCCGACCTGATAATCTCAAACATCATTACGACAAACCCGCTCGTCGGTCAGGGAACAGTCGCAAAATGGGGAACCGAGTATTGCTTCCTGCCAATCCACGGTTGGGCTGGCGTCAACAACCTGGTGACGTCGTTCACTCGTGCACTGCAACGCCATGCACAGCTCGACCCGCTCGGTTCTGATCCAATCTGGTTGACCGGTATGATGCCCAGCTCACCCGGTGGTGTGATCTCGTTGCGATCGTGAGAGGAGACGATTCCATGCGACTGGCTTACTGGATGTACGAAGGAACTGCCCATCACGGCGTTGGCCGGATTGCCAACAGTATGCGGAATGTCCACGCTGTGTTCCACGCACCGCAAGGTGACGATTATGTCAATGCGATCTTTGCAATGCTTGACCGTACTCCCAACTTTCCGGCGATGACAACGAGTGTGGTGAGCGGAACCGACCTCGCCCGTGGCACGATCCGCCTCCCGGATACACTACGACAGGTGGAAGAGCGGGTGCATCCCGATCTGATCGTCGTGGTAGCCTCGTGCTCGACGATCTTGTTGCAAGAGAATTTGGAGATCGCCGCTCAACACGCCGGCTTGCAATGCGATGTGATGGTCTACGATGCCAATCCGTACCGCATGCAAGAAATTGTTGCCGCCGAGAGTTTGTTTACCGATCTGGTCAAGCGCTACGCTCAACCTCAACCGCGTACCGAACGCCCAACCGTGAACATTCTCGGCCCAGCTTCGCTCGGTTTCCATGCCCGTCACGATTTGATCAGTCTGCGCCGTATGCTCAAGACCTTGGGACTAGAGATCAACGTGGTTGCACCGTGGGGAGCCAGTATTGCCGATTTGCGTCGTTTACCAGCCGCATGGCTGACGATTGCGCCCTACCGTGAGTTGGGGCTACGGGCTGCGACCTATCTTGAAGAGCAGTTTGGCGTACCGGCGTTGCTCGATGCACCTATCGGTGTCCAGCCGACGCTGCGCTGGATCGAGCGGTTGCGTGAGCTGCTAGCGCAGGCCGGCGCCGAGATTCCGATGCCACCACTTACCGCTTTTTCGCTCGATGGGATGTCAGCGCCTTCTGCCGTACCCTGGTTTGCACGCACTGCCGACATGGATAGTTTTTCCGGGAAGCCGGCCTTCGTGTTTGGTGATGCCACGCATGTTGTCGGTATTACACGCTTCTTGCGTGATGAGTTGGGAATGCCGATTGCCGGCGCCGGTACGTATGTAAAGCATCAGGCCGATTGGGTACGCGAACAACTGACCGGCTACGTCGATGATCTGCTGGTGACCGATGAGTTCCAAACGGTGGCGAACCGAATTGCCGAGCTGCGCCCCGAACTAGTCTGCGGTACCCAGATGGAACGCCATACTGCACGGCGCTACGATCTGAACTGTATGGTGATCTCACCGCCAACCCATATCGAGAACCACCTGCTGGCATATCGTCCCTTCCTTGGCTTCGACGGCGCGGATGTGATTGCCGATGAGGTGTATACCACCTGTACGCTCGGTATGGAGAAACACCTGATCGATCTGTTTGGTGATGCAGGGCTTGATCTGCCGGAGAAAAGGGAGGGGGTAGCGGTCGCTGAACCAGCGCCTGTGGCTCCACCGGTTGAGAGTAGTAAACCGCTCGCTGAATCACCGGTTGCCGTTGCTGTAACGTCTGCACCTGCCCCAAGCCAAACATCGCCTGCCGCCGTTACATCAGCACCGGCGCCAGTTGATCCGGTTTGGGCTGCCGATGCTGAAGCGATGCTCAAGAAAGTTCCCTTCTTTGTGCGGGGGCGCGTGCGAGGCAACGTCGAGAAGTATGCCCGTCAGCGTGGTCACGCGGTCATTACGGCAGAGGTCTTGCTGGCTGCCAAAGAGGAGCTTGGAGCATGAACACGACGCTGCCATCCAAGACACCCCATCAGCCGCGACCATCCCGGCAACTGGCCGAGATTGCCCTCTTGAGCCGCGAAGAACGGCTGGCCGGGCGTCCGAAATTGTGTAGCGACTGCGGTATCTGCACCGGCGAGTTACGACCTTTCATGGCGCAGAGCTGCGTCTTCGTCAACAATCGCGCCGAGGAGATTGAGCGCCGTTTACACGGTCGCAACCGCCACGACGGCGATGAACTGCTCTTCGGTATCTACCGCGAGTTGCGCGTCTTCCGTATGCGCCCACCCGTTCCTGATGCCCAGTGGAGTGGCGCCGTTACCAGTCTCGGCGCCCTCTTGCTCGAGCGCGGTCTGGTTGAAGGGGTGATTACAACCGGTGCAGTACCCGGCACACGCTACGCGCCGCTACCGATCCTGGCTCGAACTCCCGATGAAGTGCGGGCGACGCGCGGTAACAAACCCTGCCTTGCTCCTACCCTCGACGTGCTGACCCAGGTACGGCAAGCCGGTCTGCGTCGCATTGCCTACATCGGTACCGGCTGTCAGGTGCACGCCCTGCGCGCTATCGAGGATCAGCTCGGTCTGGAACGACTCTACATCATTGGTATCCCTTGTACAGACAACACAACGTATCCCGATCTTCAGCGTTTCTTGCAGGTCGTTTCTCGCTCGCCAGCAACGGTCGTCCACCACGAGTTTATGCAAGATTTCCGCATCTGGCTCAAGCATGAAGATGGTTCGGTCGAGAAGGTTAACTTTGTCGATCTCGATGTCAATCGGCTCGGTGGTGAATTAGGGGTTTTTCCGCCCGCCTGTCTGAGCTGTTTCGATTATCAAAATGGCCTGTCCGATCTGACCATCGGCTACATGGGAGCACCACTCCCACCCGAAGAACGCTGGCAATGGACGCTCATTCGTACCGAGCAGGGGGTAGAATTGTACAACCTGCTACGGCCTTACGTTGAAGAACGAGAACCGATCAGCAGCGGTGATCGGACTCGTGGCATGCCTGCATACATCCAGATGCTGGGTCAGCCGCGGAAGCGACCACCGTGGCCGGTTCGGCAATTAGTGGCATTCATCCAACGCCGGAGCGGGCCGAAAGGTCTCGAATTCGCCCGCTCGGTGATCGAGATGAAACTGCTCCGGAACTTGCAATTCGTCCGCGAGCGACACGGTCGGCTCGAACGGCGGATTGTCCCCGGTTATGTGTACCGTGCGCTGGCGCGCTACGCTGATGTCTATCAACGTACATTTAACCGCACATTAGCACCGTGAACGGCATTGGAATGGTCATTCGCTGCCGGCACTGCCGGCCCAACAGAAGGAGTTGTCCATGTCCCTTATCCTCGCGATCTACGGCAAAGGTGGAATTGGTAAATCGACAACCTCGGCCAATCTTTCAGCAGCGATGGCTCTCAAGGGCGCCAAAGTACTCCAGATCGGCTGTGATCCCAAGCACGATAGTACCTTTCCGTTGACTGGTCATCTCCAACCAACCGTTATCGACGTGCTGGACAGTGTTAATTTCCATTTGGAAGACGTGAGTAAAGATGATGTCATTCATACCGGCTTTGCCGGTGTTGATACACTTGAATCAGGTGGCCCACCGGCCGGTAGCGGTTGCGGCGGCTATGTTGTGGGTGAGACGGTCAAACTCCTGAAGGAGTTTGGTCTCTACGACAAGTATGATGTGATTGTGTTCGACGTTCTTGGCGACGTAGTCTGTGGTGGCTTTTCAGCACCTCTCAACTATGCCGACTACGGGTTGATCATTGCGTGCAACGACTTCGATAGCATCTTTGCCGCCAACCGGCTCTGCCTCGCGATTGCGCAAAAGTCACAGCGTCACAAAGTGAAGTTAGCCGGCATTATTGCCAACCGAGTCGATTATGAGTACGGCGGCGGTACGAACTTGCTTGATCAATTCGCCGAGAAAGTTGGTACCAAAATTATCGGGCGCGTCCCTTACCACGATCTCATTCGTCGTTCACGCCTTGCCGGTAAGACACTCTTCGAGATGGAGGGGCCGGGGAAAGAGGAATGCACGCGACCCTTTGAGGAGATGGCTGAGTATCTACTGGCACAACCTCAAGCAACGGTCCCCAATCCGTACCACGATCGAGCGATCTTTGAGGCAATCGGCGGCTGGCGTTGATTGCCTAACCAAATAACCCTCGTGGCATCACGACGGATGACGGCATCGGGGCAAAGCTGTGCCTCTTGCTAGAATCGTACCCCTCACCTTCCCCCTGGCCCCTCTTCCTCTCCCAT
>NZ_JPIM01000156.1 GCF_000735195.1 Chloroflexus sp. MS-G
TCTGGCCCGCAGTGTGGTGAAGGCAATCCGAAGCGGAACCCGTTGAAAATCCCTGACGATCACCGAATCGTGTAGGCACTTAGCAAGCTCTGTTCGCCGAGCAACTGGCGCTGCGTCTGAAAACTGAGCTGGGCGCGTTCGACAAATGCCCGTGCCTCTTGAAAGCGCAGTGCAGCACGGTTGGCGTGGGATACGTCGTATGTGCTGTAGAACTCAAGAATTGCATCAAGACCAGCCAGCTCTAGTTCAAGGCCACGCCGGTAATCTTCGTGCGCCGGTACCAGTACCCCCGGCGGTCGTAACTCGCCCAGCGTTGCCAGTGCCCCGGCGACAGTTGCTCGCAAGCGCTGAGTCGCCGCGACGTGGTTCACCGATGCACCGCCGGGCTGACTGGTCTCCTGGCGGTAGGTGTCGGTCGCGGTACGCAAAGCGGCACGGATGTCATCTACTGCGCTGAGGTAAGAAACGGTCAGACTTTCAACGACTGCCAGTGGTTCGGCCTCGAGGACGGGTAGTGGTGTAGGGGTGGGAAGGGCAGTCGCAGATGTTGTTTCGACACTGAACGTCTGCGTCTGTGCGGCAGCGAGGGCCGCGAGAGCCTCTTCGCGGGCACGACTGACGCTTTGATGCAGGAGGAGTGCGACGGTCAGTAACACGATGGGTATCAGCCAGAGTACAAGCCGAACCCGTGAGGTTTCACGGCGTTGCCAGCGCCAATGAAACCACCAATCATGACTCGATTGGGTGACTACCGTGGACGATGGTGGCGGTGGTGGGTTGGTGGTTGATTCGGGTGAGACGGTTGGTGGGCTGAGATCGGCTACTGGGCGTGACGTGTCTGTGCCCTGACGCTGGAGGTAGGCCAGGCCGCGCCGGGCATACGGATTGGCTGGATTGATCTGTAAAACGGCTTGTAAGCAAAACATGCGTTGCGCAGGATCATCAACGACATCGCTGAGCCACAACCAGGCCCGTTCGTCACGTGGATCAAGCCTGAGCGCACGGGCCAGCAGGCCGGCTGCAACGCGCCGCTGACCACCACGAGCGGCGGCAATACCACGCTCGACTAATTCCCGGGCTTCGGCTGGATGTGCCTGTACTCCAGTCTCACTTGTGGTGGTTGTCATTGTTGTCTCGTTCAACGTGCTGCGATAGATAGCAACTCTAGTTTACCACTGAATGGATGGTGATGTCATTTTCCTTCTGGCGCGATCTGACATTGCACGGTATTCATACACCACCAGCGTCGTGAGAGTGGTGTCACGTTTTCGGTGTTTGGGCTACAGGATGCCTGACCCGCTCAACTTTCTCTGTGCATAACGTGCATAAGGCGAGTTGAGAAGTCGCCTTGACCTGGATGCAGGTAGCGTATATGACATTATTGCAATGCGTCAAAACGTATTTTAGCTCAGGTGTTCGTTCCATTCTTGAACGACGGATTAAGGTGGTCTTGCGCGTCAGTGATCGGGCAACAACGCATTTAAGGCCCGCTGAATCAACGTCGAATCTTGTACCAGATTGGCCCGCACCGTCTGCCAGTATTCGGGCCGTTCGTACCCCAACTGCCAGATAGCGATCCCGGCCAGATCGAGCCGCTGTACAGTTGCAATTTTATCGGCCAGGCCGGTATCGGTCATAAACCAGACTGTGCGGGTGCCGGCGCTGGTGCGATAGGTAAAGGTGCTCTCGCCGACCCGACCGCGAGCGTTGCGCTCGATAAAACTGACCGTTGGCTGATATTCGTTGATAATTTCTTCAATGATACGCCACGGTCGGGCAGTTGCGTTCCCGTTGGGTGGCCAGTCGTAGCCGTAGAAATGTACTCCCAGCAAGACTTTCGCCGGATCGACCACCTCGCGGGCGTAGTTTGCCACAGCTTCGATCCAGTAGGCCGGTGCGACCGGGCCAGGCCCGGAGCCACGCCAGTGGTAATCGTAGGTCATGATCCGTAGTTGATCAACATGCGGCCCAATCGCTGCCCAGTCTTGAAAGGCACCTAGGCCACCGTCGTCGCGATCTTTGGCGTGCACAGCCACGGTAAGCAGTTTGTTGTGAGCGTGCAAGGCAGCGGCTAGATCAACAATGAATGTGGTAAAGTCATCACGGAGCGACGGCGCCAGCGATTCGTAATCAATGTCGATGCCATCGTAGTTGCGGGCCAATACCTCATCGACGATATTCTGAATATGCCGTGCGCGCAGTTGCGGATTGCTCAACACAGGCACGACGGCGCCAGGATTATTGACGTTGTGGATGGATGGGATGATCCGCACATTGTTTTTATGGGCGATCTCTACCAGCTCATCGTCGCGCTGACCGTACAGTCGACCACTGGCATCGGTGGTGTACCAGAAGGGACTGATGTCGTCGATAATATCAACGTTAGCAAAGAACGAATCTCGTGCGTCGCCGACGAAGTTCGGCGGGAGCCAGACCGCAATATAACGACCACTCTTCGGATGGTAGCCAATCGTTTCTGGCTCGGGCGGCGCCGCAGTGGGTAGCGGTGTCGGTGGGATGGGGGTAGGTAAGATCAGCACCGGTGCAGATGTGGCTGTCGGTTCTGGGGCTGTGGTGGGGATGATGGCGCCGGTTGAGAAGGTGATGAGCGTGCTCGACATCTGCAATGTTTGCCAGAGGAGGAATCCGGCAATTGCCAGTGCACTCAGATAGATTATTCCGGTGATGATGGTGCCAATGCGCACGCGCAACCTCATACTAGCAAAGCGACAGATGTCTACCCCATCAGTAGGCATCCAGTTCGCGGAGCCGTTCGTCGCTGATTCCAAAATGGTGGGCAATCTCGTGGAGCACTGTGCGTCGTATCTGTTCGCGCAGTGCTGATCTGGTACGAAAATCGCGCTCCAGTGGTTCCTGGAAAATGGTGATGATAGCCGGTGGCACAATTTCCCCAGATTGCTGTTCGGTGATTGGCACACCCTCGTAGAGACCGTAGATGGTCTGCCAGGGACGCAGCCCAAGGGCACGCCGTTGCTCACGGCTTGGCCGTGGTGCTACAACGATCTCAACCGTCTCCAGGTAACGGGCGAAGACGGGTGGGAGGTTGTCAAGGACTTCAGCCACCAGATCGGCAAACGTTGTTCCAGCCATCAGTTTCAGGGCATCGGTACGCTGTTTCATTTCGCTTCATTATAATGGGCGCGGTTCGTGAGCGTCAAGCATTTTGTTCGTCTAGAAACACCGTGCGAGTCCCAACAGTGTGGGGTGTATGATAAAAAAAGGTAACACTACTCCTATTACAGGCAAAAACTGACCGAGCACGGGGAAGAATCGGCAGGTTCGAGCGGGCAATGATGTATTATCGCGACATAGAGCTATGTCGGGACGTGTCAGGAGGTGGTGTCGCGCTGCCAGGCTTGATGCCTAAGACAGGAGTCGAATGTAGCATGATCTCCTGGCGACATGGTCGGCTATGCTGCACTAGAGAAATAAATACCATCTGACGCACAAGAACACTGATAAGGAAAAAGGCTTATAGCGATGCGATTAGCGCTTGCCGTCTTTTTCATGCTCAGTGGTTTCTACTTGCTCACGATGAGCGGACATACATACTCGGCTGATGAAGAAACGATGCTTGCCGTCACTCGTAGCCTGCTCGAACGCGGCGATGTAGCCGTTGTCGTTGAAGATGGTGCACCGGTCGTGGCGTTGCGTCCTGGTCGTGATGGCAACGTCTATTCACCTTACGGCATTCTTCCCTCTCTGCTCGCCATCCCACTACATCTTCTCGGAACGATGATTACGCCTGGTGGTTTGTCTGCTGATTATGCGTCGCGGTTTGCAGTAACGATGCTAAATGGATTGCTCACTGCGGCAACATGTGCCGTCATAGCGCGCTGGGCACAACAACTTGGTGCGACTATCGGATGGTCACTAGTCTTGGCGCTCATTTACGGTCTGTCCACTTTTGCCTGGGTTTATGCCCGGACATTCTTTTCCGAGCCGCTCGCCGCTCTCTTGCTCCTTAGCGCGACCTACTATGCCTGGAGTGCATTTCAATCCTCCAGAACCAATTATTGGCAACTGTTTGTGTCAGGATTGCTGTCCGGGTTGCTACTTGTGACGCGCATTGCTGCTGCGGTTGCACTGCCGATCATCACTCTGTACATTCTCTGGGAATTATCGAACGTCTGGCTGCAATACCGTGCGCTGTTGCAGATGTACGATGTCACTGTGCGACGATGGTACGTTCCGCGTAGCGTGTGCTACGGAGCACTAAGCTGGATAGTTGGATTACTTCCTGGTTTGGCACTGTTCGTATGGTACAACCTGGCCCGTTTTGCGACACCAATAGCCTCTGGATACGAAAGTGAAGCATTTTCGTTCACCACCCCGCTTGGTGAAGGGCTTTTCGGCTTGCTGCTTAGTCCGGGAAAAAGTGTGTTCTTGTATGCACCAGCTCTCTTGCTGGCACTTCCTGGTGGGATTGTCTTCTGGCGGCGCGGCAAGCGAGCATTGGTTCTGATAGTTGTAGGATTGTTCCTCGCGCACCTGTTCCTCTATGCCTGCTGGGCACATTGGCCAGGTGGTGGCGTTTGGGGACCACGCTTCTTATTGCCAGTCGTGGCGCCGGTTATCATTTTGGCGTCCAGTCTTTTCATGCCAACCTCGGCGCAACAGTTGAAGATAGGCCTGTTGATTCTGGTGCTCGTCCTCAGTACTACAGGATTCATCGGTAATCTTGGTGGCGTTCTTCTTAATTTTGATACGTATGTTGTTTCGACCCCTTTCCATAATAGCACCTACACTATCGCTGAATCGCCACTGGTCGGGCACTGGCGGCTGTTGTTCGACCGGTGGGCGCGTTATCGTGTTCCGCCACCTTTCTGCCAACTGGGTGATGGTATCTATGCCGGTGAGTCTACAGATGGCGCAATATTCCCGCGACGCACCGGACCAAAGGGGGAATTCGCTTGTCTTGTGAACAGCGCCGCGCGCATCACGCTGATCCTTGATGATCAACGTCCGGTCGGAGCACCTGATAGTCAATTGCGTCTCCGCTTGAACGGTTATGATCAAGGCAGATTACTAAGCGGGCAGCGACGTTTTTATCACCTGCGCCTACCATCTGGTTGGAGTCGTTTGGAGGTTGTTGTACAGCCGTGGAATCCACTTGCCATAGGTTTCAGTGATCGTGATGAGCCATTAGGGCCAATCATCGTTGCCTTGTATGGTCAGACCGATGATGATACTCATCTTGCAATTGTAGATACTGCTGTGGCGCCACTACCGGCACGTCCCAATCCTCGTTGGGCATGGTACTATGAGCCGGCAAACCAGCATCTGATAGACCACTGGCTTTGGTATTTACCGCGTTCCGAACTGACAACCGAACAGGCGCTACGAATGGGAGGCCTGATTATTCTTACCGGAACGATCAACCTTATTGTGGGGATTGGGCTACTCGTGATGATACGGAAACCCCGTGAGCGCGATCATTCCACGCATGATCACAACTGAACTCATCTTCCCACCCGAAGAATAGACCTTGATAGTGAGTTGTCGTTATCTTCTGCCGTTATGCCCATGGAGATTGGTATGTCTACTTGCGAGTTAATGGCTTAGTAGAGCAGCTTGGGTTGGCGTTACTTACCCCGTGTCAGCTTACCGATTTCGACAGGGATGTTATTAACCTGTTACATAGTCGGCCACGTCTGCCGATTTTACCTATTCACGATGCCAGTCTGTTTGGGAGCTTGATGGCGACGATCCTGAGCGTTGGGCTATTGCGTTCCGATGTCGTCGATCTCTCACCGCTGGCGATTGGTTTGCCCGCAGAGATTGCCTGTCAACTCCAGCGCATTCGTACTATCGATCAGATCGCTTATCTATCAACAGCGGCACGGCGCATGCTGGTATTGAAATGCGGTGCAGGGAGCGGTTTGTATTACAGCCAGGGGCGTGGTGTCTTTCGTATCAATGGTTCGCGGAGTGCAGCCCAGAAGACACTGGCGTTTGTGCAATCACGAATCGCACAGAGAGAACCATGGATTATCCAGCGCTACGTGAATGCGACCTATCCGGTCGATGTCTATGCCCCGTGGTCACCGCACACATTTGAGCGGATCGATGCGCATGCCCGGTTTATGGTTTATGCCACATTCGATCAATCGGGATCACCCCAGATGATCGGTGGGCTGGGTAATTTCGGTCGTGATTGGAAAGTCAGTGGGAAATCGGCTCAGGTTGATGAAGGTGGGCATCTTACAGGAACGGCATTCAACGATATGCGGTTCTATCAGCATTCGTGAATGGGCGCGGCAGCGCCGCGCCCCCACCGTGTGGGTATGATACCTTTCACCGCACTTATGATAACCGCTCCCATGCCTCGAGCACCAACCGCCGGGTGCGGTATTCGCCGTATTGACGTATCTCCTTCTCCTTCAGCACGCGAAAGGTTTCGCCGGGGAAGGTGCTAGCAGCAGCGCGGGTAGCGTAGCCAGCCGGGTCGAGCGGGTCTGCCACCTCTTCCCGCGGGTCGAGTATGTCTTCCAGTTCGCGTTCGGTCAAATCCGCCGGGTCGAGGATGTAGCGCAGTTGCTTGCGGGTGAGGCCGTAGAGCCGGGCGTAGTACGCATCCAGTTCAGCACGCAGCACCGCGCGGCGGTCTTCGTCCCAGCGAAAGGGCGGAAAGGGGATGCCCTTCTGCGGGTTGGTTTCGATCTCCGGGTAAGCGCTGATCCAGGATGGCAGGCGCCATTCATGCCTGCCGACAGCAATACGGTTTGCATCCCACGCAGCATGGATGGCTGCCCGCAGCCCGTCATCAGCTTCGTTCCACACATCGTCGGCGAAGGGCTTGAGATCCCAGGCAGTATAGGTCAGTTCCAGTGCGCGTGGCACAATGAAGGCGAGATCGGCGGGGGTGTAGGCAGTGGGGGGAAAAATAGGGAGTTGGCGGAGGATGAAGAGACTAAGATGCGTCCCACCAATTTTCTGGCGCAATGCCCAATCAAAAATCAGGACATTTAGATTGGCTAGAAAACACGAGAGATGAATAGCCGAAATCTCACCCGTAAGGACTATGGGCATCGTACCTCCTACCCCAACTCTGGGCAGCAGGCTGAAGATGGCGGTGCGCTCGTTAGTGGCGTTAGTAACATCGCGGAATCCCACCAACCACCCACGCCGCCAGTCGCCCAGGCGGGCTTGCACTTCTTCGGCGGGCACCCAGTACCAGGGCTGGACAACAAAGTGCGGGTCGGCGTGCTGGTGCTCATCAGGCGTGGGCAGTTGGGTGCTGGCGCGGTCGCGCACGCCCTCATAGGTGCCGTAGCGGTGGTCATAGTGCCAGATCATCTTGGCTTCGTAGAGGGGGAGGTAGCGGCCCTCACCCCCTTTCTCCCCCTCTCCCCAAGCTTGGGGAGAGGGGGACGGGGGGTGAGGGGATGGATGCTCGTAGGAATGGGCAGTGACATAGGCAGCAATCTCTTGGAGGACTTGTTCTGTGTGGTCGAATATCTGGTCATTGGTAAAGCGCAGCATGGCAAAGCCATGTTCGCGCAGGATTTCCTCCCGCAAACGGTCGCGTTCCTGCTGAGTGGGTTCGCGGTGCACGGCGCCATCTATCTCAATGATCAGGCGGGCATCGTCACAGAAGAAGTCGGCGATGAATTGTCCAATCGGATGTTGACGTCGGAATTTTCGGCCTAGCAGCCGACGGTCACGCAACAATTCCCAGAGCAGGCTTTCGGCGGTCGTCGCCTCGCGACGCAACTGCCGCACCCTGGCAATCAGTTCCCGGCTGGCCCTGGGTAACTTGTACTCCCCCTCTCCCGCAGCGTGGGAGAGGGGGCTAGGGGGTGAGGGTTCTCCCCCCTCTCCCGCAGCGTGGGAGAGGGGGCTGGGGGG
>NZ_JPIM01000157.1 GCF_000735195.1 Chloroflexus sp. MS-G
TGATACTTTTGGCGATACTCTGCTGGCAGCCGTTCAGTATGATGGCGTTGATACGAGCTTTGTCCAACGCGATCTCAATACCGCTACCGGCGTAGCGTTGATAACGCTCGATGCACATGGCCAAAACACCATTGTCGTTGCACCCGGCGCGAATATGCAGGTCAGTGAAGCCGATGTTATCCGTGCCGAATCGGTGTTGCGCAGGGCTGATGTGCTCCTTATGCCGTTGGAATGCCCACTCGAAGCAGTTGTAGCGGCAACCCATCTGGCGCGTCAATCGGGAGTAAGGGTTGTGCTCAATCCGGCGCCCGCCCGTCCGCTGCCAACCGAACTCCTGGCTCAGATCGACTACCTGCTGCCCAATCAGCTTGAGTTGCAAGTACTGGCCGATGGGGAGACCGATCTGCTGACGGCGATTGGTCGGGTACAGCAACAGGGTGTGCGTAATGTGCTGGTAACGTTAGGGGAAGAGGGTGCGCTGCTAGCTATGGGTGGTCAAACGACACACGTGCCAGCTTTTCAGGTGCCGGTGGTTGACACAGTGGCCGCCGGTGATGCGTTTGCTGCCGCATTCTGCGTCGCTCTCGCCGAAGGTAAATCACCGCTCGAAGCAGTGCGCTGGGGGAATGCCGCTGGTGCGCTGGCTGTTACCCGATCAGGCGCTCAGCCGTCGCTTCCGAGTCGGTTTGAAGTGATGCGGTTGCTGGAGGTGAGGGGTGAGTGAGGGGGAGTGTTTTTACGGTCGTCTAAGGATCAATACATATTCTGCTAAGTCGTTCCCGGTCACGGTCGAGCGTCGGGTACGCCAAAGTTCGATACCCTCTACCTTGTACCCAACGTTGCATGCGACATCAGCGAGCAGATGGGCAGTACGAATATGAACACGGAAGAACGACATTTGATCGCCAACGACATACGCACATCTGGCACCGGGGCGTAATTTCGGAAATAACGCGGCAAAGTGCCGATACATGCCACCAAAATATAATCTGGTCACTCGATGATAAAGACGTTCAAATCCTGATGTCTTCCCGAGTTTTACTCGTTGGGCTTCTATCTCTTCTGCTACCTGCCTGATCGTCGGAATGTCGGCAATGTATGTATCATCATCATCACCAGTAAATACATTTCGTGAGTTACTGCGCAGGAGGTTTTCTTTGAGCGCACGGACATCGTGCCTGGTTTTCAGCAAGCCGAGTAACACGCTTTCGAGCCGGGTACTGCGCGTGTAGTCTTTTTCATTCGGATACGGTGGTGAGGTGATCACAATTCCAATTGGGGGGCATTGCGCTAATGATGAGAGCAGACGTGCATCGTCATGATAGACATGCGCTGGCGGAAATGGTGCAAGGTGTCTGCACCGAATCGTGTTCACATCATCGATCATGCGCTGAATCATGTGGGCAAACGCCCCCAAGACATCCGCATCATCACGTGGTGGAAGGCGGTACACCTCTGGCCCAAATCCGACATTGCCGGCAGTGGTTACGATGACGTTGGCGAGAGCGAGGCGCATGAAGTCGGTGATTATTGCATCGCCGCCCATCGTTTCAATGGCAAAGCGGAGGGCAAGCACGCGGAGGAGTGGTTTGGGACTGATGAACCCTTTGGGAATAAGAGCTGCCATCAGAGGTGGAAGCAGCTCGTCTGGATTGAACTGTTCGACGTACCGCCGTATTGTCGGGGTCGTTCGGCGAACACGTTGTGGAGAGAATAAGGTCAGTTGTTGGAGATTGTCTGATCGTTCCGAGAGACCAACGTGATCAAGGCATGCCTCGGCAAGCTCAAGCACATCGTCGAGTCGGCGACGTACCGCTTCCAGATCAATATCCCACGCTAGTTTCACGCACGTTGCTAGCAGCGCGATGGGATTCGCATCAGTACTGATCGTCGCAAATCCGTGCAGGCGTGCTTCGACCGGTGTTGTTGCTGTTCCGCAGAACGGATCACAGACCCAATCGCGCTCTGGATCTGCGCCGAGACGTTGTAAATACTCGCGCACAAGGTGTGGCGGATACCCGAGAACGAAACGATACCAACTATGAATTGCTGCATCTTCCGGTTGTAGTTGATTTTTTACGACGGATGCCGCTGCCGGTGATGCGGCTATGGTTGTGGGATTGTCAACGGCATCTGCTGGCTTATCCATCATGATCTGCCTGACCTGAATACTTACGGCAACAAAAACATCTGTATCTCGCCATTGCGCGCATTGCGCGCTGTGATACGATAGCGAATCTGTCCCTGTGCGTCGCTACGTAGGGGGCCACTTCGGGTAACCTGCGTGCCCGGACGAGCGGCAAGCACAAATGAAACAGAGCCATCGGGTTGAAGGAGTGCGATCTGGAGATCACCTGACTCGACGGCGACCATCACAATCGCCTGCACCTCGGTATTCGCCGGTAACGCTGGCAGCCGATATTCGTCGCTGCCTTCAGCACTCACAAATGTGGTAAAAATACTGGCCGTTCCACCTTCCTGAGCAATAGTGGTCTGTTCGCCGCTGATGAGCAGGCAACCGCTGAGCAGAACGGCACACCCGATCATCCAGATGATGACTGCCCAGCGGATCGCTGCTGATCGAAACGTGTCGTGTGTCGTGCTGCCTGACCATGGGTTCACCGCGGAACCGATAAGGACTCCTTTCCGACTAGCCATACGACTCGGGGCGATAATCAACGGTATACGTCGCCTCTTCAGGAACCAGCTCGATCCGCAATGGTCGGCGCGAAACCAGGCGAATGCTGGCGCCACAATTACGATTTGCGCAGACGACCTGTCCTCCAATGGGAACGTAAGGAAAGATAGCCAGTTTCTGTTTGCACGATGGGCATTTGACGATTTCTACAGACATAGTAGCCCCTGTCAACAAAGCTATCGCAGTGTCACGAGCAACAGGTTGCAAGATAGCGTGTACCTGTGGCGGTACTCGCATCGTGAGCAGATGACCGACGGTTCATGACTTTGATTCGGCGAAGAGTGCATCGACAAATGTCTGTGCATCGAAGAGGGCCAGATCGTCGAGCTTCTCGCCAGTACCGATATATCGAATCGGGCGCTCGATGTCTTGGGCAATGGCAAACGCAATACCGCCTTTGGCCGTTCCATCCATCTTGGTGATAGCTACGTCGGTGACACCGGCCGCCTTGAGAAAGGCTTTGGCCTGCAAAACACCGTTCTGGCCGGTCGTGGCATCAATCACCAGGATGGTTTCGTGGGGTGCGCCGGGTAGTTTACGAGCAATGATATTGCGGATTTTTTCTAGCTCTTGCATCAGGTTGTATTTCGCGTGCAGGCGACCGGCCGTATCGACGATCAGGATGTCTACTTCCTGCTCAAGGGCAGCATCGATGGCCTTATACACGACAGCGGCGGCATCTGCGCCCTGACCAAGGCTCACACATGGCACACCGGCACGCTCGGCCCAGGTTTCAAGCTGCTCGGTCGCCGCAGCCCGGAAGGTGTCACCAGCGGCTAACAGCACTTTCTTGCCGAAGCGGTTCTTGTACCGATGAGCCAGCTTTGCAATCAGCGTGGTTTTACCGGCGCCATTGACTCCAACCACGAGTATGACATACGGTTTGGCATCGGGCCGTTTCTGTCCGGCATACTCGGCAAACGTGCGTACCATCTCGGCCTTGAGCATGTCGCGGGCTTCACGGGCTTTTTTGACCCCGTAGCGGTTCACCCGGTCGATAGTTCGGTTCACCAGATATTGGGTCGTTTCCAGACCAACATCAGCCTGGATCAATGCCTCTTCCAGTTCATCCCAAAGCTGATCGGTGATTGGGTCATCATTGGCGAAGAGCTGGGCGATACGGCCAAAGATTCCTTTGCGTGATTTCTCAAGTGAAGCGGCAACCTGTGCTTCTTCACGCGCAGCCTCTTCCTCGCTGCGCGGTGCATCCTGGGCGCGCCCAAACAAACGGCGAAACATACCGTGTTCCCCTTCGTAACTATTGCTGAAGGCGTGAACAACCCGCATCAATAACAGAGTTGTTCTTCGCTGTACGACCTGTGCATCGTTCAGATCAGGCACGTTGGCCGACAGCAGAAGCTACTGTAACCTGCGCTTCTGTTTGATTATAGCCGATCCCTGTTGGTGGTGTCACAGCAAATGCCGTCGCCGCCTGCCACCAGATGGCAACCGTTGCCTGACTTGAACCGTACCAGAGGCGATCTGGTCTGGGATCGTGACGCAGGCCGGGGATAACGATTTGCAATGATCCTGGCAAGAGGCCATATTCCAGTGGAACGACCCCATCGCCCCACTGCGCTCCTTCACCGCTAATCAGGCGATAACTCTGGTAAGCACCGCGTTCTGGTGGGGGACCATCAGGATCACCGAAGATACTACGCCCGATAACACTTACATAGCGCACCTGTGACCAGTAGGCCCCTGGATAGTGTTGTTCAGCCCAGCGGATCTGACTTAGCCCGCCGATTCGTCCATCGCGAACCGCTCGTTGCGGTGTGCCCAGGGTGATCAACATATTGACCCGTCGGTAGCCGGAATAGACGCGCTGGCGATACGGCTGGTCACCGAGAAAAATCCGCGCTAGCACACCACCGGCACTATGGGCGACCAGTGTCACTTGCTGACTGCCGGTTGTCGTCATGGCTTGATGAACCGCTCGATCAAGTTTGTCGAGTAGACTAGCGTAACTGTCGAACACGACAACCTGCGCCCAATCCCAGCGGTTGATAGGGGTGATAAACACCGGTTGACCACTAAGGTCGGCCAGATAGTTACGGAGCGGCTCGTAGAGTGATGGATTGCTCCCGAATCCACCCACGATGAGAATAGGGGTCTGTTTTGTGAACGATGTTGTCATCGGCATATCCTTGTGAATGAAGAGAGCATTGCCGATCATTTACCCGGCATAGCTCCCTCTACCCCATGAGTTTAGTTTACACGCGCAAACGATACGTGATAGTCGCAGCATGTCTTTCGTATCAGAAGGCGATTCGCTGTAAATATCTTCGCACTGGTAGTATACTATGAACAGAGATTGCACAGCAATTGTACGAGAGGCTCATTATGGAATTAAACATCAACGGCCAACGTTACACCATTGCCGATGAACCGGCACGTCCACTGCTCTACGTATTACGCGATGAACTAGGGTTGACAGGAACTAAATTCGGTTGTGGCGCCGGTATCTGCGGCGCCTGTACCGTTCATGTGAACGGCAAGGCGACACGCAGTTGCCAGACGATGGTCACAACGCTTGCCGACGCCCAGATTACAACTATCGAAGGATTAGCCACCGGTGAGCAATTACATCCAGTACAACAGGCCTTTCTCGAACTTCAGGTTCCCCAATGTGGCTGGTGTATGAGCGGTCAGATGATGACGGCTGCTGCACTATTGGCAGCGAATCCCAATCCAACTTATGAAGAGATGATCGCCGCGATGCGCTACAACTACTGTCGATGTGGAACGTATGCCCGTATCGGACGGGCGGTTATGCGCGCAGCCGAGCTGATGAGGGGGCAAAAGGTATGAAAAAAGAGACACGTCCACAGCGCTGGCGAATGTCGCGGCGAGGCTTTCTCATTGGCCTGGGAGTTGTCGGTGGCGGTCTGGCTCTTGGTGCCGTGTTCGGCTTACCGGCAGCGCGTTTGATGTTGGCCGATATGTTTGGTGATGTGATCGAGATTCCATCCACGATGCCTCGCGAACCTGATCTCTGGTTCACGATCCGGCCAGACGGTCAGGTGCTGATGACTATGCCGAAGGTGGAAATGGGGCAGGGAGTGCATACGGCGCTGGCCCAGATCGCAGCCGAAGAGTTGGGCGTGGCCTGGGAGCAGATGCAGGTCGTGCAGAGCAGTTCTCGTGGCCCGATAGCCGATGGCGCCGGTACCAGCGCTTCGTACTCGGTGATTTCGCTCTTTCCCGTGCTACGGGAAGTAGCAGCGACGTTACGCGAGATGATCCGTGCTGCGGGAGCCGAGCAGCTCGGCATTCCCCTGTCTCAGACTCGTATCGAGCGCGGGGTTGTCATCGATGCTGAACGGCCCGAACGCCAGATTACGTTCGGCGAACTCGTTGCTCAAGAGCGCGATTGGCAACTACCATCTGAAGCGGCGCCGCTCACCCCACCCGAACGCTGGCAGATGATCGGTCAGCCGCTCCCCCGGCTCGATCTGCCGGCCAAGATTCGGGGCACGGCAGTGTACGGCTATGATGTTCGCGTCGATGGAATGTTGTACGGTGCAGTGGCTCGTCCACCCCGTCTCGGCGCCAGACTTCGCCGGGCAGCTCCAGGAACGGCGCGCAATCGACCGGGTGTGATTGAGGTTGTGATCCGCGACGATTTTGCCGGGGTTGTCGCCGAATCGCGTCTGACCGCCTATGCAGCGCTCAATGATGTAGAGCTTGACTGGGAGTTACCACCACCGTTTGATCTGCAAGATATTGAACAACGATTGGCCGCCCAGGCCGGAGCGGGGACGGTGATTCAACGTCAGGGTGATGCACCGGCAATGTTGCGTGGCGGGCAAGTCATTGAGGCGACGTACCGCACACCGCTGGCGGCACACGCCAACCTTGAACCACAAGCTGCATTAGTTGACGTTCAACCAGATCGGGTGCGGGCCTGGGTCAGTACCCAATCACCGGTGCAGGTTGCCCGTACACTGGCGCAAGTGCTCGGACGCAAGCCCGAAGCAGTTGAGGTAACACCAACCTACCTGGGCGGTGGTTTCGGGCGCAAAGTCACTACAACGGTTGCTACCGAGGCAGCGTTGTTGTCGGCAGCAGTCGGACGACCGGTACACGTTGGTTGGACTCGCACCGAAGAGTTTCGCTACGGGTACCTGCGTCCACCAACGTATGCTACATTTCGCGCAACGCTCGACCAAGGTGGTCAGATTATTGCTCTTGAACAGCGCCATGTGAGCGGCAATGTGCTGTTCGATCTCTTTCCGGCCCCGCTGCGCTGGCTTTTCGGGAGTGACTTTGGCGGGTGGCGCGGCGCCCGTCTCGTGTATGCAATCCCTAATCTGCTGGTTACCGCGCAGACGGTAGAATTGCCGTTACCAACCGGCCCGTGGCGTGGGTTAGGACTCCTGGCAAACGTCTTTGCCGTCGAGAGTTTCATCGACGAGTTGGCTACAGCAGCGGGGATTGATCCGCTTGATTTTCGGCTCCGTCATCTACCGGCAAACGAGCTGGGCCAACGCTTCCGTACAGCACTCGAAACCGTGGCGACCATGTCCGGCTGGCGAGAGGCGCCGCCTCCCGGTCGCGCTCGTGGGATCGCCTGTAGTATTGATGCCGGGACGATAGCGGCCCATGTTGCCGAAGTTGGTCTAGTTGATAATCGGCCACGGGTCTATCGAGTGTGGGCAGCCATTGATCCAGGGGTGGCGATTAACCCCGACGGCCTGGCAGCTCAGACCGAGGGCGGGATTATGATGGGGTTGAGTGCTGCATTGCTTGAGCAGATCACGATTAGCGATGGCAGAATTGAAGCCGGAAACTTTGATCGTTATCCGCTGCTCACCATTGCCGACGCGCCAGAGGTGTTCGTGCAAATTCTCCGCAGCGGTGATCAACCGTTTGGTGGCGGCGAACCACCGATGGGGCCGATTGCCGCCGCCGTCGCTAATGCGTTAGCCGCCCTCACCGGTAAGCGTCGTCGCGAATGGCCGCTGGTCTAGCTGCAAGGTCTGTGCTCGTTTTACATACGAACGAGACGAAACTTGCCATTGATCTGGACGGGGGATGCTGATCGTATCCGTCATACCGTAGGGGCAGGTTTCAACCCTGTCCGTATTAGCAGGTCGTATCCGTCATACCGTAGGGGCAGG
>NZ_JPIM01000158.1 GCF_000735195.1 Chloroflexus sp. MS-G
CCGCTTACCCAAGTGATGGCGGGAATCAAGCGTTATTGACAGTGGATGCGTGCAGTACTACCCTCCTACCGCTGTGCTTGCGCATCGAGGTAGGCCAGTCCTTCCTTCGCATAGGGATTATCGGGATCGAGTGCCAACACATTTTCGAGCGCCACGCGCTGATCTTCGGGATCATCTACCGCACCACTCAGCCAGAGCCAGGCTTCGGGAATCTGTTCGTTTAATTCAACCAGCTCAAGGAGTAATGCCCGTGCCTGTTCCTTATCGCCACGTACCAATGCCTGAGCACCTTCGTAGAGTAATTCGGCTTGACGACGGTCAAGCGGCGGCATAGTTCATGCTCCTTTCTGGACACCGGTACTCGCCCCACGGCGAGAAATCTGCACCACCTCGGCCAGGATACTCAGGGCAATCTCTTCAGGGGTTTTTGCGCCGATTGGCAGACCAATCGGGCCGTGGATGCGAGCTAGCTCTTCTGGAGTGAATCCTTCGGCAGCCAACCGCTCGAGACGACGGGCATGGGTTTTGGGGCTTCCTAATGCGCCAATATAACGTGCCGGTGAACGCAATGCCACTCGTAACGCCGGATCGTCGAGCTTGGGATCGTGGGTGAGTACAGCAACACTACTGCGCGCATCAAGCCTACCGGCCAGCGCCTCATCAGGCCAGGCCAAGATCAGTTCATCAACGTGAGCAAAACGCTCTGCGGTTGCAAATGCGTCTCGGGCATCAATCACCACCGTGCGAAAACCCACGATCTTCGCCAGCGCAGCCAGCGCAATACTGATATGAACGCCACCAACCATATACAATGTTGGCGGTGGAACGAAGCTCTCGACGAAAATGGTTACTTCCGGTGTCAAAGAGACGGTCTGCGTTTCCCCTGCTGTGAGTAGCGGTAAAGCGACCTGTACCGCTTGCGCTGTCAACTCAGTATCGCCGAGATCACCAACCGTCTGTCCATCGGGCCTAAGCGCCATCTTTGCCCCGATCAACTCACCCGACAATACTGTTATTGTAGCCAGCGGCTGACCGCTTCGTACCGCTTCGCGCACCAACTCATAGATCGTGCTCATACGCATTTCCTGCAATGGGGTTTATTTAACGTAATGGCTCAACCAGGACATCAATAGTACCCCCGCAAGCTAGCCCTACTTCCCACGCCGTCTCATCGGCAACCCCAAAATGAAGCAACCGGGTCTGGCCTGTTGCAATGGCTTCCTGGCAGGCCTCAAAGACAGCCCCTTCAATACACCCGCCGCTCACCGAGCCAATCATTGCGCCGCTCGATGAGACTGCCATCTTAGCTCCAACCTGACGTGGCGATGACCCCATCGTTCGTACTACCGTCGCAATCGCCACCTGTTCACCGCGAGCTAACCAGCGATCTATCGCATCGAGAATATCGTGCATTGTCTTACCACTCCTTTGCTCTACCTCAATCGGCTACGCTTGACTGCACCGTAGGCTGACGCTGGCGACGTACATCGTACCACTGCCACAGCCAGACCCCGCCCACAATAGCGACTCCGATAATATCTGTTAGCAGACTGGGCCAGAAACAGAGAAATGTCCCGAACGCAGCGATAATCCATTCCCACCACGTGGTTTTACGTACCAGGTAAAACATCGAAACTGCTGAGAAGGCGATGGTACCGAGCGTTGCTGAGAACCACGACATTGCCACTTTGCTCCACTCGACATCAATCAGAGGCTGACCACTTGCTCCGATCATAAGGATCTCTGGTGTAAAGGCAAAGAGCAGCGGCATCACATAGAGTAATTTCGCAAATTTGAACGATGTCCATCCGGTTTTCCAGGGATCGGCGCCAGCGATCGCTGCGCCGGCATACGCAGCCACACATACTGGCGGAGTAATGTTGCTATCCTGGCTAAACCAGTAGACGATCATGTGAGCGGCCAGAATTGCCACACCCAGATCGCTTAAGGCGGGTACCGCGATCACGGCAGTAATCAGGTATGCTGCTGTTACCGGTACGCCCATACCTAGAATCAGCGAGGCAATTCCAATGAGTAGCACCGCTACAAACAAGTTGCCACCACTCAGGCTCACAATGATATTGGCAAACCGCTGCCCGACACCGGTGGCGTAAATGGTACCAACAATCATCCCAATGACCCCTACTGTAGCGCCGATGACCAGGGTATCACGCACACCTTTCTGAATTGCCTCATTAATGGTCTTCATCACCCGCACCGTGCTGCGCAGAAAAGCGTGAACGATTGTTCCACCCTGTGCTGCCGGATTTTTGAAATCGGCCTGATTTTCGGGTAAGAGATACATCAATGGGATACAAGAGAGGATTGACCAGAAGGCCGCATATCCTGGCGAAAAGCCACGGGCCAGCATAAAGATAACGACAAACAGCGGTAACGACAGATACCATTCGTTACGAATAATCTCCCAAGCCGTATGTTCAGTTTTGATCCCCTTGAGGCCAAACTTCTTGGCCTCAAAATGCACCATCGTTAAAACTGAAAGGAAATACAGAACTGCCGGGACAACCGAAATCGCGACAATCACCGAATAGGGAGTATTGGTCAATTCCGACATCAGGAACGCGCCAGCTCCCATCACCGGCGGCAGAAATGCACCACCAATCGAAGCCGACGGTTCGATTGCCCCCGCCACGTGCGGACGAAAGCCGGCCCGCTTCATCATTGGAATCGTGAAGGTACCGGTACTAACAGTATTGGCGATCGCACTGCCGGAGATCGAACCAAACAACGCCGATGACAGCACAGCCACTTTGGCCGGGCCACCGGTACTTTTGCCAGCTAATGCTAACGGCAGATCAATAAAAAAGCGACTGGCGCCAGCCTTGTTGAGAAACGCACCGAAAAAGATAAACAGAATAACGTAGCTCACCAGCACGTTGGCCATCACGCCGAACACACCTTCCTGATCAAGGAAGAGCACGGTGGCGACCCGCTGCCATGGTTGACCACGGTGTGCAAAGGTTTCAAGGACTGGAATGTCGTATAGAACGAAACCAAATCGCAGATAGAGAATAAAAAAGAGACCGATCAGCGTCATCGACCAGCCTAAGACCCGCCGGGCAATCTCCAGCGAGATGATCAGACCAATCACACTGACGGTAAAATCTGTAGGGTTATAGGCGCCTGCTCGCCGTTGCAGAGATGGGTAATTGAGAATAAAGTAACCTACCACAATGACGGTGATAACAATTAAGGCAAGATCGAGAATCGTAGGCCCACCTCGTGGTAAGATAATGACCCGCAACGGTGTCGGTAATCGTTCGGCCAGACTGTTTAGCCAGGGCTGCAATGGGTTCTTCTTCCCAACCGCCGGATAGAGCAACAACACCAGGATATAGGTCAACATCACATAGATACCACGCTGCCACTGCACCGGCGCCGGCAGCGTTCCAGCAGTGTAAATATAAAAACCGGCCATGCTGACTGCAATGAGAGCAACAATTGTGCCCCAAAAGCGTCCTAAGGTCCGGGTCGGTTTCTCTTCTTGCTCAAGGTATTTGCGCACCTTATCCTGATCGATCTCGTCGCTGGTTAGCGTGATACCAGTGTTGTTCGATGGTTTCAGATCAGCCATAGACCCCTCTTCACCAGATGTTACTAGAGGAAGCACAGGGCCTCCTCTAGTATCGACTCAGCTACCCCGTTGCCACCTGACACGGACGACTACTTTAGATTATCAGGAATCTGCACACCCTGTTCAGTCCAGAATTTAACTGCACCGGGATGCAACTTATTGGCAATACCGGTGATGCCAACCTCGAGGCCCATCTCTTTGGCTGAAGGATGCGCTTCGCGCAGTCGATCCAGACCACCTTCAAGGTACACCGCCTTGAGTGCCTGATACACAATGTCTGCTGGTACATCAGCATTGGCAACCCAGAGTGCGGTATCCTGGAAGCTCATCACATCGTTCGGTACACCATCATAGGCGCCACCGGTCAGCGCCCGCTGCGAATAGAATGGGTACTGTTGGAAGAAGCCAGCTTCCACACCGGGGGTATAGATATCGATCAGCTTAATCTTCGTCGCTGCAGCGGCTTCACGTACCGAAGCGTTCGGGAACCCGGCCAACACCCAGAATCCATCGAGTTGACCGTCGGCCATTGCAGCGGCTGCCTGCGAATAACCGAGGTACTCAACCCTGATCTTATCGAAGAGATCTAGCGCTTTGAAGTAACGCTCGGCACTGAGAGCCGCACCCGAGCCAGCATTGCCCAGCGCGATCCGCTTCCCAACCAGATCAGCAACTGAGTTAATGCCACTCGCTTCACTCACCACCAGATGTGCCACGCCACCGTAGAGGGGAGCAACCGGCATCACCTTATCGTACACTGTTGGATCTTCGGGCAACTGCCCCAATGCGCCCAGAGCTACGTCGCCTGAATAGACAATCCCAAACTGCCGGTCACCGGCATTGACCGAGCGCAGATTCTCGGCCGAACCACCAGTACCCTCAGCCGTAATGTCGACGCCGGGCACTTTCTCTTTGATAATCAAGGAAAGGACGTCAGCATATACCTGGAACACACCGCCAACCGGCCCACCACCAAATGCGTAACGGAGAGTCTGTGCAGGGGCAGGGGCAGGGGCCGATTGACCACCTGCAGGGGCTGCTGTCGGAGCAGTTGTCGGCGTCGTGGTGCCACAGGCACTGACTAGCAGCATTGCTACTACCAGGAATAGCACACCGATACGCGAAACCACTTTGTTTCCTCCTTTACTTATGGCAACCGAGTAAGCTGATTATAATAGATTATACTTGATTTAGCTCGTGCTGAGAAGAAACTTTATCAACGAAACGAGGTGCCAGCTTGACGATTCTTAACCGTTGTGTTCCATTTCAGCGTGATGTTAACGGTATCACGATTGCCGGGGCGATTGGCGGTAGTGGGCAACCGTTGTTGTTACTCCACGGCTATCCGCAGACGCATGCGATGTGGCACGCTATAGCACCAAAGCTGACCGAGCAATTTACCGTTATTGCCGCCGATTTGCGTGGCTACGGTGACAGCGCAAAACCGGCGGACGATCCTGACCATACGCCTTACAGCAAGCGGGCAATGGCTGCCGATATGGTTAACTTGATGACGCAATTTGGCTTTACCCGCTTCTTTGTCGTCGGTCATGACCGTGGTGCGCGCGTGACCCACCGGATGTGCCTTGATTATCCAGATCGGGTGGTACGAGCGGCAGTGCTTGATATTGTGCCAACTCACTATATGTACCTGACAGCCGACCGCGAATTTGCTACAGCGTATTATCACTGGTTCTTTTTGATTCAACCGGCGCCGTTGCCGGAAACGTTGATCGGTGCCGATCCGGATTTTTGGTTGCGTAGTAAGCTAGCTCACTGGGGACGAACTCCGACCGCATTTACAGAAGAGGCAGTTGCCGAGTACCTGCGTTGTTTCCGCAATCCGGCGACTATTGCTGCTAGTTGTGCCGATTATCGTGCCGCAGCAACGATTGATCTGGAACACGACGAGGTTGATGTACGCGCCGGACGCAAGGTAGACTGCCCGCTTCTGGTGTTATGGGGAGCACAGGGGTTTGTTGGTAGAAAGTACAACGTGTTAGAGGTATGGCGGCGGTATGCGTCAAATGTGCAAGGCCATAGTGTCCCAGGTGGTCACTTTTTACCGGAAGAAGCGCCCACCGAAACTCTGGCCGCATTGCAGGCATTCTTAAGCTGACCTGGCCCTCAGGATGTCGGCGACGCCAGAATATCGAGAATCCGGTTGACCAGCGCCGTATCAACCTCGTCAAGGTCATGCGTTAACCGCTGACGGCGCCGCTCGCCATTCCAGATACGATGTACTGCCTTACGAATGTGCCATCCCTTCCGTTCGAGATCGTGGAGGGCCTGTTCGACGTCAGACCGTTCGTGATCATCACCACGGGCTACGGCAGCAATCGCCTGTAACAGTGGCTCGAACTGCTGAACGGCCTGCACCGTCGTCTCTTCGCTGTCTGCCAGGCTAATGAGACCAATTGCCGTCAGACGATCAATAACAGTCTGCTGTTCGGCGGGTGGCAAGGCGTTAAGTGCGAATTGCAATGCTGCACCGTCTTGTCGTTCAATTGCTGATCGTACTGTCGGCGGCAAACTGGCTAAAAATTCCGGTGTCAGATCAGCAGCAATATCCTCAGCCGCGGCTCGATGCCGTTCGGCGAAATCGGTCAGGCCTAGATCGGCAAAAATTTCGGCAGCCCGCGCCAGATAGGGACGCGCCAGATCGGGGCGGCCCATCCGGCGTAATGCCCACCCATAATTCCCGGTCTGTGCAGCAGCACTGTAATACTCCCCAGCAGCCCAATAGAGCTTAACCGCCCGATTGAGTAGATCGGTCGCCTGGGGTAAATCGGTTGCAATCAGTGCTTTACCGCGTGCAATCAACGCATCAGCTTCAGCCTTCAATTGAGCAGGATCGGTCATTGTTTGCCTCGAGTGATTGTCATACGCTGGCGCCGAAGCGGGCGTTGTGGGCCGAGTGAAGCCAGCTTCGCGCCGAGTTGCTCCAGACTTACCAGATTATGTACCGGTAGAAAATCATCAACAAATGGGAGGGCTGCTTGCATCCCCACCGTCAATGGTTCATAGCCGGGCGTTCCCAGCAGCGGGTTCAACCAGATCAGGCGGTGACACGAACGCTGCAAGCGATCCATTTCGCGGGCCAATAATTCTGGATCGCCGCGATCCCAACCATCGCTAATCAGCAATACAACCGGACCCCGCCCAAGCACCCGTCGCCCCCAGCGAAAGTTAAACTCTTTAATTGCCTCGCCGATGCGCGTACCGCCACTCCAGTCAACGACGTGCTTACTCACGGCATCGATGGCGTCGTCAATATCTTTGTGTCGCAACTGACGGGTAATGCGGGTAAGACGGGTACCAAAGACAAATGTTTCGACATTACCCAGACCGGCTGAGATGGCGTGGGCAAACTGGAGCAAAATCCGTGAGTAACGCTCCATACTCCCGGAAATATCACAAATCAGCACCAATGGTCGCGGTTCGGTGCGGATGTTGCGCCACGACAACTCTAGCGGTTCACCGCCGAAGCGCCAACTTTGCCGCAGGGTGCGACGCATGTCGAGGAGCCGACCGGCACGATCTGGCCGTCGCCGTCGGGTACGACGAGGTTGAATGTGCCACTCCATGCGGCGAATCAATTCTTTGCACGCCTGTACCTCTTCCCAGGTAAACTGAGCGAAGTCTTTGGTGCGTAATGCCTCATCACGACTGAAGGTCAGTTGGATCTCGAACTCTTCTCGTTCCTGGCCTTCAGCCGTATCTTCATCATCAGCCGTCGGTTGGCGGCGCGGTAATCGTAACTGACGACGCGGGATTTTGACCTGCGGGAGCAGCATCTGCATCATCTCGCGCTCGAGATCGATGCCGAGCGCCTTCTTCCAAAAAAACTCAAAGGCAACATCGAATAGCGGCAGGTCTTCGCGACGTAACACCAGGATACAGCGCATTGTAGCACGCAAATCTTCCCGCTGTAGCAGACCAACGTGCTCAATGGCCTCGATCAGTTCGATAATCTGACCAGGACTGACCGCAATCCCCATTTCACGTAGGAGATAGCCAAAACTAACGATGTGGGTTAGCAGGTTACTGCTCATAGGAGTTTCTTGGCTTGCAGCGGGCTATCAGCTCACCATAATTGTCATTTATCTTATCCTACCATAAATATGATGTGCCATCCATGGCGAACTCAGCGTGTATATGACAAATGCAAGCC
>NZ_JPIM01000159.1 GCF_000735195.1 Chloroflexus sp. MS-G
ACAAGCAATCGCGTGAGGGGTGAAGGGACGACGGTCTCTTCTCCCAATGGGTGTGTGTGGAGCGCGGTGGACCCACCCCGTCCCATCCCGAACCGGGTCGTGAAACACCGCAGCGCCGATCCTACTGGCGGCTCACCGCTGGGAACCTAGGTCCATGCACCCGTTCATTCCCCCCCGCTCGGCGACGATTACTGATCGCCGAGCGGGGATTTTTTGTCAAGAAATCTTCTTTTCTATCTCCTCAGTAAACTGCTGCGACTTATGTACCACTGAGTACGTAGTTCGAGTGGCCAGTATTTGAAGTAGCTGTCTAGTTCGCGTAGGGTGTTTCTGTCGCCAATCCAGGCCAGTGCTTCAATCGCTTTACGCCTGAGATAAAGGGCTTGATTACCGCTGATGGAGAAAGCATGCTGAAATGTGCCAATGGCGAAGGTTGGGAGTGGTTGTCGCCAAAGGGCAATTTCTTCGATCAGTTGCTTGATCGTGAGGCTACTCCCGCCTACGATGGCAATCGTGCGTGAAGCCGCACTCTCGCCGATCCAGGCCAGCGATTGTAATGCACGCGCCTTTACACTTTGGCTGGGATTTATAATGAGCAACGTTAGCAACCAGTCAATCACCAGTGGTTGATTGATACGCAAGCGACCGGCCAGGTAAGCGATCTGTTGGGCGGCTGGAGCGGGCATATCGGGTTTGCGACGGATCAGAGTGATGATCAATGGGATAACGTATTCTGGGTCGAGGAGCGTGAGGGCATCAGCCGCCGCCCACATAGTGTCAACCCAATCGTCGCTAATGGGTGTGTTGATGGTGTCAGATGGAGCGACAATCATACGCAGAAGGAATCGGGCATCACAGAGCTGCTGTGATGGAGTAGTGCTTACATCGGCTAACGCAAAGGCAGCAATTGCCCGTTCGGGGGCCAGTGGTGAGGTGCGCAGCAGATGCCTCAGCTCGCGCCGGCCGCTCTCTGCTTTCAGCCAGGCAGACATTAGCTCGATCAGGGGGCGATCATCACGTAACTGTCTGACAGATATTGATGTCCGATCAAACGCTTCGGCAGGTGTGCTGCCACCATCTCGACGCTGAAAAGTGGGGAGATAAAGATCACGCAGAGCGCGAGCGGCTGCGATGCGGATGTTCGTATATTCGTAGCGCGGCCCATTGCTGGTCTGACGTACCTTGTTGACGGATATATGTCGTAGCTGTTGCCGAACTTGTGGATAATCAAGCTTGCCGAGTGCACTCACCAGAGTTTTACGTCGTTCGGGTTGAGGCTCTTGCCGTTCATCGAGTTGGAGCAGACAGGTATCGATCAATTCATGACGGAGAAATTCAGGCAAGGCTTGCATGCGCGATGGTGGGATTGCTTCTAAGCAGCGTGCAGCCAGAACTGCCAGCCGATTGTTACCGGCGCGCAGTGAGTCGGCGATGTGCTGTAGTAATTCTTCGGGTTTATCGAGAAAGCTGACCAGCGCATACAATACATCTTCCCACCAGTGTTGACGTTCAACATCTGCACATAGCGCAACGATATTAGCCAACAATTGCGCACGATCCGGGCTGTGATAGAGTGCTTTTGCTGCACAATAGGCAGCGACTGCTGAATTTGTGAAACAAATCGCCTGTTGACCGATGATGGTGAGGAGTTGGGTATTGCTGAGTTGACGAAAGAGATTTTCTAAACTGTAATCTCGGTTACGACGCACCTGAGCGAGAATAGTAAAAACCTCGCTTAGCGAAAGATATTCGCTCATTTGCCAGCGTAAATGCCAGGCAAGTTGATATAAACTCTCGTGCGCAACGTTCCCCATCTGATAAGAATGGTCAAGGTTGCGTAGTTCCTGAGCGAGAAACTCTTCAATAATGTGATGATAAGTAATATTTTGCTGACCATTGGTTGAAAGACGCTCGAAAATAAGGGTTAGCATTCGTGGATCATTTGCCAGGTTGTACAAACGATACTCACGCATGCGTTCAATGATTTGCTTAGCCTGGCGGCGATTACGCTGACGAACATAATCGATAATGCTCTGTTCATCAAGCGGTTGGATAGCCAGTATGGTAATATTCTGATCAGCCGTTAAGGGAGTAAACATCTGTGGTGCTGCGATGATGAAGCTCTGGTCGGGCAGGCGCTGACGAGCTGTGTTGAGATCGCGCAGCAATTCTTGCCATTGACTTTCCACCACCTGATCCAGATCGTCGAGCAAAAAAACCAGGCGTGGGCGTTGGGTGGGGCCTTGTGTTCTTCCGCGAAATAGAGCATCGAGCTGGTCGGCAAGCGCGAGGTGTTGCTGGCGAACCTGTTCAACAATATGATGGTAGATTCGTAATTCACCGCTCACCTGTGTGTAACCGTTCAGCGAGACGAAAACGCCGACCGGTGCTCTAACGTCAAGAAGTGCCTGCCGCGCTAAATCGTAGCAGACGCGACGTAAAATGGTCGTTTGACCAGACTGTTGGGAGCCGGCCAGAACGATACATTGCCCTTTGCCATCTTTGGCAGCGGTTGTTACCAGGTTTAACAACATATCGCGGGTTGAGCTGATTGGAGGGGGATTTTCGGGGCGACGTTGGGACAGTTGGGCGTACTGTTCGGCCGGAATCGTGATACAGCCAACGTCGATATACTCATAACCGGCCCAGCGTTTGAAATCTTCTTGTTGCAGTAACCATTCAATATAACTAAGCAACGCACTGGGCTGAAACAGACGTCCGGTCGCCAGGCGGGTATAAAGAACGGGTGTACTCCAGTTGACACTATCGGGACGATAAATGCGTCGGCGTGCAGTGGCAACCGCCAGATCGATAAGGCCGTTGCGCAACAGTATCTCGGTCAAGTGTTGGGTAAAATCACGGGCAAGGTCAATTGACACTAGTCGCTGCATTGCCAGTACTGCCGGGATCCCACTATCGGCGATGAGACGGGCAGCTAAATTGCTCAGCGGGGCTTGAAGATCAACCGTAGCACTGTTGCAGGCGATCAGTGCGATCATCGTTGGTTGATGGGAAGCTGGCAATTGGGCCAGAATACGGGCAAATTCCATGCCATCGAGGAGTCGACCACGCCGTTGCGCACCATGTTCAAGCAAGAGGCGAGTACCGTATGCTGGCGCAAAGAGGGCGTGACCCAAATAGAGCACGATATCGTAGCCACGTTCGTTCTGTTGTTGGAGGGAACCTTGTTCTAACGCAGTACGAAGTTCTGCTTCTCCGGCACGGGGCAGAATATCGCAAGACAACTGTCCGGTATCAATAAACGGACGAAAACGCTGTCGAAAATCTTGCTCGGTCGCGTTGCGGTCGAAGGGTGATAAACGCCAGCGTTCGAGATCAGAAGGTTCGCTCAGCACTATGAGCATGCGAATGGGACGGTGATCAAGCGGATCACGCAGTGGAAACTGCTCGCTATCAATATAGCGCGAAAAGAGGATATGATCACTGGTTGTGAGCGGTAAGGCCCGACTCTGATTGTCTGCTACCGGGAAGTGGAGCAATTCCCACGGAATAGCCTGAAGCTCAGCATCGAGCGGATCGAGCGCTAATCGAAGGCGGAGCGGTTGTTGGTTTTGGATAGCAAGTTGCCTTGCTGTGAGCACGGCATGTCGCAAGCGACCTGGAAAGAGGCGTTGGAAGAGGGTCTGACCGAAGCGAGCAATACTGTCGGGATCACTCGATTCGGGGAGAAGCAAATTAAATTGTACATCTTCACTTGCGACAAGACGGCGACCGTCGCCATACTGTAATTCGATAGTGTATGTATTTGGCTGCGAAAATCCCTGGTTGCGTCGCAGTGGTCGTATGAGTAGGTCGGTGCGATGATCCATAGTTTGTTACACCTCTGGCCCGGACATTGTTGGTGTATAGTGTAGCATAGTGGTTGGTCACGAAGGAGGGGCAAGATGCTTTCTCTCTCTGAATAAATTGGGAAGAGGGAAAGCATTGGTAGGGGTGGGTTGATACCTCTGCCACGGTAGAGCACATTCCAGCGGCTCGCACTCTCGGACGACTGTGCAGGTCGGAAGACGTTTTGAGCGTCTGAATGACGTTCCGCGCTCGTGTTTATCTGGTCGTGCGCAGAGAAATGGCGCTTTCATCGTACCAGAGGATGAACACGCTGAAGCCCCGCACACGCTCATCGCAATTGCCGATACCCTTCTCTGGAATAGGTATAACGCTTGTCTCTAGCGTGATATACTGTGATTGTGTCAAATATCACGTTTTCTGAAGAGGAAGTCGTATGAGCAAAATCATCGCACCCGAGTGTGAATGGTCTCATCTGATGGCGCAGTTACGGGCAGCAGTTCCTGAAGCCTTTAACGCTGAAGGACAGGTTCTCAATTTGATTGAGGGAACCTGGGGTTGGCCCGGCCATGGGAAACATTACAGTACCCCCGTTGATGGTAGTGAATTAGGTCGGATGCCGATGATTGATCTGGATACTGCAAAGCGGGCGGTTCGTTTTGCTGCGCGTGAGCATGAACAATGGGCGCAAACCGATCTTGATGAGCGACGACGGCGCGTGCGAGAAGCGATAGATGGGTTGCGACAGTACCGTGATTTGATTGTGTACCTGCTGATGTGGGAAATTGGCAAGCCGTATCATCTGGCGTGTGATGATGTTGATCGTTGTCTTGATGGGGTCGAATGGTATCTCGACCAGATCGAGTGGATGATGAATGGGCGTCGGCCACTAGGTTTGATCTCAAACATCGCTTCGTGGAATTACCCGTACTCGGTGCTTATGCACGCTGTGCTGGTACAGACGCTGGCCGGTAATGCGGTGATTGCCAAAACCCCATCAGACGGTGGCCTGTTTGCGCTTACGCTAGGCTTTGCCATTGCCCGTCGGGCCGGTTTACCCGTTTCGCTGGTGAGCGGCTCAGGTGGTGCACTGAGCGATGCCCTAGTGCGGAATGCTGATGTGGCTTGTCTGGCATTTGTCGGCGGGAGAACGAATGGTCGTGACATTGCAGCTTCACTGTACGACCGCAATAAGCGCTACATGCTCGAGATGGAGGGGGTCAACTGTTACGGAATATGGGATTTCTCCGATTGGACAAACCTGGCGCAGCAGATTAAGAAAGGGTTTGCTTACGGGAAACAACGCTGTACGGCTTACATCCGTTACGTTGTGCAGCGCCGTCTCTTTCCTAAATTCCTTGACATGTACCTGCCGGTGTTGAAGAGTCTCCAGATTGGAAACCCAGTATTAGTTGATCGAGCAGGTGATCCGCTGCCACGGCTTGACTTTGGCCCGCTGATCAATGCCAAGAAGGTTGAAGAACTGCGCGTGCTTTACAGTGAAGCGATAGGGGCAGGTGCTATCTGTCTGTACGAGGGTGAACTAAACCCTGACCTGTTTTTACCCGATCAGGATATTTCAGCGTACATGGCACCAATTGCGCTGTTGAATGTGCCACGGAACTGCCGGTTGCATCACAACGAACCGTTTGGCCCCGTCGATACGATCGTGATTGTTGATAGCATTGAAGAACTGATTAGCGAGATGAACATCTCGAATGGTAATCTGGTTTCGTCAATTGCAACTGATGATCCGAAATTGGGGCAGATGATTGCCGGCGAGCTACGGGCCTTCAAAGTTGGAATCAACCGAATGCGTTCACGCGGTGATCGCGAAGAGGTATTCGGTGGTATGGGTGCCTCGTGGAAGGGGTGTTTTGTTGGCGGGAAGTATCTGGTCGAGGCAGTGACCGTAGGTGCGCCAGGGGAACGGTTGTACGGTAATTTCCCTGATTATACGCTGCTGCCCGAACAGCGGTAGTTATCAGGCACGTCATTGGTATGTTCTTAACCGTTGACAAATCTGTCGATAGCCTGCCGGCTGAAGCATCGATCCAGCCTGCGATCAGGGTACAGGGTGTGACCAAACGCTATCACTCGCGTACCGGCGAAGTGCATGTACTGGCGGGGATCGATGTTTCAGTGGCAGTCGGTGAAGTTGTAGCTCTGGTCGGGCCGAGTGGCTGTGGCAAGAGTACGCTGTTGCGAATTGTTTCGGGCCTTGAGCAGGCGGATACGGGCGAAGTAAAGCTGTTAGGCCTGTCACCACTCCAGGCTCGACGCGAACGTCGCTTTGGGATCGCGTTTCAATCGGCTGCATTGCTGGAATGGCGTGATACGGCGGCGAATATCGCGTTACCGCTTGAGTTGGCCGGGTGGACACCGACTGACCGTGACAGACGGGTGGCCGAACTGTTGGCGCGAGTGGGGCTGAGCGATGCAGCCGATCGGTTGCCGCGCCAACTGTCGGGTGGTATGCAGCAACGAGTCGCGTTGGCTCGGGCACTGGCCTTGGCGCCACCGGTGTTGCTGCTCGATGAACCTTTCAGCGCTCTCGATGAATTGACCCGTGAGCAGTTGCAAGGTGAGCTGTTGGATTTGCTTTCCACGATTGAACCGAAACCGGCTGTGCTGATGGTGACGCATAATCTGGCTGAGGCAGTATTGCTCGCCGATCGCGTGATTGTCTTGAGTCGGCGTCCGGCGCGGGTCTTGGCCGAAGTCACTATCAATTTACCGCGTCCAAGACATGCCGAGTTACGTGATGATGAGCGTCTGCACCTTCTGGTTGCCGAGTTGCGTCGGGTGCTGCGAAGCGAGAGAGAAGGCGGCAGATAGGATGAGATAGCCGGCGCGCTCATTGGACGGGAGACGGTGATTTTCACGACGATGGATGTCTGACATCCATCTTTACCCGTCTCCGCTGATCGCTTACTCTTACACTATCACTTGAAAGTGTGAGTCGGTGGTTTGTGTACCTGGCAGCCGCACGGGATCAGAAATCGTCACGCGAGGGGTTGTCCACCGGCTCCCTCTTCTTCTCTCCGTGATTCCCACTCACTGTTAGACATAATGAAACCTTGGAGAACCCATCCTACGAAAACTGTGCCGACTGGCATACCTTTGACCGATCTGGTATACTGTTTATACCCCTCCCCCTGGGGGGGGATAGTCATCTCACGAAGTGTCTGCTTCCCTGCGCGTGAACACACAACCAGCCATAAGCGACGGTGGCTCAGGCTCAACAAAAGGAATGTTCTATGGATGATCAAAAACAGCAGATCATTAACCGTCTGAAGATTATCGAGGGCCATATTCGCGGTGTTCAGCGTATGGTGGAAGAAGATGCGTATTGTATCGATCTGCTTAATCAAACCCGTGCCATCCAGCAAGCGCTGGCTAAGCTTGATGCACTGATACTATCTCGACATTTGCATCATTGCGTTACGACCGCAATTCGGAGTGAGGATATTGCCGAGCGGGAACGGGTCCTTGCTGAATTGTTGCAGGTTTTCGAGAATATTCATCATTAGGAGGTTATCAATGGTCACTGAGCAGTTTCGTGTGCCTGGTGTGTCGTGTCAACATTGTGTGCATGCAGTACGTAAGGAAGTTGGTGCACTGAGCGGTGTATCACAGGTCGAGGTTGATTTGAACAGCAAGATCGTAACCGTAGTTCATGACGAAGACGTTGATGTTACTGATATTGTGATGGCCATTAAAGAGGCAGGTTACGATGATGTGACACCGTTGGGAATTGCCTGTTAGTTAGCACCGTTCTCTAATGATGCGTGCGGCAGCTTTCTCCTCA
>NZ_JPIM01000160.1 GCF_000735195.1 Chloroflexus sp. MS-G
CCGTGACACTAGTTGGCGATGACGCGCCCGATGGGTTGTCAGGTCTACCGGCGAGGTGAGACCGTTGCACTAGCAACGTGGGGAAGTATACCGGAACTTGCGCGGTTTGTCAAGTGGCGTGGACGCGGGTGGTTTGTCGAGGATGCCGTGCGCAGCAGGCACGCCGGTGCCAAGCGAGAGAAGCGACGGGAGAGGCAAGGGGGTGAGCGGAACCTCCTGCTAGCCTCCCTGTGCTCTCTTCTGGTGGGCGAGTACTGTGTTGGGGGAAGGTGAGGTAGAGCTTATCCGGAATACCCTGTCGCAGAAGAAGATCGGTTGGGGCGCAGCGCCGCTGCGCCCGTACATCTGATAAGCTGAGTGTATCCTTGCGCTCTGTAGATGATTTGGGAAGCTGCTCCTCGCTAATACCTCAGCACCTGCCGCTACCGATACTCCAGAGCATGCTGTTACGTCATGGATTACGAAACAGTGGTAACTTCACTCCTGTCAATTCCAGGACTGTTTCGGCTCGTTGTCGCCACACGCTGGCCGGGGCCTGATCGGCGACGGCTTCAAGATGAGCGCGACCTTGATCTAAATCACCTTGCGCACTGAGGGTTAGGCCGTAGTAAAAACGGGCTTCGCTACCGGCACCGGCTTCGAGCGCGGCATCGGCAGCTTGCAGAGCTCCCGGCAGATCACCACAGTAGTACCGTGTTCCGGCCAAGATGGTGAGGGCATCGGGGTCGTTTGGGCTGATATTCACAGCCGCCTGTGCTGCCTGCAAACCACTGGTACAGCGCTCGAAGCCACTATCGAGGTGGAAACGAGCGGCTAATGTCAGGTAGTAAGACCGCTCGTTGGTTGGTGCAAGAATGACGGCCTGTTCGTAAGCATCGGCAGCAGCGACAAAATCGCGTTGTGCGAAGGCCAGTTTGGCTTGAATCAAGGCAATGGCCGGATCAGAGCGACCACTCGCCTGTATGCGCTGTAAGGAATTGACCGCTGCGTTCAGATCCCCAGTGTAGATATACGCTGCGGTTAGTAATGACCAGATGCGGACATCGTCGGGATGAGCGTCAGCCAGTTGTTTAAGCTGTTCAATACCCTCTTGTCGGTTACCGAGGCGCAGATGGGTATAGGCACGGTAGATCGCTGCTGCCAGCCCATGTTCGCCAGTTGGTTCAGCCTGATCGAAGAAAGCCAGCGCTAAACGCTCGTAACCCATATCGAGTGCCAACTGGCCAAAGAGTTGTTGCCGGGTCGCTGAATCGAGGGTAAGGACGTGGTTGAGCATATCTGAACCGATCATTGGCGGTAACAGGGGTTGGAGAAAGGGGTCTGCGAAGGTTGCTGATTGTGGAATTGGAGTGATTGATACGTTCGTTGGATTGAATAAGGTCGCAAGTAGTGTCTGGCGTTCAACGGTGAGTTTGGCCCAATCAGAGGGTAGTTGCTCGATAGCGACTGACCGGTAGATATGGAAGGCTTGATCCAGTCTACCTTCCTTCAGATCGACATCGGCCAACAAAAGATCGCGCACTGTACAGAGTAAGGGCGTACAGTCGGTCAATGTCTGCCAGGTGCGGTATGCTGCTGCCGTGTCTCCCTCGCGCATCGCCAGATTACCTAAATAGAGTACAGCGAGCTGATATTCACGTGGCCGCAAACCAGCTTGAATGGCAGAGGCGAAGGCTCGTCGCGCCAGATCGGTTTCATTGCGCACCGTCAGGACGATGCCAAGCCGTAGGGAGGCATCGCTCAGGAGGTTTGTTAGCGAAGCGTAGGTAACGAGCGCTGCACGGTAATGACCGGCAACAAAGAGGGTGTCGGCCTGACGTAATGTATCGTAAGGGTCAGGACGGAGGGCAAGTGATAGTGCAACGACTGTAAGCAGGGTGTAAGCTGCCCAGATGATGCGTTGACGCCAACGGAGGTCAATCACTCTTCATCTAGCTCTGCTAGTTCTGCACGCGGCTCAGTGCGGCGACGCTGAGTCTCGCGACGGTTACGACACTTTGGGCAACGAGTCGGTTCATTGAGAAAGCCCTTATCGGCGTAGAACTCTTGCTCGCCAGCAGTAAAGATGAAGGTTGCTCCGCAACTGCGGCAGATTAACTCCATATCTCGATAAAAGATCATTGCCATAGGCACCTGCCAGTGCGTGTAACCTGATTCAGATTTCTCTTTATTGTACCACGTCGCACTGCCTGATGCTTGGGTGTCACGAGTGATACAGAGCTTTTCAACACCACGCCGGTTGTTTTGCCAAGCTCCTTGCTTATCATACTGAGTGGCCGACCACGACGCGGTTTTTACCAGCAGCTTTTGCTCGCAGTACAGCTTCGGTTGCGATGCGCAGGATAGTATCAGCGTCGCGAGTATGTTGGGGAATGGATGCAATTCCTATCGAGATAGTGACCGGAAAAGGCCAGAGCTGTGAACGCTCGATAATTCGTTGGCGTAGTCGTTCAGCCAGTGCAGACGCACCACTGACGCCGGTTTGAGGCAGTATCGCCAGGAACTGATCGCCTGTCTCCCAACGGGCGAGAATATCACTTGGCCGCAATTGTTCACGCAATGTTGCTGCCAGATCACGGATCAGTTGATCCCCAGCGGCGTAACTTAGTTCATTGTAACGACGCAGATGGTCACCGTTGATCAACAATATGCTACACGGCTGATTTTGTTCAAGCGCAATTCGTATCAGATCGTCGAGACGTCTGCGGGCGATAAGGCTGTTGGGTAAGCCAGAGACTGGATCAACCTCAAACTGCCGTTGGTTATTAATGGTTGTGCCTAACGCTGCCAGTTGCGTGATCAAACGGTTGAGGAGTGCACCAGGGTCGGCGTTGTCGGGAGTGAGGTATTGCAGAATTGTTGCCGGATCGCTGTTGATAGGAATCGAATGGTACCGAATAACAGGTATGGTGTTGAGATCGAGTCGTTGCATTTGTCGCTGGAACAATGCTCGCAGACGCTCGATCTGCATCGTTTGCGCAGTGTGGTTACTGACAGGAGCAACAATCACAAATTGAGTGTTTCCTGGCTGGTAGAGTGTTCCTGCAAGTTCTTCGCGCAATAAAAGTGCGAGCCAGCGGAGGGTGGTTGGCGGCAGGGCAGGTGGTAGTTGCACATCGATCAGATGGCAGGGTAGCGTTGGTTGGGAGAGCCATTCGGCGAAGGCCAACAAATTGGCAGCGCCGGTATTGGGATCGCGACGCAGGATAACATTGGGGTTTGCCATAGTTGTTCCCGGCGTTGATAGATACTCATATTCGGCCACTGGTTAGTGGTCAAAATCCAGGACAGAATACAGTGCCGCTCTTGAAATCTATCTCATTATACGAGATATTGGCTGTCTATTTGCACAGCATGAGGCGGAACCACGCTTATCTTCGCGCACCGATGTACATAGCGGTGTTCCTGTGCTGGCTCGTGCTGCGACTCGACGGGGGTCTCGTTGCGCACTACACAATGCGGGCCAGAGGCCTGCGATCCCAGGGAGATTGCACGGATTGGCGATTGCCGATAGTGGTTGCCTGATATTCGCCGGATCCGAGCCATTGGTAACCCGTTCTATTATTGAATGGAACCCAAAGCTGAGAACTCCGAAAATATCTGGAAATCTACAGACGGTCGCATGGTCTGTTCAGGCCTGTGGTAAGATGAACCATGACACTGTTCCAGCAAAGGAAACACCATGATGTTCGAGATTGACACGATTTCTACACTCCGCATATTGGCCGCTGAGGTGATGCTGGTTAGCGCCACGGAAGAACTGACCAATGGTGATCAGCGGGCTGTCCGCTGTCGAGGACAGTTGCTCTTAGAGGCACAGGCTGCGCATGATGCAATTGTGGGTCGAGCAGAGCGATTGGGTTACACACCGCTTTTTCAGCATGATCCAGCCGGTGCGGCAATTCTGTTTATTCCTACACCGCCTAAAGCCCAGCCTTCACGTTTGTGGCTGGCAGTGTTGCTCTTTTTGCTTACTGTTGCCTCAACGATGCTGGTTGGCGGGCAAGAGTATATCGAAAGTACCGGTCAAGTTGTTTTCAACTGGGGTTATGCCCTGAGTTTCAGCGGTTCACTGCTGGCGATACTTCTCGCCCATGAATTAGGTCATTTTATTGTGGCTCGTCGTGAGCGCGTGGCGGTTAGCTACCCTTTTTTCATTCCAATGCCATTCTTTTTGCTGGGGACAATGGGGGCATTTATTGCGATAAAAGACCTGGTGCCAAACCGGCGGGCGCTGCTGGCAATCGGGATTGCCGGGCCATTGGCCGGTCTGTTCGTCGCCATACCGGTACTGGCCATCGGATTGAGCATTTCGGAAGTAAAACAGGTCGTACCGTTGCCAGGCAGCTTTACCGAAGGCAATTCGTTGCTCTACGCGGCAATGAAGATATTGATTTTCGGGCGCTTTCTGCCGAGCGGCGGTGAAGATGTTTATCTGCACCCGATGGCACTTGCCGGTTGGGCAGGTCTGCTGGTGACCGGTCTTAATCTACTGCCGGCCGGTCAGCTTGACGGTGGGCACATTTTCTTTGCCCTGTTTGGCCCGCGTGCGGCCCGCCTGATGAGTGCGATTGTTGCAGTGGCACTCCTCGGCCTGGGATTTTTCTGGTCGGGCTGGTTCATCTGGGCAGTGATGATTGCTTTGATCGGTCAGCAGCGTAGTCCATTGCGGAACGAGATTTCTCCGCTCGAGGGCCCGTGGCGGTGGCTGGCATACATCGGTATCTTAACGTTTATCCTGGTTTTTACACCGATTCCGATTACGGTGAATACGCCGTGAAGGGATATATGGAGGACGTATGAAGTTCTTGACGTATCGGTATGATGGGGCTGAGCGTGTTGGTGCTCTACGCGGCGATGAGGTCATCGATCTGTCGCCGTTGGCGGCGTCGATGTTGGAACTGATCGATGGCGGGCCTGATCTGCTGGCTGAAGCGCGGAAACTGGTGGCAGCAGCAGAAGGGGGGCTGGCGTTGGCTGAGATTGAACTGCGGGCACCGATTCCACGTCCGCGTAAAAACATCATCTGCCTAGGCATGAATTATGCCGCGCACGCGATTGAGTCGCTGCGGGCGAAAGGTTTGCCGGAAAAACTGCCGGAATATCCGGTCTTCTTTAGTAAGATGCCGACAGCGGTAAATCACCCGAACGCACCGGTTCCGCTCATGCCCGATGTATCGGCCCAGCGTGACTGGGAGGTGGAATTAGCTGTCATTATTGGACGACGCGGAAGGGATATTCCGGCGAGTGCTGCGCTCGATTACGTCTTTGGCTATACCATCATGAATGATGTGAGTGCCCGTGATTTGCAGACGCGCCACCAGCAATTCTTCTACAGCAAGAGTCTCGATGGCAGCGCGCCGCTAGGGCCGTGGATTGTCACTGCCGACGAAATTCCCGATCCCCACGCGCTTGGTATTCGATTGCGGCTGAACGGTGAATTAGTTCAGAATTCGACCACTCGCGACATGATCTTTGATATTCCGACCTGTATTGCTACGTTCAGCCGCGGCATTACGCTTGAGCCTGGTGATATTATTGCGACCGGTACGCCAGCTGGGGTTGGAATGGGGATGACGCCACAGCGTTGGTTGAAAGCCGGTGACGTCATGGAAGCTGAGATTGATGGCATTGGAGTATTACGGAATACCGTCGAGTAGTTGTGCCGGGTGCTGTCGTTGTTGTACTGGGAGCCATTTGCCATAGTTCCTGGTACAACATGATATAATGCGCGCCGATGTTATTCGTTGCTTGCAACACTAAGGAGTGATCATGGATCGACGGGTGGTAGTGACCGGAATGGGGGCAATTAGCCCACTTGGCCTCAGCGTAGCCGAACTCTGGCAGGGGATCGTCGCAGCGCGGAGCGGCGTCGGTCCGATCACATTGTTCGATCCGACGGGTTTTGATACCCGCTTTGCCGCCGAGGTGAAAGGTTTCGATCCGATAAACTATATGGATCGCAAAGAGGCGCGACGCACCGACCGCTTTGTCCAGTTTGCAATTGCAGCAACGAAAGAGGCGTTGCGTGATGCCGAACTAGAGATTACACCGGCCAATCGTGATGAGATTGGGGTCTTTATTGCCAGTGGAATTGGTGGGATTGCAACACTCTCTGAGCAGCTAGAGGTGCTACGCAGTCGTGGGCCAGGACGGATAAGCCCCTTCTTGATTCCAGCGATGATTACGAACCTGGCTGCCGGTCAGGTTTCGATTGTCACTGGCGCCCGTGGGCCAAGCTACTGTGTGACATCGGCCTGTGCCAGTTCAGCGCATGCAATTGGTGAGGCCGCAGAGACCATTCGACGTGGCTGGGCGAAGGCGATGATTGTGGGTGGGAGTGAGGCCAGTATTACTCCGATTGGGGTGGCTGGGTTCAATGCGATGCGTGCCCTTTCCACCCGTAATGAAGATTATGACCACGCCTCACGTCCGTTTGATGCTGAGCGAGACGGTTTTGTGATGGGTGAGGGGGCAGCAGTGCTTATCCTCGAAGACCTCGAATTTGCTCTCGCTCGTGGGGCCCGTATTCTGGCTGAAGTGGTCGGTTATGGGGCAACGTCTGATGCGTATCATATCTCGAATCTGGCCGAAGATGGTGAGGGGGTGGCACGAGCGATCCGGCTGGCGTTGCAACGAGGTGGTCTAACGCCAGGCGATGTCGATTACATCAATGCCCACGCTACTTCGACGCCGTCCGGTGATCCGGTAGAAACCGCAGCTATCAAGCAGGTCTTCGGCGGTCGTGAACAGTCACCGCCGGTCAGTGCCAGCAAGTCGCAGTTCGGTCATCTTCTCGGTGCAGCGGGGGCCATCGAAGCGGTTGTCACCGTGTTGGCAATGCAAAACAATCTGTTACCGGCGACGATTAATCTCCAGCATCCCGATCCGGCATGTGATCTCGATTTTGTGCCGAACCATCCCCGTCCGGCCCAGATCGAAGTGGCTCTGAGTAACTCATTTGGTTTTGGTGGGCATAACGTCTGTCTTGCCTTCCGCAAATACCACGGATAGCGCGTATGTCCGAGCGATTAGCAGAGCTTGAGCGGGTGATTGGGATTACGTTTCAGGATCGTTCGTTATTACAGCGAGCATTTATGCACCGTTCGCTGTTTAACGAACAATCTCATCGATTGTCTCAGCCGACCGATTATGAGCGGTTGGAGTTTCTCGGCGACTCGGTGTTGCATTTCGTAACAACAACCTGGCTGTTTACGACCTTTCCCGAACAAAACGAGGCAACACTGACCCATTGGCGTGCTGCGCTGGTGAGCACGAAAGGACTGGCCGAGTGCGCCGGTCAACTCAATTTGGGACAGTACGCCTATCTCTCGCGTGGTGAGGACAATCCGGCCGGTCGGAGTCGCGAAAAGTTGCTGGCTGATCTGTTTGAGGCGCTGGTTGGTGCGATCTATCTCGATCAGGGTTTGGAAACAGTACGCACGTTTATCTTGCGCTTCTGGCAAGAACGCATTGACCAGATCACCCGTCTCGATCTTGATCCGACAATGCGGTTGCAAGAATTGATGC
>NZ_JPIM01000161.1 GCF_000735195.1 Chloroflexus sp. MS-G
CCAGCGGGTGAACGTGTGCACATTGCTCCTGGGAGCGCGGGCCGCTGGCCCGCATGTGACTGCAGGAGCCTAGGAGAGGAACCTGAGAGCACTGGCCTCTGGCCCGCAAGGGAATGCGAGGGTCGCTTTGGTATGCCGTGTCGGGTTAAGGTGGTGCCGTGTCCGTGCTGCAGAACGCACTTGGCATCCCCTACCGGTTCCATACCGGGTGAGGAATTGGGAGTTTGTGCCTCTCACACTTCTCATCACCTGCACTCATTATCGGCTGCGGAAACTCAGGCTTCCGCAGCCTCATGAGGCAGAAACCATACCGGCACGTGCTGAGAGGTGAGAGAATGCACTAAAGTTTCCCAGACACTGCTCTGCCCAAATGCTAATCTATGCGTCGCTCACTAAAATCGCGACCGTCGAACGAAAGTAGACGTCGCTTCTCTTCGATGACCGTTTCCAGATGGACAGGCCGCGTCCAGATTTTATACAAGTTGCGCATCGTCTCACGGGCATAGTCCATCTTGAGATCAACGCCTTCGTGGCGATGGCGTAAGTAAAGTTCACCCCGGTTGCCGTAATTACCATCTTCGACAAAGATGACCGGCTGGCCAAAATTGGTGAGCCGGAAGAGCAATTTCTCTTTGACCTCTTTGAACTCGCGTGAAGCAATCTCGTAGAGATCGGTATCGCGATTGTAGCGGAAGGTAAAGAGTTTCTGCTCCATCACGAATTCTGGGGTGAGGAATTCGTCGATAAATGTCACATCGTTGTAGAGTCGGCGCACCTCGAAAATCTTCTGGCGACCGAGACCGAGCTGTTTATCCCACGAGCGTTTGAGAGCGATGTCATCACACTCTTCGTACTCTTTGCCGAATTTACCCTTGTTCCAGCGATCCTCAATATCGCGCAGGAGTTCTAGCCCCAGTTTGTAAGGGTTGAGCCGACCACCGCTTGTCGCGACCACGCCCGAATGGAGATCGGCAAATGAGATGATCTCGGCAGCCGAAGCGACACGCTGGGTCATAATGGTGCTATGCCAGTAACTATTGTGGTTGATGAACCCCTGCGCAGCGTAGCGATGCGTTTCGGTGACCGAAATATCGTACACATCGGCACGACCGCGTTCAATGGCAACAATCTCGTCCGTCCAGGTAACAGGGGGCGACGGTGTGGTGTAGGCACGTTCAAGAGCCGTAGGATCATCGATCTGCAATGTTGTCTCGATCCGGCGCGCCAGGACACCCAGGTTTGCCAGCAGCAGTTGCACCGTCTGAGCAAGTTCGATACTGACGCAGGGAATGGTCAACTCTTGGGAAGTACCGACAGCACCGGCGATGAAAGCGCGCAGGAATGCGACGACCTGTGGTCGCGGTGAACGGCGGATGGCGTCTAGCGCACGGTGATCGGGATGCGTTACACAGCGCTGGCCGATGGCCGTCGCCATAGCTTCATCAACAACTTCTGTCGGAGCAGAGTGATAACGATGGCGACGCGATGGTAACGATGGACTGGTAGTAGCACTAACGGTTGCCAGCACCTGCGGCAATGGTATGCGACGCCGCAACCGTGCCGGCTGCGTGGCCCACAGCTCCGTACCACCGGCTATACGTACCTGATCACCAACGCGAAGGGCATCGAGCCGACGCCACTCGCCAGAAGCCAGCATAACACGGTGATTGAACGATCCGGTCAGCGTAAAACCGGCACGGGTATGAATGGTTACAGTCGGATAAGCGGTGAAACAATTCCAATCGTACACCGTCTGTTGCCGCTCGCCATCGCTTACCTGTGACCGATAACGGCGCGAGACCAGCTCACGCAACGGGATAATGCCACGGTCGGTCGGGATCAGACTATCACCGTGGAGGCATGCCCATCCCTCGTTCAGAATTTTGGTCATGCCCTGTGGGGCGAAGTAATAGGCTTCATCGCGAATGATTTCGAGTACCGTATGCTGCCAGTTTTCGAGGGGGGCAAAATTCATCAAAAAGAGCAGGACATCACGTTGTGGATTCTCTGGAAAGCGACGCTGACGGGCACGCTCCTCCTCGAGTTTTCGGCGCTGGGCTTCAAGAAACTCTGGTGGATTGATGTAATCGCGCATGTACTCACGTTCGACCGGTAAGCCCTCGACGACCGGTGGCTCTTCGTCGCTCACGATAGGGCGCGGTGTCACCGCTTCGGGGCGCCGAATATACGGAGCGTGGTAATCGATCAGGTTTTCCAGCGACAGACAGGTGTCAATGAAATCTTCAACCTGATCGTAGCCGATTCGGTCGATAATGCGCTGAATGCGGGCAGCGTGGTTTGCCATGGTGTCGAGCATCTTGCGATTGGTGTGGGCAAACCACATATTATTCTTGAAGAAATCGACGTGACCGGTGACGTGCGCCATCACCATCTTCTGCGTCACATCTTCGTTGCCCTCGAGCAGGTAAGCGTAAGCTGGGTTGTTGTTGATCACCATCTCATAGATGGTACTTCCCGTCCAGACATGGCCCTTGAGCAACTGATCGTACTCCATACCGAATCGCCAATGGGGATAGCGCGTTGGGAAGCCGCCAAACGCCGCTACCTCATACAGGGTTCGGTAATCGAGCACTTCGTAGATAATGGGGAAGAAATCAAGGCCATACTCACGGGCAATCTGCTCGATCTCCTGTCGTGCTTGTTCGAGATGAGCGGGAAGGCGGGTACTTTTCATACGCACACCAAATCGGGCTAGGGCGATCAGCGGCCTTTGCCGAGGAAGGCGCGGATCGCATCGTAAATATCGTCACGATCGGCAATTTCGGCGATCACAATGCGGTCATCGCCGCGCAGGTATTCTTCAAGGTCATGGGCAAAACGCCCAGAGCCGTAGAGCGAACGAACCTGGCCGTAACAGAAGAGATTCACTTTAGGCAGGAGTTCACGCTTGAGCAGTTCCACACATTCACGGGTATCACCACCGCCCCAGTTATCGCCATCGGAAAAGTGGAACGCATAAATATTCCACTCGGTCGCCGGATAACGCTCGTCGATCAGGCGATTGCACAGTTTGTAGGCCGATGATATTTTGGTACCGCCACCTTCACGGATATGGTAGAAGGTCTGTTGATCGACTTCTTTGGCAGCGGCGTCGTGGACGATATAGCGAATTTCGATGGACTTATACTGTGAGCGCAGCCAGGTCTCGATCCAGAAGGCGGTCATCCGCACCAGCTCTTTTTGTTCGGTACCCATCGAACCCGACACGTCCATCATATAAATAATGACGGCGTTACTTTCGGGCATAAGGGTTTCTTTCCACGAACGATACCGCATATCATCGGGGATCGGGATCACCACTGGGTTGTTGATATCATACTCACCAGCAGCAATCTGGCGGCGAAGTGCTTCGCGGTACGTTCGCTTGAAATGGCGGAGCGAATTTGGACCGGTACGTCGGATACCGCTATACTTGTCCTTCTCGCTAATCAGATTCTTCTTGCCCTTAGGCTGAATGTTGGGCAGTTGCAACTCTTCACCCAGGATTTGGGCCAGTTCTTCAATCGAGACATCAACTTCCAGAATATGTTGACCGGGTTCAGCACCCGCCTGCCCAGCGCCAGGTTGACCATCGCCCTGCGCTATTGGGTCACCGATGTTACCATCGCCTTGCCCAACACCACCAGCCTGTTTAGCACCATAGCGAAACTGAGGTATATCGATCTGCGGCATTGGAATGCTGACAAAGCGCTTACCCTGCCGTCCGATCAATTCACCTTGCGACATATATTTGCGCAGGTCTTTTTTGATCCGCCCGCGTACAATTTCACGGAAGCGGCTGAGATCGCGTTCAGCACGTTTCATTGACATCGCCATAGGAGTACCAATCCTGGTAACGGAGGAGGGCGACACGGCGCCCTCCTCGATGCCGGTTGTCGGTTGAGTGTTGAACAAGCTACTGCCGAGGCTTAGCGACGTGTATCACCACGGGCAAAGATCGAAGCCACGTAGTTGAGCACATCAGTCGCCGACTGCTCGTTGTAGCCGAAGTCACGGATCAGGCGAGCCTTCACCACGTCAATCTTTTCCTGCGTATCGCGGTCGATCACGCGCGAAACGAGCGATGTGAGCTTGATGCTATCTTTCTGATCTTCGAAGAGCTTCAGCTCGAGCGCCTTGTGGAGCCGCTCGTTCGTGCGGTAATCGAAGGTCTTCCCTTCAATTGCGAGGGCGCCGATGTAGTTCATAATCTCGCGGCGGAAGTCATCTTTACGCGACTCCGGAATATCGATCTTCTCCTCGATACTGCGCATCAGACGCTCATCAGGCTCTTCGTACTGGCCGGTATAGCGGTTGCGCACCTTCTCGCGCTGGGTGTAGGCCTTGATGTTATCGATGTAGTTTGCGCACAGGCGCTTGATCGCCTCTTCATCGGCTGAGATCGCCCGCTGGACCTCATTTTTCACTATCTCCGTATACTCTTCGCGGACAATCGCCAGCAGATCACGGTAGCGCTTGCGCTGCTCTTCATCGGTGATGAGTGCGTGGTTCTTCAGCCCACTCTCTAGCTCGTTGAGCACCATGAAGGGGTTGATGTAGCCTTCTTCCTGGTTGCTTACCAGCGCGTTCGATATTTTATCCTGGATGTAGCGCGGTGAAATGCCCTCCATCCCTTCACGTACCGCCTCTTTGCGCAGCTCTTTGATGTTGTCTTCGGTAAAGCCGGGTAGTGTTTTCCCATTGTAGAGTTTGAGCTTTTGCAAAAGGGTGAGGTTCGGCTTCTTCGGCTCTTCGAGACGGGTCAACACGGCCCACATTGCCGCCATTTCGAGCGTATGGGGAGCAATATGGACACGAACCTTCTTCTTGTTGAAGTCGCGCTCGTAGATACGCACTTCGTCGCGCAGGCGCGTGACATACGGGATGTCGATGCGCACAGTGCGATCTTTGAGCGCTTCCATGAATTCGTTGTTTTCCAGGCGGCGATACTCTGGCTCGTTAGTATGGCCGATAATGACCTCATCAATGTCGGTCTGCGCAAACTTCTTCGACTTGATGCGGTGCTCCTGAGATGCGCCAAGCAGATCGTAGAGGAAGGCGACGTCGAGCTTGAGCATCTCGACGAACTCAATAATGCCACGGTTCGCGATATTGAACTCACCGTCGAAGTTGAAGGCACGAGGATCAGAATCAGAACCGTAGATGGCAATCTTACGGTAGTTGATGTCACCGGTTAATTCGGTGCTATCCTGGTTCTTCTCATCTTTGGGCTGGAACGTACCGATCCCGATGCGATCCTGCTCGCTGAAGACTAGCCGGCGTACCCGCACGTGGTTCATTACCTTCAGCCAATCGCCTTCGTAGCGCTGCATGAGTTCGCGGAAGTGGAAGCGACAGACCGGACAGAGATCACCTTCGATACGAATTTGACGATCCGGGTCAAGCCCTTCATTGATCCGCTCGATAAAGGTTGTCCGTAATTCACGAGGGATGAGGTGGAGTGGCTCTTCATGCATCGGACACTTTTCCCACTCCGATTCGGGAACCTTGCGCCAATCGAAGGTATCATGATTCTCGATGATGCCGGGATACCAGTCGTAGGTGTAGAGTGCGCCTTCCTCGGTGCGCGAGTAGTGTTCGAGACCGCGCTTGAGACGGCGGACGATGGTTGACTTCGAGGAACCGACCGGCCCGTGCAGTAGGAGCACTCGTTTCTCGGTACCATACCCGCGTGCAGCACCTTTAAAGAAGTTGACTAGCCGCATGAGTGGAATTTCCAAACCGAAGATCGCGTCGTCGCCATCGAACGATTCGTCGGAAAAGAACTTGTAACGAATCAAGCGCTTTTTGGCGTCGATAAACTCCTCGGTTCCATACGACATAATCATGTCGTAGACCCGCTGAAACGCATTACGGGCAACTTGCGGTTTGCGGGTGACAATATCGAGGTAATCAGCGAAGGTACCGCGCCAGTTGAGCTGTTGAAAGCGGCGACGATCCTGCTGCTCGCCAATCATCTTCATCAACTCAAAACCGGATAGAGTCATGTTCATACATCCTCCTGCTGAGGGATTACTCCACCGCCAATCCGGCGGAGTGTGTTAGTTCGTTGCAGCATGCATCAACCATTCGGGTGATGCTGCTTCTACCGGGATGCCAACGTGCAGGGTACAGACTGGCTTTTCTGCGGCGGTGTTGCCGCGTGCCAGTGAGCTCGCGCGCCGTATGGGACAGCTATGCGTGCTCTGGGAAGCGGTACGAGGAATCTTTCAAGTAAGGGTATTATATCAAGGTGTTTCGCGCCCGTCAAGGACTTTATGTCGTGTTGATCATTTGTTCAGAAAGGAACTTCGATGATTGAAGTAGACCTGGTATTGTTTGTCATTCTTGGTCTGTTTACTATTCTCGGTCTGTACTGGGGTATTATCCGGCAAGTGCTGGCAGTGGTAGGATTTATTGTCGGCTTTATGCTGGCCGGGCAATACGGTAATGAGGTAGCAGTCTGGCTGGGTTCGTTTATCACCGATCCCAATCTGGCGCAGGGATTGGGCTTTATTGCTGTGTTGCTTCTGGTAAGCGGCATTGCCAGTTTGCTTGCATCGTTGTTGCATTCACTGGCGGGGCTGGTCTTCTTGGGATGGCTCGATCATCTGCTGGGTGCGCTGCTGGGGTTAGTCCAGGGATTGCTTGCCGTCACAGCACTGCTGATCGTTCTGGTGGTCTTTCCCGTTGAGCCGTGGAGCAGCTTGCTCCGTAGTTCCCTGTTAGCTAGCTGGATGTTACGCCTCGGCGAGCCGCTCACGCTGTTGCTGCCTGAACTATTTGTAACCGCAGTGCGCACGTTTAATGAGTTTGGGATTTTGCCGTAAGGCGGTACCGGCAGGGGCCGATTCTGGACGACGCTAGATCACCTTTCCCCTAGCCCCCTTCCTCATTCCATTAGGTGAGCGAAAGGGGAGGGTGAAGCTCGTAGCAGCCTGGTGCACCGGCGGATAGCCTGCTTCCAGCCGTGCAAGAAGATGGCGACACACACCATCATGCAGACGCACGAATGGGGCAGCGTGTAAGGCAGTGAATAGCGGAGATAAATGGCTACACAATCGACGGTGTTTTTCACAGAATTGGTATAACGCCGGAATACACATTGTTGATCAGATGTTTGGGGTGATAGCATTGTATAAAGCTGCGGTACCCCTGGAGTCAAGCCGAATGATCGTCTCTGGATGTACAGGCGCAGCACTGCTGCGCCCTGACCGAATCTTCTTCTGCAATATGAGGTACTCACGATGCGGGCCAGAGGCCCGCGTACCCAGGTGCTTGCGATGCGGGCCAGAGGCCCGTGTACCCAGGCGCACACGATGCGGGCCAGAGGCCCGTGTACCCAGGTGCTTGCGATGCGGGCCAGAGGCCCGCGTACCCAGGTGCTTGCGATGCGGGCCAGAGGCCCGTGTACCCAGGCGCACACGATGCGGGCCAGAGGCCCGTGTACCCAGGTGCTTGCGATGCGGGCCAGAGGCCCGCGTA
>NZ_JPIM01000162.1 GCF_000735195.1 Chloroflexus sp. MS-G
TGGAGGCTGGATGTGCCGGTTGTGTGGGGCTCAGGATAGCTTTCTTGGGTTGCACATCGCGAAGGGTCACTCATTTGGATAAGTAGAAGAAAATTGAGCAAGGCCATACACAGTAACAATGAGCTGGCTCTGAATAGAGGTCGAACGTGTGCGTAACGCTTTGGCATCGCTCTCTCCTTCCAAATTATGGAACAAGAAAGTGGAAGGCCATCTTGATCACCTTCAGCCTGTCCACCCAAACGAAGTTATCCAGTTGGAAGATTGAGTCAATGGTATCTGCGCCATCGGTCCCCCCGTGACCTGCACCAGATAAGCCAAGGACTGGAGGCGGAGGTACTTAAGAACAACCAGCCACTTTCCTTCCGGCGACCAGGCTTAAGGAATCAAGAATTTGTCTCCATTATAGGCTCTGTTGGTATCACGTGCCTCTGGCCCGTTCGTAGATCAATCCGCTCCAGGTGAGCTGGCTGCCCGGGCTGGGAAGGGATATGAACGAAAATACTCTGGGCAGCGGGAGACCAGACTGCGGCATATTGATTGAGAGGCTGGTCTCCTGTTGCTCCGCTCACGATTGTCTTTTGCTCTTGCCCATCTACACGGAGCACAATAAGGGCGTATTGACCTTTATCCAAAACCTTAAGGAGGACTTTGGTCCCATCCGGCGAAAGTGAAGCGCTCTGGATGAGGTACTGGGAAGGGAGGGAGGCCTGAAACCGGGTTAATCCGTCGGCCCTGTCTACCGTCCAAAGCTCCCATTGACCCTGAAGGGTTCCTATCGCATAATAGAATTGCCGCCCATCCACGGACCAACCGAGTGGTTGGAGGCCATAAGCAGGTTCATCACTCAGCAACAGCCTCTGTTCTGTTCCATCGGCTGTTACCAGGTAGAGTTCTGTCCGAAATGGTACGTGCGGGTTCTTGGGGTTCTCCAGTGCAACCAAGCGACCAAATACTAAAGCGCGACCGTTAGGCGTCTACATAGCCAGGCAACCTACCTGATTTGCTATATGATGAAGGCCTGTACCGTCCAGGTCAATCACCCACAGTTTCCTTCCGGCAGTTCGTGCAGCTCTCTCGCTAGCATTAGGAGTGATGACAAGGCAAGCAATCTTATCCCGGTCAGGAGAAACAGCCCCTTACACGCCATAACCTACCTTATGGGCGAAGGTGGTAAGTACTCTCCGCAATGTCGGATTCGTGGCGCTAGCCAGCCAGATCGTCGTGGTTCCAGAAAGAGCGTCTGTTTCTCCATACACCATTCAGGCCGGGTGGCAGCGGCCCTGATGGTGTGGGCACAGATGTGGAGTGTATGAAAAGCTGGCGGTGTGATAGTCGCCTATGGCTTAGATACTGCGATTGACGTTCCAGATGGCGTCGGAGTTTTCGGCATTGGATAGGGCAGCGAGGTAACGGTCATCGTAGGAGGTGAAGGCTTCGGTAGGATGGTGGGCGATGGTATCATGGGTGTGGGCTTTGGGGGATGCGTTGGCGTCTCGATAAGGGATTGGAAGGTTTGAAATCCCAGTTGCGCTCCCTCCCGCAGCTGGTTCAGGGTCATGGAAAGAACCACTGCCAGGCCTACAAGCACCAGCAGGCCCAACAAACTTCCTACGATGGTGAACATGCGTTTCATGCTGCGCTTCCAATCGATTCGTGTATGCGCTCCGCTGCAAGTTCGGTCACGCACACAGCGGCCTAACGGCCCGCGCATCACCTGTGTCGCGAAGCGCAATCGGCTCGATGCGCATATTAGCTGCCTTCTCGTTGAGGAGTTCCCTGCTGCCCAGGCTGAGCATCAGCTTGCATATAATGCTCAACAATTTGGGTTATCTTCTTGCGGACTTTAATGGGTTCAACAATTGCTCTAAAACTCTCTCGTGTACCTCCCGTTCCGGTAACCGTGACCGTTCCGAAGTTCAACAATCTGCCCAGTATGTTCTGGTGTACCGAGATACTTTCCACTTTGGGCAACAATATCTCGAGCGTATGTCTGCGAATAAGGCCCCTTTTGGCAATCACACGCTGGTTCGTGACAGCAAATTCGGTTGTAAGGAGAATGATCAACGCCTGAACTCCTAGAAAAATCGAGGATAGGAAAAACCATATGGCAGTTAGCAACAAGAACCCCGCAAGTAACCCCGATGTCATATCACCTTTACCACCTGTCATAAGGGCGTAAACAACGAAGCCGACGCTCACTACGAAAGAAAACACTGAAGGTAAAAACACAGCAGGATGCACATTGGCAGTAAAAAGGACCTTTTCGTTCGGCATTAGATTGTCTTGGATGTAGCCCATAGTCAATTCTCCCGGTTCGTTACTCAGTTATGCCTATCGAACAATGCCTGCTTGCTCTCTTGAATTCAAGAAGACGGCTAACGGCTCGCGCATTAGCCGTCGCGAGCGAGCGAAGCGCTGTTGGCTGGAAGCGCGTGTTGAGCGGCTCCTGGCAATTGCGGCTTTTCTGGAACTATAATCTTCCTGCTTAACCAAAGATGCCGAGAATATCCCAACGGTCTTTCCACGGTTCAAGTCTGCGCTCATCAATCGAGTGGTGCGTTGAATCGGGATTCCCAGGACGTATTCCACCGTGTTTGTTCAGATATGCCTGATGTGTTTTGTAGATATTATCTTTTATCCACCATTCTGGCACAATCCAGTAGCGTGGGGGTGTGTTGGCATCACCCAAATTGACAAACACCCAAAAGTGAGTTTCATCGGCGTTTGGAGACATTGGCTGACTACCAACGATACTTGAATGCCAGTTTTTCTTACCGCTCTTCGTCTTCACTTGAATGTAAACGGTGCGGCTGCTATCGCAGTTGGACGCAATGATGTCGATCTTGGGCATATTTCCAGCAACAGTCACGGCAAATGCACCGCGTTTGTTTCGTTCAGCCGCGACAAAATACTCGCCCGCTCGCGCAACTTGTTGAATGCTTGATCCACGTGACTCTGCCACTACAGAATACTCCTGTACTGTTCAGATACGTGTTGACATAGCCCAATGATAGCACAAAACAGTTCTTCCCACCACGCTTCGTCTTCACTTGAATGTAAACGGTGCGGCTGCCATCGCAGTTGGACGCAATGATCGATCTTGGGCATATTTCCAGCAACAGTCACGGCAAATGCACCGCGTTTGTTTCGTTCAGCCGCGACAAAATACTCGCCTGCTTGCGCAACTTGTTGAATGCTTGATCCACGTGACTCTGCCACTACAGAATACTACTGTCCAGATACAGCCGTCCAACGGCTTGCGGTTCAGCCGCCCCACGCAAGGTACCGCATCCCACACCACCAAGCCCGCAAACAAGATGACACGCGGGATCGAGCCGAAGGCGTTCGACTGGATGCGCTTGTTATGCGGCGTGCGGATTGGGCAAAGCCAACGCACCCTGCCGCGCACACCCGCCCGCCACACGCACCCGTACACACGACGCTGCGTGCACGTTGACGTCAAGAAGCACGTGCCTGAACGCGACACAGATCGCACACGCCACTTTGCATTCTGCTGGTGACGCGCCGTATAAACTGAGCTGAGCCGCCGTGCGGAGCGTCAGCGGAGCAACGTGGGCTCTAGCGCGAGGTTAGTCCGCCGTACTGTGGTTATGCACTCCTACGATGTCTCATATTCGCCCGTCTCCTCCAAAAGATATTGCTGCATTGTTCCCTGCGGAATAATGATCCCCTTTGTGCCTTCAGTGATAAGCTCACTATACAAATCCCTCACGGCATCTTCTTCGGCTCCGTTAAGAAAGCGGAACGCTGACGTCGCAAGGTACGACCGATCAATCTCAAAAGCAATCCATCTTCGCCCCAAGGCTTCCACCACTGCGCCTGTCGTGTTAGAACCAGCAAAAATGTCTAAAACGGTATCTCCTACATCGGTGAGAAAGTGGATAAAAAACTCTGGGAGCTTCTCAGGGAACCTGGCCGGGTGACTATTGATGCCAACAATCTGACAGCATCTGAGGTATCGCGAGTTGCTCTCAGTATTAGGAATTTGAAGAAGATTTGGCGGGATCGCTCCACCCTTATCCTCCGCAAAACGGCTACTGATGTCGTGTCCAGACGGTCTCTTCTTAGGTGAATAGTATTTGTCGCTGTTCTGCAGCAGAAGCTTCATTCGCTCAGAATAAGGCAGCAGAACTTTGGTAATATCAGCCTTGGGAAAGTCCGTCTTAGAAAACCACCATATGGTATTGACTGCGTCCTTTGCGCGAATTTTGCGTTTGTTCACCCACTCTATAGGGGATGGTAATTTGGATGGGTTAAACCAGAAGAACTCCTCGGCAAGATTCCAGCCTAGGTCGTCACACATTCTGATGAGAACGCGATAATTATAGAGCGAGCGAACCGGTCTCCCTCTGCGGTAAGCACCTCCAAGGTCCAGTACAAAACTGCCTGAGCTTTTAAGTACACGTTTTATTTCGATGGCGAACGATAAAAGCCAATCTACATACTCATCCTGATCAACATTACCATATTCTTTCTGACGTTGCAGAGCAAACGGTGGCGACGTGAGCACAAGGTCAATGCTCTCATCAGGAAGCCCCTGCAGCAGCTCAAGAGCATCGCCGACATAGGCTGCTCCATAACGAGTCGTATATAGCGGCTCCGGCAGAGATTCCATCAGTATTCCTCCAGGTTGTAGACCCAACTCGTCATAATTTTCCACAGGACTGTTACGGCGAAATATACCTCTGAGTCTCGCGCCCTCAGTTTCTCTATCTGGTTGATGTATCTTTGCTGATCTTGTGTGCCAAGGATGTATGATACCCAATGACGGACGTCCTCATCATCGGTGAGTGCGTTGAGCAAGTCCTCAAGTTTGAAGTTCCCTGACTTGCTCAATGACTTGCTCAATGCCCAAGCTATTCCCGGCCGTTTATCTGGAGCAGCCCGAGGAAACTCTTTCACGATCTCTCCGGTAAAACGTGAGGCCAATTTCGCGAGAGCTCTGGCGGCCTCGATGCGAATACCCTCATCCACGGCAGAAAAGCTATCGATCAGAACATGCAGAGCCAAGCTGTTGTCAAGTTCACCGAGCGCCCAAGCAGCTCCGGCGCGAATTTCAGGATGTTGCTGGTTATCACTCACAACGCGGCATAACAGTCTGCAAGATGTATCGTTCAGGATCTCTCCCAAAACAATAACAGCTTCCAGTCTATTTTGGAGATAGTCATCTGTCAAACATCGTTCAATGAACGACCACCCTTGTTCTTCATTGTGACGAGCAAGGCCTGCGGCTGCTTCAAGCCTTACATAGATGTGCTCATTGCCCGCATTGACCCTATCAATGAGCGCCTTGGAAACACTCGCTGATTCGAAGGTGGATAAAGCTTTTGCTGCGGTGTATCGCTTGCTCAGAGACGGGCTTAAAAGCTGAGCAATATAATAATCCTTCTGATCGGTTTTTCGCGAGCAGGGGAATTGCTTGACTACAGGGATGACTGCTGCGAGCAGTTGATGTTCAGAAATGACATCTCCTTCACGAACAAGAGGATTCAGATGAAGCCCTTGCTTAGACAGGCTCAATGTGATCATTCTACTATCGTTTTGTCTGCGATATTGAATGCGATCGTTGGTAACGGTCTCAACGATACCTGCAGATTTCGCAACTGCGGCAGGCCAACTGATTCTGGTCTCGAATCCTTCTTCCGCACCTTTTGGTTTCACGAGAACAATAAGGTTGTTTCTCTGGGCAGAACGGAGATCATGAACGGAGATATACTGGACAAGCTCATCGGCTTACCAGTCTATTGGCCTGTCGCTAACCCGCCTGCAAATCACCAATGCTACAAAGTCGCTGTCGTTAAGGCCATAATCCCAACCTCGTTCTGGATCGGACAACGAATGCGACATAGAGATTTCAAAAGTAGTCTTGGCTCTGGATTCGACCCTACGACCACAAGCTACGCAGAGAATATCAGGCACCCTGATCCGCTTAATCTTGATATTCTTCCAAATTTTGAAGCTCATTGAGCCACGCTCAAGTTCGAGGGGGTTGTGCCCTTGAGCTCTCAGATGCTCAAAGACTCGATGTGTCCCTACCGCACCCATCGAAATCTTCTCAAGAAAGCTGACATCAGATTTGAACGCCCAACGGTTGGCCATTATCCACCTTAAACTTCTCTTACATGCATTGCTTACACCCGCACGTACAAGATCGCACAGCTCATCACAGCAGGCGGGCTAACGGTCTGCGCTTCACCTGCGCCGCGAAGTGCAGCGGAGCGGCGTCAGGTGAAGCGCGTTTTAGCCAGCCCCTTTTACCCATTGCCAAAGTAATCCGAATCAACTCGTTTAAGTTGGTAAGTCGTTACTGTAGTAACACCTACATCGTAGTCTATCATTAACTCAGCTAGACGTTTTCCGTCAATCAGGACAATCTTAGCATCAATGCTTGATACATATTCCACAGCTTCTTTAGAAAACGATGAAGTTGTAATAAAGATTCCTTTCTTCGTTCGTTTCCCCATAAGTGCTCCAACAAACTTCTGTATCTCAGGTCTTCCCACAACATTGTCCCATCTTTTGGCTTGTATATAGATGGTGTCAAGCCCAAGTCTATCTTCATCAATAATGCCATCTATCCCCTCATCGCCTACTTGTCCTACTGCTCTTGCCGCATCACGACGCGACCCCCCGTATCCCATACTTACAAGAAGCTCGACCACAAGACGTTCAAAAAACGAAGGAGAGCTTTGCTTGACCAATCCCAACAGTTCTTGAGCTAAACCGTCTCGTATTTCTTCATAGGCATCTTCAAGAATTTCTTCTGGTGTTTTCTCTTCTTCATTGTTCCTTGATTCTTTGGGTCTGCGACGCACACCCTCGCGTTCTCGGAATTCAACATATTCAGGAAATTGCTCGAGAAATCTCATATCAATTCGTGATGGATTACTTGCCAGTACTTGCTTACCACGCTCAGTTATTCTGTAATATGAGCGGCGTGACATTTCAAGAAGTCCCGCTTTAGTCAAATAAGTTCTGGCCCAACCTACCCGATTGTAAAAGATTGTCTGCTTGCCGCTGGGTAACAAAGTGTTTAACTCATCTTGACTAAGAGCAAATTTCTTAGCAAGGGTACTCATTGAATCCTGAACGGAGTGCTCTTGCTCGTCACTAAAACATTGCAAGAGCGGAAGCATAATCGTTTGGAAATTTGGTATTGACATATTT
>NZ_JPIM01000163.1 GCF_000735195.1 Chloroflexus sp. MS-G
TTGAGCCTCTTGTGTCATGTATACAGAGTTTCACCTGCTATCACCTCTTTTTCATCGAACGTACATCTCCGCTCGTTACGATAACAGCGTCCCGATCAACGACACACGGAGATGACTATGTATCGCCGTTATGGAAAACGTCTGCTTGATCTCGTGATTGTTATTCCGGCTCTTGTTGTTTTGGCCCCGGTGATGGCAGTGATTGCGCTGCTCGTTCGGATCAAGTTAGGTCCTGGTGTGATCTTCCGCCAACAGCGACCTGGTCTTCATGGTCGTCCGTTTACGATGTTAAAGTTTCGGACGATGACCGATGCCCGTGATGATCAGGGGCGCCTTTTGCCTGACTCAGAGCGGTTGACACCATTTGGTCGCTTTTTGCGCAGCACTAGCCTTGATGAGTTACCTGAACTCTTCTGCGTTCTTCGTGGTGAGATGAGTCTAGTGGGGCCACGACCACTGCTGATGCAGTATCTTGAACGCTATACCCCTGAACAGCGGCGTCGCCATGAGGTGTTACCGGGCATTACCGGCCTGGCTCAGATCAACGGACGTAATGCTCTTTCGTGGGAGCAGAAATTTGCCTACGATGTGCAATACGTTGACCAGCTCTCGCTCTGGCTCGATCTGAAGATACTACTGCTAACCCTGTGGAAAGTGGTCAAGCGTGAAGGTATTAGTCAACCGGGTAGCGCGACTGCCGAAGAATTTCTGGGTTCACCACCGCCGGTACCTGTGCCACCACTGCAACCTGGCTCGGTTGGTACTGACTAGCCGAGCAGAAGCGTGGTTTCGTCTGTAACAGTGCAGAACTATATCATACGAATTCACCGCATCGGCAAAGAGAGTTCTCAGTATGACCCAACGCATTCTAATTATCGGTGCAGGTGGGCATGGACAGGTTGTGGCCGATATTCTGGCCTGTGCTGCGGCAAGCGGTCAACCGTACCAGCCTATCGGCTATCTCGACGATGATCCACGCCGTCATGGGCAGCGGCTGGTAGGCGTACCGGTGTTAGGCGCCATCACTGCTCTGTCAACTATCCCGCACGATGGCGTCATTGTGGCAATTGGCGATAATCGGATTCGGTCACGTTTGTTTACTGAACTGCAAGCGCGGGGCGAACGCTTGGTCCAGGCTATTCATCCTACGGCTATTATCGCCGCTGATGTGCCGATTGGTCCTGGAACCATGATCTGCGCTGGTGTGATTGTCAATCCTGGTAGTGTCATTGGCGCTAATGTCATTCTTAATACTGCCTGCACGGTCGATCATCACAATCACATTGGTGATCATGCCCATATCGCACCTGGTGTTCATACCGGTGGTGAAGTAGAGATTGGCATCGGCGCCCTGATCGGTATTGGCGCCACTGTAATGCCACGGCGGCGTGTCGGGGCATGGAGTACTGTCGGAGCCGGTGCCCTCGTTCAACGCGATGTGCCGGCTGAGACGGTTGTCGTCGGTGTCCCCGCACAACCACTCTACGTGCGGGCCGTGGGTGAATAAGAACGACGAGAACCTTTTGATCCGTCACATAAACTATTGTAGGGGGCGCTCGTGTCAATTCCAATGTCATCACCCGATATTACCGAAGCCGAGATTCAGGCTGTTCAGCAAGTGTTACGTACCAGTTATCTCAGTATCGGGCCGCAGATCAACGCTTTTGAACAGGCAATGGCCCGCTATGTTGGCTTGCCGCATGCCATAGGCGTCAATTCAGGTACTAGTGGGTTACACCTCTGCTGTATTGCTACTACCGCTCGCGATGGTGATCTGGTCATTACAACGCCATTCTCGTTCATCGCTTCAGCCAACAGTATCCTGTACGAACGGGCTGTTCCAGTCTTCGTTGATGTCGATCCGATTACCGGGAATATCAATCCGCAGCTTGTAGCCGAGGCTGTAACCGATCTGATGCGCGGTGGTGTATCAGCGCGGCGATGGTTACCGCGTCAATACAACGCACGTGGTGCACTCAAGGCCATTATGCCGGTTCATGCCTTCGGTCAACCGGCTGATATGGATCCCATTAATGCTGTAGCAGCCGAATATGGGTTATATGTGATCGAAGATGCGTGTGAAGCGATTGGATCTACCTACAAAGGGAAAATGGCAGGTACCCTGAGCGATGCAGCCGTTTTCGCCTTTTATCCCAATAAACAGATGACCACAGGTGAAGGTGGAATGATCGTCACACGCCACGACGATTGGGCACAGTTGTTTCGCTCCCTCCGTAATCAAGGGCGTGATGTTTTTGATGCCTGGCTCAACCATACTCGGCTCGGCTACAACTATCGGCTGGATGAAATGAGTGCAGCACTTGGTGTTGTTCAATTGCAGCGTATTGAAGAGTTGATTGCCCGCCGGGCACAAGTGGCTGCCTGGTATAACGAACAATTAGCCGATCTCGAGCTGGTTGAGCGCCCGCAACTTAGCCCATACACCACTCGCATGAGTTGGTTTGTTTATGTGGTACGCATTTTGCCGCCTGCCGACCGCAATACAGTGATGCATCGGCTGGCTGCTGCCGGTATTCCCAGTCGCCCGTACTTTACACCGATTCACTTGCAACCTTTTTACCGCAGACTGTTTGGGTATGAACCGGGTGATTTTCCGATCACCGAACGGCTTGGTGATCGCTCACTGGCGCTACCCTTCTCGAGTGTGATGCGCGAGGAGCAAGTTGCTGAAGTTGTTCATCATCTGCGGCAGGCCTTAATTTGACTCATTTAACGTGGCAACGGCAACGATGGTGAAATGTGCACTTTGTGACAGGATTTTTATCATCAATGGTTGCGAACCACATCGGTTGTTCACCTACAGTTCATAGCATTGGTAATAGAACCGGACACGATTACCAGCAGCGTTACCTTTGCCAGCTTCCTCACCACCTACGCTGCACAATAAACCGCAGCAGTCGGAAAGGAGCCCGGCTTGAAGCTTGTACCATCACCCACTCGTAATCGTTATTTCTTCATCTTAGATGCTGTACTCTTGCCGCTCATGGCGTTCCTGAGTTTCCTGGTACGGCTCGATGATTTACCCCAGGGGAATACACTGCTCGGTTGGTTTATTCTAACAACCATTGCTACCCCGGTACATTTGATCGTCTTTCGTTGTTTTGGTATTTACTCGCGCTACTGGCGATATGCTTCTATCGACGAGTTGCTGTTGCTGATCTCGGCCATTTCGCTGGCGATGATTATCTCGACGCCGGTGGCGTTCATCGTTGCCGGTATGACGCCAATGGCTCTCTTACCAAGGTCGGTACCTGTTATCTTCTTCTGCTTTGGGCTGGCGGCTACGATCGCTCCTCGCCTACTTGCCCGCATTCGCTGGCATCAGGTCATCCGCAAACGGAAATTGCTGGCCGGGCAGAATGGTAAGGTGCAACGGGTGTTAATTATGGGTGCTGGTTCGGCCGGTACGATGATCGCCCGCGAACTGCGTGATAATCCGCAGCTTGGGATCGTTGCCGTCGGTTTTCTTGACGATGATCCTCTCAAGCAGGGAATGCAAATCTATGGCGTTCTAGTATTGGGAAACCGCTACGATATTCCACGTCTTGCCCGTGAACATAGAGTAGATTATGTGATAATCGCGATGCCTTCGGCATCTGGCAAAGACATTCGTAGCATTGTTGAACTGTGCGAATGCACTGGCGTGAAGACCAAGATTATCCCCGGTCTTTACGAGATGCTCGACGGCAAAGTAAGCGTGAATCAGTTACGCAATGTCCAGATCGAAGATCTACTCCGTCGTCCGCCGGTACAGACTGACATTAGAGCCGTTCACAATCTCCTCCAGGGGAAGCGGGTCATGGTTACCGGCGGTGGTGGCTCCATTGGTTCGGAACTCTGTCGCCAGATTCTGCGCGCCCATCCGGCCGAGCTGATCATTCTTGGCCACGGCGAGAACTCGGTCTTCACTATCGAACAAGAACTCCGTCGGCTGCTTCCATCAGCAACCAAACTCTCAGTGGTGATTGCCGATATTCGCTTTGTAGAGCGGATCATGCATGTTTTTGAGCAATACCGACCGGAGATCGTTTTTCACGCCGCCGCACACAAGCATGTGCCACTGATGGAACTCCATCCTTCTGAAGCGGTTACCAACAATGTGTTAGGCACCCGTAACCTGTTAAGTGCAGCAATGCGAGTGGGCGTTCATCATTTCGTGATGATTTCGAGCGATAAAGCTGTTAATCCGACCAGTGTCATGGGTGCCACAAAACGGGTGGCCGAGCTACTGGTACACGAGGCAGCGCGCCAGAGTGGCCGTGCCTACGTAGCCGTGCGCTTCGGGAACGTTCTCGGTTCGCGTGGTTCAGTGGTACTGACGTTTAAGCAACAGATCGCCATGGGTGGCCCCGTCACGGTGACCCATCCAGAGATGCGACGCTTCTTTATGACTATTCCCGAAGCTGTGCAGTTGACTCTGCAAGCGGCGGTGTTGGGGAAGGGTGGTGAAGTGTTTGTTCTCGATATGGGAGAACCAATCCGGATTGTTGATCTTGCCCGCGATATGATTGAATTATCTGGCTTGAAAGTCGGTCGTGACATCGATATTGTCTTCACCGGTTTGCGCCCAGGTGAGAAACTCTACGAAGAGCTGTTTGTTGCAGGCGAGGAATATGAACGTACCGATCACGCGAAAATTTTTATCGCCTGGAATGCCTCGCGGTTTGTACCACACACGTTGGCCGAACAGGTGCGCATTCTCGAAGTCGCCGCAATGAACGATAATAAGGAAGCCATCCTGTATGCCCTGCATCGATTGGTGCCCACCTTCAAACAACCAATACCGGTTCCGCTGGCCGAGCCGAAACCGCAAGAACAGGCAGTTGGCGAACCGTTGTGGCGTAGACAACTGGCTAGTGATTAATAGGTTCCTGACGAGGTAGTCTAATCTAAGCGGTAGAAAATTTAAGGTTGATCGTATGCCTGTTATCCGTCGTTTATTACTGATCGTGTTCATTGTCACGATGGTTTGGGGCATAATCGTTCGATCTGATCGCCCTCCAGTTGCCGCACAGTCGTTGCCGATTGGCTTGATCGCGCAAACAACGATCAGTGGTGACGTGAACATCACGATGCCCGGACGCTTCGCGCTCACATTCACCCCAACCGGTATTGCGACATGGCACGATTTACGCCGCGATCCGTCCGGTAGTCGTAATCTGATCGCAGATGACACGCCGTTGGTCGCGGTACGTCTCACCAATAATCGCCTGCTGACGGCGCCGCCAGTGCTGGTACGTACCTCTTCATTGCGTGCTCTGGTCGTCTATACCAATGCCGGCACTACGGTCAGCTACGAGGTTTGGGCCGGTGGGCAGATCGCAATAACTGTTAATGGCGAACAGATAACACTTTCTGGTCCCTATCTGGCAGCCAATAACGGAACCGGTGCAGCACTTCAATTGGTGAAGCGTATGCCGATCCAGCAACACTGGCTGCTCTACCTCGATGCCTGGGCAGTCGATGAGTTGCCGAAAATCGTGACCGATCCTGGTCTGGCTGGTGTCGTCACTGCGAGCAGTGTTGGCCTAGCAGCCACCAATGCGGTTACTGTAAACCCGCCAGATGGCGTCGTTCGGGCACCGCGCTTACGTATCAGCAACTGGTCGGGTGGATCAGAGGTAACGGTTGAACGCTCTGGTGTTGTTCTCGCTCCGGGTATTGACTATCTTAGTGAGTACGATGATGAAAGTGGCGAGCTGATTGTGCAGTATCTCCATCTGTTACCGCCTGGCTCTGCGGCTGAACGTACTTTCTTGATCCGACCGGCCCAGGCCGAACCGGTGCTGAGCCTGGCGATTCTTGATGCCAACGGTTCCCCACGCCCCCTTGATCCGGTAAGCGGTATGCTGATCGTTGATGCCGATTTGCCGGCCGGTCAATCGCCGGCTCCGGGGCCGTTAACAACGAAAGATGTCTTCCAAATTCCGTATATTCAAACCGAGCCAACCCTCCGTCTTCAGGCAACCGTTACCGATCCTCCGTCTGGGTTAAGTGGAGTGCGTTTCACGATCAACGGTCCCGGTTTTTCTCAGACTATTGATGATACAACAATCGATGATGGTTTCCGTGCGAACGTTACTCTACCGCGTCGGGCGGAATATACCGTCACGGCAACCATTCTGATCGATGGTATACCAGGAACGGTTAGTCGTACTATCAACCCGGTGGGCTACGGACGAGTTTTGATCAGCATTGGCGACTCGATCACTGCCGGGAAATGGGCTTTCTACCGTTTGCCACCAGGATCAACACTTACCGGATCGAGTGATGGGTATCCGTTTACCAGTCCTCCTCCCTCCGACAGCGGTTATCCGCGTAGTAATGACGGCCGCAACTACCCGCAATCAGATAATACCCAGACCGATAGCGCCGGTTACCAGAATATTTATTATGCCGGTTATCAGATCGAGCTGAATGATCTCCTGACTACTTGCCTCAACAGCCCGGTCTTTATTCTCAACGACGGGTTGAGCGGTATTCGTACCGCACGCGATTTGTACGGGAACACCACTGGGTCAGACCGTATCGGAACGAGCGGCTACCTCAATGTGCTAGGTAAAGCGAACGTGTATCGTCAGCATGTTACCGATCTGGGTGCCGAACAGATTCTCTTGCAAGTGGGAACGAACGATGCAACTGCAACCTCCACGACGAATATATACAATAACTTGATGCCGGCCAGTGTCTACAAAGAGGACTTGCGGGCAGTGATCAATGCACTCCGCCAGGATAAACCTGATCTTGCGCTATGGGTGGCCCGCCTGCCGTGGCGAAACGATGGTAATGCTTCCCAGTCTGCAACACGTCGCGCCACAACTCAGGCTTTTAACGCCAGTATCGTTGAACTAGTTGATGAACTCGATGATAGTGCACCCATCCGGTTAGGGCCTGATTTCTACACTCATTTTGAAACCAATCCAAGCCAAATCATTACAACGAATCCAACCAATGGAAGTGCAGATAATATCCACCCCAACGCCGATGGTTTCAGTGCTATGGCAACATTGTGGGCTAACGTTCTCTGCACTGATCTCCCGCGCGAGCCTGATCCACCTCCTACTCCAACCACCACTATCTATATTCCAACGGTCACCAGTACCTCAACACCTTCGACAACCAGTGTAACGGCCAGCCCAACGGCGACGGCCAGCCCAACGGCG
>NZ_JPIM01000164.1 GCF_000735195.1 Chloroflexus sp. MS-G
GTCGCCGTCGGTACCGGTGACGTAGTTGCCGTCGGTACCGGTGACGTAGTTGCCGTCGGAACCGGTGACGTGGTCGCCGTCGGTACCGGTGACGTGGTCGCCGTCGGTACCGGTGACGTGGTTGCCGTCGGAACCGGTGACGTGGTTGCCGTCGGAACCGGTGACGTGGTCGCCGTCGGCAGAGCCGTCGCCGTTAGCTCCGGCGTTGCCGTTGCAGTGGCGGTCGGTTCCAGCGTTGCCGTTGCAGTGGCGGTCGGTTCCGGTGTTGCCGTTGCAGTGGCGGTCGGTTCCGGCGTTACCGTTGCAGTGGCGGTCGGTTCCGGCGTTACCGTTGCAGTGGCGGTCGGTTCCGGCATTGCCGTTGCAGTGGCAGTTGCCGTTGCAGTGGCGGTCGGCTCCGGCGTTGCCGTTGCAGTGGCAGTTGCCGTCGGGTCAATGTTGGTCAGCGTGAAATAGACCTCAGCACTGCCAACCCTCGCCGTAACGGTATATGTTCCGACAATGTTGTTAGCACGCACCGGTACCTGAGCTATGCCATTCGTATTGCTTACTGCACCATTTCCACCTGGAAAGGTAACACTGGCGCCACCGGCGGGTGCGGTAAAGCCCACATAGACACCCGGCAACGGATTACCGTGCTCATCGCCAACCCAGACCTGCAACGGCTGGGCAAAGTCGGTATTGATCACGGTGCTCTGGTTGTTACCGCCACGCATCTCTAAGACTAGGGTTGGTAACGCTACCAGTGAAACCTGTTTCGTGGTATAGACAATCTGGAACGGATAACCATCGACATTAATCACCGCACCGTTGGGCAAATCGCGGAATGTGCCAATAATCCCGCCAGACCCGCCGCTCTGGTGGTCGATAATTGTCCACGTATTACCAACAGTAGGAGTATAACCTGGAACAAGAGCTAGCGTTAGGGCGGCCCCTGCCGGATTACCTGAGCCTATCAGTTCAATATTGGCGTTGTTGGTACGATTGTTCGTGGTATTATTCAGCACCAATCTATCGCCGCCGGGACCGACTTCAAAGTGCAGGCTGATATTTGAGCTATGGAGGCGCACACCGCTGCCATCACCCTCCACAAAGAGTTCGCCACGGCGACGAATGACTGTACCAGTAGTGAGATCGCGGTAATCGCCGATACCGATTTCACCACCGCCAGAGGTTGGGTTATACACAATCGCCCCGACCGTTCCCGATCCGTAGAGGTTGAGCCGGCCACTGCCCTGATTGCGCACAAAGGAACCGATATTAGAGCCGCTCGCGGTCAGATTGATCGAGAGATCACCTGTCCCGTTCTTGCGCAGATTCCGCGAGCCAGCCGGATCGGTAATTTTTGCGAATGTGACATCACCTTCAACTGTGATCTCGCGGTTACCCGGTAACGAAAGAGGGGTACTGAAACTGAGGCGATAGTCGGTACTATCAAATGTAAAGCCATTATTGAGCGAGGTGATCTGATTTGCGACCAGACGATCACCACCCATAGCAACCAGTTTTCCACTGAGCAGGTCAAGTTTAGATGTACCAAAGGCCTGATCGTGGGCAAACATGAGCCCACCACCATTGATGATCGTCTTACCCCTGTGTTCGTTGGCAGTTAACAGATAGAGATCACCTTCGCCAGTCTTGGTAATACCGCCACTGCCACGGAGGAGATTGTTGGGATTGTAGATAAATAAACTGCTGTTAGCAGCTATATCGAACGAGACAGTTTTCTGCAAATCAATTGTTGCAAAGATGCTATGATTACCCTGCAAGACACGAATAGTACCGGCGCTAGCGGGAGGAAAGTACAGGCTACCAGTACCACCACTACTCACAAGCGCATAAGGCATGGCACTATCAAAACGCACTTCACCAATCTCAATCGTACTGGTAAGATTAACCGCACGTGGCATTGACGCATTCGGAAAAATCGCCACATCATTTCGGCTCTGGGGCACCCCATTACTCCAATTAGCCGGATCGTTCCAGTTGCCATTTCCACCAATCCAGGTGCTACTGGCAGCCAGGGCCGGTAACGTCGTGAGCGACCAAATGACGAGCAAAGAGACAATAGGCACCAGTGAGAGCGTTGCTTGCAGTATCGGGCGTTTCATGGCTCTTCTCCCAAACTACGATGTAGAGCTTCGATTCAACCGAATTTTAACCGAACCCCCATACCGAAGCATTACCGAAGAGCCGGATGATCGCCTGTTTGTGCTTAAGGTGAGAAAAGTGTTATCAATAGAAAGTGTGTCACGATGGCACTGAGTGGATCATCCCTTGGGTATGCGATCAATCACCAGACGGAGGTACCGAGAGCGGTAGAACATTAATAATATTTCATTCTCAATCTGAATATTTTGTCAGAAATGAGAGAAGAACCGTTTTACGAGAAATTGTAGTACTACATTTTATCGCAAGGAATAACGATGACCCACAAAACAACGTTACAAGGCATTGGTGCTGCTATCGCCGCCTACGCACTTTGGGGATTATTGCCGGTGTACTGGAAAGCGCTGAATGGGGCGTCGGCCACCGAGATTCTGGCTCATCGGATGATTTGGTCGCTTCTGTTCCTACTGGGAGTACTGGCAGTGCGACGGCAATGGAACTGGTTGCAGATTATACGGCAACAGCGCCGTTTGCGGCTAACGTACCTGGCCAGTGCAACACTTCTGGCAGTGAATTGGGGTGTCTATGTGTGGGCTGTACAGATTAATCGCGTTGTTGAGGCCAGCCTGGGGTATTTTATCAATCCGCTGGTGAGTATTGCACTTGGCGTCATCGTGCTGCGCGAGCGATTGCGTCTAGCGCAGTGGTTGGCAATTGTAATTGCCGCAACCGGCGTCGCCTGGTTGACTTACAATGCCGGTTCGTTGCCGTGGATCGCCCTGGCACTGGCTTTATCGTTTGGCTTCTACGGCCTTCTACGCAAGCAGACGCCTCTTGGATCATTTGAGGCTCTTACCGTCGAGACGCTCTGGATGTTTCCGCCAGCGGTTCTCTGGCTGAGCTGGCTGGCCGGTCATAACGGCGGTATCCATCACGATCCCGGTTTATGGCTTTTGTTGATCAGTACCGGTGTGGTGACCGCTGCGCCACTGCTCTTTTTTGGTGCCGCAACCCAACGTATTCCCCTCACGACCATTGGTATTTTGCAGTATCTTGCCCCAACGCTGCAACTCTTATTGGGGGTGTTGGTGTATAACGAACCATTTTCTACTGTCCAACTGATCGGTTTCAGCGCAATCTGGACCGCGTTGGTCATCTATACGGGAGACAGCATCCTGGCCGCTCGTCGCTATCAGCCGATCACACCGCCAGAGCAGAAGCGGGGATAAATCTGTTCACGATGGGTCAGGTGAACGCCGATGAACGTGCATCGCGATTCATGCGACCTGGATGCACGGGCAGTCAGCCCAGCTCGCTACCATCAAGCCAGACTGCGGTAGTACTGTTGGAGCCGTTCACCATCGTCGAGATCGAAGGCCAGGGTTGGCGTGTGAACTAGGTGAACACGAAGGCCGAGACGCGCTGCGCTGCGCAGATGATGCGCAGCGCTATCCGTTCCAAATCCGAATGGAAGCAGAGAAGGCAATCGTACCCCCAACGCATTGGTGCCGCGTTGTTCCTGGTCGGGTGCCAGTACTACATCATAATTGGTGAGTGCTGCTATGAGTAAACGTACATCATCGACGGTCAAAAAAGGAAGATCGCCGGCCAGAATCATCATTGACGAACAACCACACTGCTGTAGATGATGACGTGCCACAGTAAGCGCCGCATTCAGTTCCTCAACCGGATCAGGAAACCATTCCACATCCTTATTATCAGTAACGTCACGTAGGGTCGGATCAGGACTGACCAGCCAGATACGTGCCGGAATAGACTGCGAAACGATGGAACGGTAAACGGTATTGATCACGTGACGCACCAGGGTTATCACAAGTTGCTGTCGTGCTGCCGGTTCCAGAAACCCGCTCAAACGCGATTTAGCCTGTTGTAAGCGTTTGACAGGAACAACAATCCCGATCACGCACGCTACCTTTGCTGTCAGTGGGGTGTCATTGCAACAAGGCCCGCCAGTTCGAGCGTTGCCCGTGCGAGCGCCATCTTCTCCGGCATCCCTCGCATAATGGTGTCAGTGACCAGCGTTTTAATCCCACGCGCTTCAATTGCCGGTGCCAGGTGCGCATCAACATTGTCGATCACAATCCCATCGATGACGTCAATATACGCCTCGGCTACTCCCAACGCGGTTGGTTCGAGACCGACCGACCGCATTAGTGGCACTGCCGGCCCCTTGATCGCCGCACCGCCCACAATCGGGCTGATGGCTACAACCGGCGCGTGACTAGAGGCAATGGCTGTGCGTAGCTCTGCGATGGCCAGAATTGGCCCAATGCTGACTACCGGATTACTCGGCGCGATAATAATTGCCTCGGCTCTAGACAGAAACGGCAACAATTCAGGCGCCGGTCGCACCGGCCCGGCAGCGTGGAGACGTACAGCGTGCACCGTCGGCTGACAACGTTCACGGACAAAGTACTCTTCAAAGTGCAGCTCCCCCTGATCGGTTATCACATGGGTTGGCGCCGGTTCATCACTCATCGGGATAATGTTCACTCCCACCCCCAACGCACGCCGAATTTCGTCGGCGACGTGCGAGAGGGTGGCCCCAGCGCGTAGACGAGCCGTGCGGTATATATGCAATGCCAGATCACGATCACCGAGCTTGAACCAGGTGGGGGCACCCAATCGCCCCAGCCACCGCATGCATTCGTCAGTATCACCGGCAATGCCCCAACCTTGATCGCGGTCGATCACACCAGCCAGGGTGCAGGTCACAATGTCGAGATCGGGGGAAATGTGCAAGCCATGCATGATCATATCGTCGCCGGTATTCACCACGGCGACGATTCGCTCTGGCGCGACAATTGCAGCCAGTCCTTCCAGGAAACGAGCGGCGCCTACACCGCCGGCGAGGACAACAATCATAGGTAGGGTATCGCAGAACACGCCGGCGTGCCAACGCACACCGGCATTGTTTCAGAACAACAGATTTGCCAGCCGCCGTCGCGCCGGACCTACCAGCGGATGATCATCGCCAAGCAACGCAAAAAGACCCAGCAATGCCTTCCGAGCACCATCGTCGCGAAATGCCCGATCACGACCGACCAACGTCAGCAGATGTTCAATCGCGGTAGCGTAATCGCCATTACGTACCGCTGCTGCCGCCTGCCGATAGAGGCCTTCACTTCCTTCAGCCGGTTCGGTCGGCGCACTAACCAGATCGGCGATGGCTAATCCGGCAATAGCTCGCCCACCAAAGGGACTCCCTGCTGGCACTTGTTTGAGAGTGGTAATCCCCTCTGGATCGCCGCGCAATGTGAGCAACCGACCCAAATTGAACAAAGCTGTCTCGTTCTTCGGGTCTTGACCTAAGATTAGACGATAACGGGCAATTGCCTCTGCCGGATTCGTCGCTTCGAGCGCTTGTGCCATTGCCAGCAGATCGGCATTGCGATCCGGAACGATTCGCTTCAACCAGGCCCGCACCTGACTCTCGGGGAGAGCACCGGTAAACTCGTCAACAATTTTTCCCTGATAAACTGCTTTAACTGCCGGAATACCCTGCACCCGGAACATTTGGGCCAGACGCGGATTTTCATCGACATTGATTTTCGCCAAAACCCAGGCGCCATCAGCCTCGCGGGCCAGCCGTTCGAGTGTTGGCCCCAACACACGGCAAGGCCCACACCACGGCGCCCAGAAGTCAATGACAACTGGCACCGTTTGCGAGCGTTGCAACACCTCACGCTCGAAGGTAGCTTCGCTCACATCAATCACGGCAGTTTGGGTGACGTTTACACCAACTTTATTCGAAACTCCGATGGCCATTCTTTCTCTCCTTGCACCGATAGTATATCTCTGCGTTGTAGTGTACCAGAAAAGCTGTTGAAGAAGTGTCTGTAATATGTAAGAAGATTGTCAATCTTTCCTGGGTCGTAATTCCTGACGCAACCTAGAAAGCGAGAAGGGCGATGGCGAAGAAATCAATTGTCAATCTTTCCTGGGTCGTAATTCCTGACGCAACAGGAAGATATAACCTACACCAACAATTCCGGCGAAGGTAAACCATTGTAGCGCATAACCAAGGTGTGGCCCTTCATCCAGACGGTACGGATCAGGCGGTCGCGGCAGACCGCTGCTACCGTCAGGAAGTTGCTCGATAAAGAGCGGTAACAACGGCACACCGACCTGACGCTGAATAGCCGGTACATCGACTCGCAGCCAGGCATTGATGCGCGTTTCACCCGGTAGTGGTAGATCGCGCCCGGCCAACAGACTATCAGGCCGCACCTGTGGAGCACGCGCGATTCCTTCAATCGTTACCTTGCGCGTTACGGCATATGCGGTCGCTGCTCCTTGTGCGGATGGAATCCATCCCCGATCAACCAGTACCGCCTGTTCGCTCCCGGCAATTTGCAAGGGTGTGAGCAAATGTACACCATCAACACCATTATCCGAACGACGCCCTCGTAAGACCACGCTCTCTTCATTGCGGAACGTACCGCTGACCACCACGCGCCGCCCAATGACGGTAGCCGGATCGGTTGTTGCGGTAAGCGGAATTGTCGGTTGCTCGAGCGCGGCAAGACGGGCCGCATTCGCTGCACGCCGTTGACCAAGCCGATCAAGCTGCCAGAAACCAAGGCTCATGAGGGTGACGAAAATAACCACTGCGAACAGATGTTTGGCGATCCACCAACCCCGCAAGAGATGATGATACCCGCCAACGGTTGTTGATGTCATAGTCAGCACAATTCCAGGTTATCTATCTATCATGATGCAGCAATGTCGTCGCAGGTAACATCTGCTACAACAAATGATACCACGATTAGCGGATCACAGGCGGGTGAGGGGCGCCAGATAAGATCAAGGCAGAAAGTAGGTACGGGTGGAGAATTAAAGATTTTCAGCGCGCTCAGCTTCGGGTCACCACCATGATTCGGACGATGCAATAGCAGAGTGAAACCAATGAATACCACGCATCCGCTGAAGATGACTCCCGACCGATACGATCATCCGGTGCACGGGCC
>NZ_JPIM01000165.1 GCF_000735195.1 Chloroflexus sp. MS-G
TCGGCGTGTTGGTCGGCGTGTTCGTAGCTACTGGCGCAAAGTTGGCAGTTAGTGAACGGTTATTTGTTGCCGGGAAGCTATAACTGGCAGTTGTGGCGACCACTGTAGACCCTTCCGTCCAGTTCACAAATGTGTAGCCACTTGCCGCTACTGCATTGACTGTCACCAGAGCGCCGTGCATATACACGCCGCCACCGCTCACCGTTCCACTCCCGCCTGGGGCAGCGTTGACCGTGATCTGGTATTGCGGACGGGCGTTGATGTGAATGGCAAAGGCATCCTGCGCAGACAGGCTATAGTTCACGATTTGACCACTGGCATTGACTTCAATCAGGGCACTGGCCGGTACCGGTGTTGTGGTACCGGAGAGAACGCAGATACCATTGACAAAGTCGTAGTGGACAATATCGCAGTAGAAGCCTGCTGGCAAGCCAGTTTGGTAAGTGGTTGTTGCTGACGTCAGACTGTTGTTAATGGCTACAAATCCTTTGTTGCCGCGCCCAAAGGCAATATGGTTGGTCGGTGTGCCACCAATGTTTTGCCAGTTGGTTACCGGTTCGCCGTTGGTCGTCTGGCGAAACTGCACCATGTTTGCAATAGCCGGATGGCGATGCTCGCAGACCCACTTGCCAAGATCGGTACTGGTGACGGGATTGGGGTAGGTACCGGCACAGTTCGCCGGATATGCGCCTGCTGGCTGGCCGGGGCCGTATACCGGACGGGTATCGGCTCCCAGACCTGGCCCCCATGTTATGCCACCGTCGTTGCTGCTCGGTGGGCCAAGACTATCGCCAGCGTTACTGTTGGGATTCGTTGTCCAGTAGTAGCTCGACATGACCGATGGATGGCCGTAAGGGTAGGCGAGGGTGAAGATGTTTGCCAGCAAGTGTATTTTACCGTCGCGATGGTCAACGACACATGCGCCACCGGGGCCGTGACCACGCTGGTTGTCGTGGTTATCAACGAAGATTTGGGCAAAGCGTGATGGCAGCAGGCCGTTGGTGAGGGTTTGCAAGCTGCTCAGAGAGCCGCCGCAGTTAAAGCTATTACCGATGACGCTCACACTGTAAGCAAATTCTGTGACATCGCCATAAGGCGTATATTCCCAGTCGCGGATGCGTTCGGTGGTGTCTATATCGATGACTTCACTAAAGATGTAGGGTTTGCTGCCCCCAGGGAGGGTCAAACCGGCAAGGATTGCACCAACTTCATGAGCAGCCATGTGTTTGGCAGCGTCGATACGGAAGCCTCGTACACCGGCATTCAGCAGCGATTGCAGATAGTTGTGCAGTTTAGTTTGTACTGTTGATTTGCCGGTATCGAGATCGGGTAACCCTGCCAGTTGGCAGCGTTGTACCTGGTAGCGATCCTTGTAATCGGTAATGAGACAATCGGGATGGAAATCGTCGGGCAGATATTGGGTACCGTAGAAGCGACTGGCTGCCGGTTGCGACTTGTATTGGGTACCCGCCGTTCCAGTAGCCGGGCTGCCAACTTCAATATCGGCCATGTGGTTGATCACCGCATCAACAATAACGTCTACACCGGCATTGTTGCAGTCGGTAACCATCTGCTGGAACTCGGCCCACGTCCCGCTGCGACTGGTAAAGCGCGTGGTATCGTGAGTAACCGGTTGGTAGCGTGCCCACCATGGGAAGTCGTTAGCGGGGTTCCCACCGAGATCAGCAGTCGGCACGATATGCTCGTTTGGTGGTGAGACTTGGACACCAGTGTAACCCTTTTGGGCAAGGAAGGTACATTCTTTAGCGACGTCGGCCCAGCGCCACTCGAAGAGATGCACAAAGACACCACCTGCCAGTTCAGGAGCACTGTCCGCAGTCGGGATAATCGTGATCAGACCGTCGCCCTGGTCGTCATCGGTGACATTACCGTTGATGTCGTAGCTATCTCCTTTCCACTTTGGCCCTTCACCTGGCTTCTTACAGTAGGTGGTAAAACCATAGGTACCCGGTGTCAGACTCTCTAAAACCGTCTTGGGGATCGTTGCCCGATACTCATCATTGTTCCCGATGTCGGTATTGTAGACCATTGGAAGATCGTTCCACGGCTGACCGTAGCGCCCCCAGTGCAGGTAACATGCGATGCCCGCTCCCTGCCCGACGCCAGGTGTCACCCCGGCCTCGTACACCTGTATGTAGACATCGAAACCGGAAGGGGCAAAACTTCCCTCGTTGATGGCATGGGCAACGCCGCCACGTGGGTACATCAAGCCAACCCAGTCAATCGTACTCGGTGGTTCAAGTGCTTGTGTTGAAACGAAGACAACCGTTGTCCGTGGTGGAATGGTAAAGGTATCGGTCGCGTCGTTGAAGGTTGCAGTAGCGATAACCGGATCATCATCTATACCATTGGTATGAAGTGGGTGTAGGGTGAAGCCGTTGGCGTTAGGAATCGTGATCGACTGAGCAACTTTGTTCGCGTTGAAAAAGACTAGAATATTTTCCCAGTTTGGATCGAGATCAGGATCAACCTCATCAGAAAGTCGCATCACGATCAGCGCATCACGACTGTTGTCGGTGTTGTAATGGCTGACACGGGCATTAATGGCCGACTCGGTGGTTAGCCGAAAGAGGGGTGAACTCATACGCAAGCGCAGGGTCTCGCGCATGTGTGCAGCAGCGAAGTTCATGTCGCTCGACGTAGGATCGAGTGCGTTGTTATTGAGCAAGGGCGTCATTATACCCCAGCGCGAAGCGTTATCCCACGACGGTGGCAAGCCGCGGCCAAAATTGTTGGCGCTGCGATCCCAATAGACACGGTTAAACCAGTCACCTGAGTCGTAGCTGTTGCGATCCAGCGATTTCGAGCGCAGAATATCCTGTCCCATGTGGAAGAAGGGAATACCCTGCGCTAAGCCGATCAGGCTCACCCCCATGTTCTGGCTACGGACGCGATCACTCATTGAAGTGGTTGGAATGCTACTCCCGATCCAGCCAGGGTTACCACTGCCGTCCCCGTTAGGTAATTTGAAAATATTCTGATCAAAGAGGGTTTCGTTGTCATGTTTTTCGACGTAGTTAATGGCCTCTTGTGGATCATCAGTGAAGGGGTTCCCCTGACCGTTCCAGTCGGTACCACTACCGCGCAATGCTGAACGCAGGGTATCCATGGTTACATGGAGATCACTCTGGAAGCGGTTGGGATAATTGTAGCCGTTCCAGTCGTAGCTCAGACCGTTGATAAAACCCTGACGGCGAATACCAACGCTGTCGGTACTGTAGCCACCATGAGCGGCATCGCGAATCACATCGTTAAAGAGACCGATGCCGCTGCCGGTCATATTGTGCTTGTGGGCATAGCAGTGCGGACAGACAGTAAGACCTTTGTCTTTGGCCGATCCGAAATCCCACCCTTCGCCGTACAGATATATTTTGCTCCCATCGACACCGTGGCTTGCCGGGGTGAGCGCTTGCAACGCCGCCTGTACATTGAGCATATTCTGACGGGTATGCAGGTTCATCAAGTCGAAGCGGAAGCCATCGATCTTATACGCTGTGGCGAAGCGCACGACCGTATCGATCATGAGCTTCTCCATCATGGCGTATTCGCTGGCGGTGTCGGCACAGCATGATGACTGATACAGGGTGCCGTTTGTGTCGTAGCGGTAGTAGTATCCGGGCACAATCTTATCAAGCACCGATTTGTCAGCCTGACCGCTGGCCGCCGTGTGGTTGTAGACAACATCCATTACCACCCGCAAGCCATTCTGGTTCAGAGTTTGTACCAGCTCACGGAACTCAAGGATGCGTGTCACTCCATCGGGATTGGTACTGTATGAGCCTTCTGGCACACCGTAATGGTACGGGTCGTAGCCCCAGTTGAAGCTGTCGGTGTTCCGCGCTGCACCAACTACGGCCTGTGGATTACTTGAAGCCCGATCAGTGGCCGGGTTGAACGAAATTGTCGGTTCAGTACGGTCACTGGACTTCTCGATCACCGAGGCAATATCGAAGGTCGGCATCAAATGAATGTGGGTCAAACCGGCTTGCCGTAACTGAAGCAGGTGGTTCATGCCGTCAGATAAGATGGTGTTTGGATGCGGGCCGGTACCATCGTAAGTAAAGGCGCGGTACGTGCCACGGTCGGCTGGGGCAACCGTAGAGTCATTAGCGCTAAAGTCACGAATGTGTACCTCGTAGATCACAATATCTTCCGGGTTGACAAGCGCCGGCTTGCTTAGCGTATCCCAACCGGCCGGTTTGAGGTCGGCATCATTGAGATTAACGAACTGGCTACGCACATCGTCCGCTGCTGCACCGTCTTGCGAGAGACTGACAGCGTAGGGATCGGTCACCAGGTTTGTGACCACTGCATCGAGTGACGGGACATAGACTTCAACGGCAAACAGATAAAACTGTCGATCCCAACTGGCATCACCGGTAATGCTCCAGACACCACTGGTCGGGTCGAGCGTCATTGGGTGGTCGGTGTAGGTGCTGGTCGTCGAGTTTGCAAACCGCCGTAATGAAACAGATTTAGCCGTTGGCGCCCAGAGTCTGACGGTCGGTATTGCACCGCTATAGCTTACCCCTAGCGTCTGAGTCGTGGCACTGGCTGCGTAGAGGTCATCGAGGACACCCTGAATCTGTACGCCGGTCGCGTCAATGCGCGACCCACTACCGTTATAAGCGGCAACCACCACCTGACCACGCAACAGATGACGCGCATCAGCGGCACTCAGCCCGGTCAGCAATCGGGTAAGGCCATTGGCATTCGGGTTCTTGACCGACCCGCTCACCGTGCCGCTTGCTGTCAAGGGAACGTAGCATGGTGCAGCCGGTGTTGGGAAGGTACATGTCGTTGTCTCGGCAGCGGTTGTTATCCCGCCATCAGGATCGTACAACAGGCGAAAGCTGGCTGCCGGGCCACCATTCCAGGCAATGGTATTCAGATCAAGCCACAGCGCCCGTGTCTGGGTTGGGGAAATTGCACTCGTTCCACTGCTAACGGTATAACTGTAGTTACTGCCACCGTTCGTATCGTAAGTAATCGTCATCAGATCAGCATCGGCACCAGCAATGCTGCTGACATTACCAGAACTAAACACGTAATAACTCACCGTGGTACCGGCGCTCTGAGCCGGAATGGTGGCACTGAATGATGTGCCACTGCCGGTCATCTTCACGACTGTCGAACTGCTCCAGTTACTATTGAGCGCATACCGTAGCCAGAGAGCCTGTTCGGCGGGTGGAGGCACATTCGTTGTTGCCGTTACCGTCACTGCCTGCCCGGCGGTGGGTGTTGTTGGCGTGCGGCTTACCCCGGTAATTGCCGCCGGTGATGCAGTAAGCTGGAAGACAACCCCACGCCCATCACCATCCCACTTGAAGACGTAGTAGCGGCCACTGATGTGGTTAAAAATTATATTAGGTGCACTGCCACTACTGCTGAGACCGGTAAAGATACTACCAAAACTGATCGGAGTCGTGTCAAATTTTCCATACCACAGATTACTATTCTTGTAGAACTTGAACTGGGTGCTGGGATTGTCAGGGTTAGTTATTTGACCACTGACGTAGATAAAGGTACCACCGAGCGAGGCAGACATACTCCACGGTGTGGTACCCCAACCGTTCAAATTACTACGCACCTCTTCACCAGCGGCCAGAGCGGGTGGCGGAATGAGTAGACGTAGCAAACCGGCGACGATCAGGAGAGCGATGAGTAGGCGGACGGTGCGGCGGTGCATAACTTGACCTCTTTTGTGCGACAAGGCAGGCTGACTCCATTGGCATTTTGATCTGGTAGTGGAAACCGCGGGTAATTATACCATGATTTAATTTTTTATGCAACAGTATTTAGAGCAACAATACCGTTTCGTATAGTTTTTACCCTACTCGTCAGCGGTGAGGGGAGAGGAAAGAGAAACGAGTGCAGAAGAGGTAACATCCTGTGCTGATAGAGGTCTGTAGCTAGGCTCTCTGTGTTCTTGTCGATCACGCCTGTCAGCGCACGGCCAGGGCGAGTTTCACCTGCCTGCGCTCACTGACATAGATTTGCCAGCACACCAACGCGGGCCAGTGGCGTGTGCTCTCAGGGTTCTGTTAGAGGCAGGTTTCAAGCTCCTACTCCCCTTTGCGGGGATGTGCCAACTGATGGGTTCGCGTGGAAGGCGGCGCACGTTGCGGTAGAATGGTTGGCCTCTCGCAACTTCACCCAACCCCCTCCCTCTTCTACCAGGGGCGAGGAAGGGGGAAGCTAGCCTTGCACCTTCCCTTCCAATTCGCTGCCTCGTTCACACGGGGCGAGGAAGGAGAAAACACGATGTTCGACCAGGCTAATGCCGACGGTATCACATACAGAGGGAGAGGGGCGAGGCATCACCTCGCCCCTCCAATTGGGTTCCAGTGATTGTCGAATGATCTATGCGCATAATCGACTACCTGCATAGCTGCTCATCAGGCCTTCCCGGTGGGCATCGTGCCATGGCGGACATGAGCGAGGCATGGGGTGTCGTGTTTTATTCCTTCTGGATGGCTGTAAGCAGCGTCCTAAAACGTCGTGCGCTGACTACTGCGCATCCGGTTGAAGCATGCGCTACAGTAGACCGGTTTTGTGCCACGAGGTACGAAGGGTACAGTTGTCTCCTGACCACAACCGGCACAGGTCACCTTATAATTCACTCGCTCGCGAGTTTCTGAGGGTGCGTTTACCGGTCGTCTACGTTCAGATGATCCGCTCATCTGGGTCTTGCGCGCCTTCCGGCAAGACGGGCAACGCACCGGCTCATTGATAAAGCCTTTGGTGGCGTAGAATTGCTGTTCGCCCGCTGTAAAGACGAAATCCATCCCACAATCCCGACAGGTAAGGGTCTTGTCTGCGAAGCTCATGGCTCGCTACTCCTCTAACAGAACAACGAAGGGTTCATTGGCCGGTGGGGTTGCGTTGCGTCCGTACTCGACCGAGGGGGACTCAGTGGGGGATCGCTAGCGCGTACCAGATCCGTACCATTCTTGAATATTGATTATACCAAATTTTGACTACTATGAGAAGCGGTTAAGTGGTGGGGCATGGGTTTTCGGAGTTATCGGATTTTGGTCGTGGTTCTCACACACGCTCATATTTCCGATCCCCA
>NZ_JPIM01000166.1 GCF_000735195.1 Chloroflexus sp. MS-G
TGAGCACCTATTCATAACATGTTTATCATGAAACATTACACTTCCACCAGATGCAGAAACGATCATCGATAGTACGTGTAACTGGCGGGCTGTGACAGCATTCCTGCCGGGGGTTATTGTGTAGTGCGGGTCGAGGTAAATCAATGAATATGTCTGAGCTGCCTCTGGAAGAGCTTATCCGCTTGTGTGAGAGCGAGAGAGCAGATTTCCGCCAGTCATACGAACAACAATCACCGGCATGTATGACCCTGTTCCGGCGGGCTTTTGCTGGTGATCAAGTAGCCTGGTCGTACATCTCTACACTGTTCGGGCGGATGCAGTACCTCTGGATTCGACAATCTTTTGATGCAGCGTTTTCTAAGGGTGTCCATGTTGATATTGAAGAAGACGACATCCAGGGGATCCTCCACGATGCACTCATCGCTCTTCGTAGAGCCAGTCAGCGTAACCCGGACCTTACTGCAACTAATGATCTGGCTAAGCTCTTTCAATACTGGAAAAAGTGCATTCAGACGGCAGTCTTAACGGTGCTCCGAACGAAGAGACGGCAGAGATTGACCGATAGATTAACACAATCCGTACCTAACAATAATAATTATGATCTTGAATTCAAGGTAGCGCTCTGGCAGCGCATTCTGAATCTCTTATCAGAAGAGGAGCTTTTCATTCTGAGACTTGATCTACAGGGATATAAACCACAAGATATTATTCATAAATTTCCACAGCGATTTCCGAACGTACAGCGCATTTATCAGATCAAGCAAAATTATCTTCGCCGCTTGCAACAAGATTACATCATTCGTGATCTTTTTGGGTTACAACCGCTGACAAGAAAGCATTAGCGAGATTCTGAAAATGAACCTCTTGTCTGGATGTGCGAGTTTCCAGGGCCACGTTCTAAGGATTGAAGAGGTGTGCTGCTTCCCGTTCTAATGGTGGGCTGCGCTACGCTTTCGTTGGTTCGCTGGCGTGCCTGTCGCCACATCAGTAGGAGTGGTTTCCACTCGCTTAAGAGGCGTGCTGATGGACGTGCGCAGGTTTCACCGATGCCACCACAGGATGCGGGCCAGAGGACCAAAGGAACCTGCATGGGTCAGGGCGTGATGAAAATGTTGAAAACCCCTTGAGAAGTAAGGATTCTCGACGTTTTCAGTGCTTGTACTGCAGAACGAGCCTCGCTTTCTGCCTCTACCCGTGTAGTAGTAGTAGAGCAGGGGCAAATGGCGACATTGCGCAGCCTGCTCGCTGCTCGTCGCCCCCACCTCGCCCAAAAGGAAGTGTCATGGGAAAATGGTGGCGAGTTGAAAGCCTCATCTCACTCCTCCCACATCACTGCTCTGGATAAGACAGTGGAGTTTGGAGCATCAGACAAAGATGTGGGAAGTACTCTGTATGGGTAGTTTTTTTCTTCTGTGACTGCCAAAAACCAGTGTGTTCCACCATCTCTTATGGTAGAACAGCGTACCAGGTGTAGACTTCTGCATCGGGTCGGGATTCTTGCTCCTAGAATGAGAGGGAGAACCTCATGAAAACCTACCGTTATCCCATCAGCCGCGTTGCCATCATCGTGATGGTACTCGCTATTCTAATGTCTGTTCATTCGCCCGTACATAGTACATCACCAAAAATACCACCAATGCCGGTATCCGATCTATCCGACGAGCCACCTGTGCCTCTACCTCGTGGTTGTGGTGGTGTCACACCGCCAGGGGGATCAATGGTGACGTGCTGTCTCAATGGCCGAGTCTATGTTGACGGTGAAGCGGTTGCCGGTGCAGACGTTATTATCACCAGTCCACGAGGAGATCGCTTTTCTACAGTGACTCGTATTATAAGTGTGGCGAGTGGTTCGCCCTATTACGAACTTAATTTGAACAGTGCACCCTTGAACATTCAGCCTGGTGAAACTATCACCATCACCGTGCGTTTTGGGCAGCGTGAACGCACACTGACGTACACCACGCAACCGGGAAGTCAACAGGTTGACATCGTGCTACCGCGTCGTCATAGCAGCGATTATGTCAGCATTCAATCATTTCCTCTGAGGGACGAGCCAGGTCGGTTTGATGGCGCCAGTGGGATCGCAGTTAGTGCGAATGGTACGATTTTTGTCGTTGAGCAAGAGGGTCATCAGGTTCAAGTCTTCGACCGTACGGAAACTCCTGTTCGCCAATGGGGCAGGTATGGTCGTACTGAGGGACAATTTAACCGACCGGCCCGTGTTGTCATCGATCCGACCCAGAATGTTTACATCCTCGATGTCGGGAATCGACGCATTCAGAAGTTTGATCAGCAGGGAAATCGGGTTTCTCTCTGGTCATTATGCCCGAACGTTGAGCAATGCCCGCTTGCCAACGATATGGCGATGACTCCCGACGGTGATATTGCTGTCGTTTATGATCGAGGTGTCTCTTTCTTTTCGACTGCCGGAACATTACGACGACAGTGGCAGTGGCCGACCAGTCTCAATCTCAATGGCAGCGGGATTGCAGTTGATCGCAACAACAACGTCTATATCACCGGAGGCTTTGATAAGATTTACAAATTTGCCCTCAACGGTTCCTTGATCGGAGTAATTTCAACGTCACTGAGCCACATCCAGAATATTGCTGTTGATGGCGACAACAAACTCTGGGTGACCGATCCAACCATCGGTGTCGCACGTCTGTCGGCAAGCGGTACCCTTGAACGTCAGTGGTCTGTTGCAGGGGCAGTCTTTACCGATCTGACAGTGGCTGCGGATGGCAGGCTTTACCTCACAAGTTTCGATAACAAGGTGACGATAGTAGACCCAACCACGAACCAGATTCGCTCGTGGGGAGCAGCGAGTCGCTATCGCGACATCGTGGGGATGGTCGTCGTTTCCGCGACAGGCGTCCTGATAGCGAACCGCGATCCGGCTCTGGTTGCCCGGCTAGATAACCAGCAGATTACCCATTTGCAGCTTGACCCACCACCGCAAAAGATTATCGACATGACGCGAGGTCTGGATGGATGGATTTACATCCTCGATCAGTTGAGTCTCACGTCAGGGAGGGTGTATCAATTAGACGCCAATGGTGCGCAACGTTCTTCATTTGCTTTCACTAACGTTACTGCCGGTGCTATTGCAGTCGCGGCAAACGGCACAATCTTCCTGACCGATAAGCAAGATGGGAAGGTGGTCTCATTCTTGTCAAACGGTCAACGTCAGAGTGAATGGAGGGATGATCGGATCTTTCTGCCGGTGGATCTGGCGATTGATGCCAATGGCTATGTCTACGTTGCCGATGCCGGTCTCAATAACTTTAGCCGGATTCACAAATTCACGGCTAATGGGAATCATGCCGGTACGTTGGCAATCACGATCGATCCGCTAGCCGATGATGTGTTACATGTCTTCGGGAGCAATGTGTATGTGTACAATGCGAGTACGCTGCACGTCCGTCCAGACACCTTAGCGAATAGTCCGGCAGCCACGATTGATCTTGAAGGGCCGGTTAGAGGATGGGACATCGCTACGAATGGCAACATCTACGCTTTCAACCCGAATACGAAACAGGTGCTCATCTTCCAACCGATGCGCTACACCCAACCGATAGCAACCATTACGCATGTGAATTTGTCTAGTCTGGAGGGTAGCGACACACTGATAGTTCGGGGTATGGCGCAAGACAGTGATGAGAGTGACAGCATTGTCGAGTGGCGCTGGACTTCCAACCTGAATGGTACTATCGGTAACCAACCGGTACTGGAGATCCCGGCGAACCGTCTACAGTCGGGGATGCACAGGATCAGCCTGTCAGTGCGCGATAATGAAAATGAACAGGCAACGTCTGAAAGCATCTCGGTGTTTGTAGTTCCCCAGCCGCAATCGCTACCAGCATGGACGATACTGCTGTACCTCAATGCAGATGACCGTGAAGGTGGTCAAAACATCTTGGCCTCCTACAATCGGGCATTGGAAGAGTTGCGATCGCTCGCATCTCGTAATCCGACGATTCGTGTTGCTGCACTTGTCGATGGGCCAGGCGCGAATGACACGTATCGCGTGCTCATACCGGGTCAAACAGAGCATTTTGCCGAGCGGCAGATGGATGATCCGGCCACACTCAGAAGTTTCCTGCGTTGGGGGCAAAGTCAATTTCCAGCCCGACACTATTATCTGGCGATTGCCGATCATGGACAAGGTGTGAAGGGTATTTCCTGGGATTCGACCAGTGATTACCTTGATGATGGAGTGAGTAATGAAAGTGCTTTTTTGACTGTCAAAGAGCTTGGCGAGGTACTTAACACGGAAGATATTTTGCCCATTGACGTCATTCACCTCGATGCCTGTTCGATGGGTCTCCTGGAGGTTGCCTACGAGCTTCGCCCCCGCAGTGAGGTTCCGCCCCGTTCCCGGTTCTTGATCAGCTCGCAATACCTGGGATGGTCATTCTTTGCCTATGAAGATTACTTTGCCAACATCAGTGCCAACACTACACCTGAAATGGTAGCACGAACGGTAGTCGAGAAGTACGCCGATCGTGCAAGTTCTTTCGGATACCCATTTACCATTACCGCTCTTGATCTAGGGCGCGTTCCTACCGTTGCGCAAGCAGTGAGCAGGTTGGCGCGCGAGCTGGCAGCATACGCGAACAATAGTGTTGCACAACAAAATCACCTCAATGATATTCGCAACCGTAGTGCTCATATCGAGAGTAATGGCGATCGTATCAACGATCCTAAAGATGCATACCTTGATTTGCTAAGCTGGGTACGAATCATCCGCAATGAAATCCAGGATCAGGCGATCCGGCAACGAGCGACTGAACTGATCGATGAATTGACCGGTACCCAGTCGTTTATCCTTCCCAATGGTCACCGTGCTAGAAGTGGTTTTCTCCCTAGCGAGTCTGGTGCTTCCTACGTAGATATGACGGACGTTAACGGGATTTCGATTTTCTATCCGTATCAAAAAGGTGATGTATTCAACAGGTACACTCAACATCGTCTCTTTCAGTTTACGAGAAATACCGCCTGGAATGAATTCTTGACCGCCGGTATCGTCCCTCTCAATCCAGGATCGGAACCGGATGAGAGGTTGGGACCGCTATCAATGCTGCCTGTTTTCTATAACGTCTATGTGCCGGCAGTTATCCGATAGCAGATTCTGGACACTGTTTCTCGTCATTTCCATCACGTCCGAACATGATCTGTCCGGCAGTGGTCATGGGGTATGAAAGGGCCGGGGCGGGTGCCAAACCCGCCCGCCGACTGTGTTCGGTAGCGCTGTATCACTTCTCGGAAGACCAATCAATAACTACGTAAACATCGTCGTCGATGATTTCAACCGGGTACGTTGCGATGCGCAACCCAACCGGCGGCACGATACTCTTCCCACTACGTACATCGTAAGTCCACCCGTGCCACGGACAGGTCACGGTGTATTCGATGAGTACGCCTGCAGAAAGAGGACCGCCTTCGTGGCGACAACTGTCGCTGAAGGCGTAAATGGTTCCCTGCACGTTGGCTAAACCGATTGGGAGTCCGTCGATATCAACGTAGCGCATAGAACCAGGCGGCAATTCACTGCGATGACAGACTTTGAAGCGTTCCATCTTCTCAACTCATCTTGTTTCGATCACCACCAATGCTCATCTGATCGGGTGAGGAGGAAGTTCCTATCCCCAACCGTGTGAGTGAGGTATAGTTTATCGCAAGTGGGCATATCTTGGATGGGTTGGTTCTTGTGTTATCAGACGTGATAAAACCGTTCATCGCCCGCGACTGAGCGGATTTGCTAGGGGTGAATTGGGAACTTGACCTTCCCCATTTTTCTATCTCTTTTTTCACTTCTCATTGCAGGGGCGGTATAATACGCTATAATATTCATTATCAGTCTAAATCTTTACGTATTGCCACAACTCGAGGTGTCCTATGCCGCCGCTTGCGATTAATCAGCGCCAGCTTGAAACGCTCAGTCAATTGCTTATTGCCGGCGGTCACCACGAAGTGGCTGATCTGCTTCAAGCATCACTTGATCGACTGATTTCCTTCTGGCCGGCGCAAGCTGGCGCACTGCTGTACGTCTCACCGTATGGTGAAACAACGAAGGTGAGTCGTGGCAAACTTGATGCCGATACATTGCTGTTGATTGAACAGGCGCGTGACGGGTTTACCCGCCGTGAAGATAGTGGTGAACCGATTGTCGGTTCTTATTCGATTGACGAGAGCCGCGATCTGATAGAGTTGCCCCTCCAGAGTGGTGGACAGGGGGTTGGCCTGCTCCACCTGGTGGTCAGTCGAAACGACCAGCAAGCTGGCGGTCAGCCACCACTCGATGAAGAGCTACTAGTATTGCTGGTACGCGCAATTGGCGGTGAAGCCGATAAGCTGGCAATGCTGCGCCGTGCCGAGCGTGATTTACGTGAACTTCACCTGCTGTACGAGATCGGTCAATCGCTGGCGAGCAATCTTGATTTGACCAGCCTGCTCAACGACATCAAACTGCGGGTGCCTAAAGTAGTTGGCGCGGAACGTTGTTCGATTTTTATCCTCGATGAAGAGAAGAACGAGTTAGTGCTCGAAATCCCCGGCGAACAGCGCCAGTTCCGCATGCCAGCAGATCGTGGCATTGCCGGTTGGGTGGTGACGCATGGTATTGGGCAGATTGTGAATGATGTCGAACACGATCCTCGTTGGTACGATGCGATCAGCCGTGAAGCCGATTTTGTGACCCGCTCGATCGTCTGTGTGCCAATGCGGGTGAAGGATCGGGTTATCGGCGCGATGCAGTTGCTGAACAAAGTAGATGGACAACCGTTTACCGAGCAAGATATGCAACTGCTCACCACGTTGGCTGTGCAAGCTGCGATTGCGATTGAGAATGCTCGTCTCTATCAGCGTTTGAAGGAAGAGCGCGATAAACTGTTGCAAAAAGAGGCTGAAGTTCGGCACGCAATTGCCCGTGATTTGCACGATGGCCCAACCCAGAGCATTGCCGCAATTGCGATGAATATCGAGTTTATTAAGCGTCTCTTCAAGGCAATGCCTGAACGAGTACCTGCTGAGCTGGATA